>CAUJEE010000216.1 GCA_963169215.1 Actinomycetota bacterium
GCGCAGATGCTCGCCCGGGTGTGCCCGGCAGCGATGGTGTTCATCCCCAGCGTCGCCGGTCTGTCGCACAACATCGCCGAGTTCAGCCATCCGCACCATGTCGCGGCCGGTGCCGACGTGCTGCTGCAGGCTGTGCTCGCGACCGCCGGCGTGTCGCCGTGAGCTGGACGCTTGCCCCGGCTGGTGGCCCCACCGGGCGACGAGGGTGTCAGACGCGGCCGGGTGCTCCAGCGCAGAACTCGTTGGTGTACAGCGCGTCGACGCTGGCGGCGATCTCGGTGCCCTGCTCGTCGTAGATCGGCGCAAGGATGTCGTACAGCTCTTGGACACGCTCGGGATCGAACGAGCAGTAGGTCTCGTCCGGGCTGTTGGCCGCGAAGTTGCCGCTCTCGAGCAGGGCGAAGCCGGCCGTGTTCAGTTCCGGCGTCAACGCCCAGAAGCCGTCGTGCACCTCGTTGATCTCGATCAGCTTGTCCATGATCGGCTGCGGGTCTTCCAGGAAGTCGATCCACGCCTGCTGCATCTTCGGCACCAGCGCCGTGAGGCAGTCGCGATAGCGCTCGACGTTCTCGCGCAGCATGGTGATCGCCGCCGGGTAGTTGTCGAAGCCGAGATCACCGACGGTGAAGAAGCTCACGTCGGCAGGGGCACCGTCCTTCCATGCGATCTCGTTCTCGTACTTGTACACCTCGTTGGTGGCGAAGCCTTGTTGGATCAACCCTCCGTTGCTCGACACGAACTTCGAGTCGGAGCCGTCGTAGCTCGGGTCGTCCTGGTCGGCGGTCATGAATCCGCTGCCGAGCATGTAGTCGATGTAGGCAACGCCCGGGAAGTGCAACACGGGCGCTCCGGTGGCGGCGATGTCGGCCGGTTCCTGGATGTCGAACTGAGTGGGGTCCCACATCACCATCTGCGGGTCTTTGTCTAGCGTCTTGGCGATGGCCACCATGTCGACCGCGCCCGAGTCGCCGATCACGTCGCTGAGGTTGAGATAGGCCATATCGGCTTCGCCGTCGAGCAGGATCGAACTGTTCGACTTGTCGAAGTTGACGGTGTTGATGACGATCGTCTCCAACCCGTCGACCTTGTACTTGTCGTTCACCGGGCCGCTGTAGTTCACCTGATCCTTGCTGATCTCGCCCTCGGTGCCGATCAGTTGGTAGGTGCCACCATGCTCCAGCTCGGGGAACCAGTCGGTCTGGATCCGCAGCGTCGACGGGCACAGTCCCTCGGCGGCACCATCGGAGCTCTCGTCGTCGCCGCAGGCGACTGTGACAGTGGCCAGCGCCACGATGGCCGACGCGGCGAGCACCCGGCGAACGGGAGCTGGGTTGATGGCACGGGCGCTGCTCGGGAGCATGTTCATCAGGGTGTCTCCGTCTGTGGGTGAATGGAGATTATGGACGTCTGCTGGCCGATTCGTGCCAGTTGCGGACGGTGCGGGTGGTGATGAAGCCGATCACCAGGAACATGAGCACGCCGAACAGCGACGCTGTGATCGTTCCGGCGAACATCTCCGGGCGCTCGGCGGCTCGCTGCTGCTTGTTGCGGATGTAGTAGCCGATGCCCTTCTCGCCCTGGTTGAAGAAGAAGTCGGCGACCACCGCGCCGATCACCGCCAGCCCGCCGGCAATCCTGATTCCGGTCATCATCGCGGGCAGCGACCCAGGTAGTTCGAGCTTCCACAGTCGCGTGAACCGTCCGGCGCGGTTGAGGGTGAACAGGTCGTGGTGCATGCGATCGGCCGACTGCAGGCCGAACAGGGTGTTGGTGATCACTGGGAAGATGGCAATCAGCACGACCACCACTACGCGCACGGTGAGGTCTTCGCCGAACAACTGCGTGAGCAGGGGAGTGATGGCCAGGATCGGCACGGTTTGCATCACCACCGCGTAAGGGAAGATCGCCCGCTCGGTGCTCTTGGAGAAGTTCATCAGGATCGCGATCAGCACCCCGAGCACGATCGACACGGCGAGGCCCCACAGGGTCGCTTTGAACGTCGGCCACATATAGCCGAGGATCGGGCGCAGGCCGTTGCGTTCGTCCCACCACGGCATAAAGCCGTCGCTCACCACCTCGTGCGGATAGGGCGCGACGTTGATCCGTCTGGCGGCGACATCGAACTTCACCGCGCTGTACGTGTACCAGACCCCGAGGAAAGCGGCGAAGGTGACCAGCGGCGGCCAGGTGACGCGGAACCACTGTTTGCCCCGCGCCTGGCGTCGTGCCTGGGCGGCTTCGACCGGCTCGGTCGCAGCCAGATCGGCGTCGCCGACGAGACCGTCGGTGGTCGCTTGGTCGATCACGCGTGGGCCACCTTCAGGTCGGCGCTGATCCGGCCGCACAGCTCGCCGAAGGCCGCGTCGAAGCGCAACTCGTGCGGTCGCGGGTAGCCGAACGGCACGCGGTGGTCACCGACGATGCGCCCCGGCCGAGCCGACATCACCAGCACCCGGGTAGACAGGAACACCGCTTCCGCGATCGAGTGAGTGATGAACAGGCCGGCGAACTGTTCGGTCTGGAACAGGCGCAGCAGCTCGGCGTTGAGGTTCTCGCGGGTGATCTCGTCGAGCGCGCCAAACGGCTCGTCGAACAGGAACACCTGCGGGTTGAGCACCAACGCGCGGGCCACGCTGCATCTCATCTTCATCCCCCCGCTGAGTTGCTTGGGGTACTTCGCCTCATGAGCGTCGAGGTGCACGAGACGGATCGCGGCGTCGACCTTGGCCCTGCGCTCGGCCTTGCCCACACCCTGTAGTTCCGCATTGAGCTCGACGTTGCGGCGCACAGTGCGCCAGGGCAACAGAGTGGCGTCCTGGAAGACATAGCCGAGGCTCGAGCGGTCGACCGAGCACGTTCCGCCGGTGGGTTGCTCGAGGCCGGCGGCGTTGCGCAGCAGAGTGCTCTTGCCGCACCCGGAGGGCCCGACGACGGAGACGAACTCGCCTGCGGAGACGTCGAAGGAGACATCGTCAAGGGCGTGGGTGCCGTCCGAAAACACCATGGCGAGGTCTGCGAAGCTGAGGGCGGGTGCGGTTGACATCGCGGCGCTGAGGCTAATCCAGCAGCCAGCAGGCGCAGTTCGCGCCCGTGTTTCCATCGCGTGAACTCACCGCCGGCCGTTGTCGAGGCCGACCGTGCTGTCAGCCGCCCGCGACCGAGCCGATGTAGGCCCGTGGGTCGGCGGCACCGGCCCAGAAGCCCTCGGCGTCGCGCACGATCATGTGTGCGTGGCCGAACGAGTGGTCGAGCAGCGGGCGTGGCTCGACGCGGTGGCCGCGGGCGGTCAGCGCGTCGACCAGCGACGGGTCGCCACCCTCGACCGTGACCCGCGGACCGTCGGCCGCGGTCCACGTGTCGAACCCGGTGGCTGCCCCGCTCAATGCCCACCGGCGGGCGTGAACGGCCGTGGCCGGCGACTGCCCATGGACGAAGGAGCGCGCCGCCAGTTGCAGCAGCACCTGCGGCTGGGCATCGCCCCCCATCGTGCCGAACACCGCCGCCAACTGTCCGTCGCGAGTGGCCATTGCCGGTGACAGCGTGTGCGGCGGGCGGGCTCCGGCACGCAACTCGGCGAGGTGCCCGGCGGCAAGGCTGAAGGCCATCCCCCGGTTGTGCAGGTTGATCCCTGTGCTCGGTTCCACCAGCCACGAGCCGAACCCGCTGGCGTTCGACTGGATCAGCGAGACGGCGTTGCCTTCGGCATCGGCGGCACACAGGTAGGTGGTGTCGCCGGTGGCAGCTGGCACCGGCCAGTGCCGCGCCCGCTGGCGGTCGATCTGAGCCGCGCGAGCCGCAGCCGCGGCTACCAGCAAGTTGCCGTCGGCGTCGTCGTGGAGCACCGTCGGGCGATCGTGACCAGCGGCCTTGGCCGCTTCGATCAGCAAGTGGGCGGTGTCGGGGTGGTCGGGGTCGGCTGGAAGCCCAACCTGCTCGGCGAGCCTCGCCGCGGCGAGCAGCAGGTAGCCCTGCGAGTTGGGCGGAGTCGTGTGCAGTGTTACACCGAAGGCGTCGACGGCGAGCGGAGCGACCCACTCCGCCTGTGAGCGGGCGAGGTCGGCGGCGCTGAACCAGCCCGCGCCGATCGCGAGCAGCCCGCGGCCGAAGTCACCGCCGTAGAAGCCGTCGCGGCCGCCGGCGGCGATGTCGGCCAACGCGCGAGCTGCGCCGGGGCGTCTCACGCGGGCACCCGGTCGCGTCGCCTGGTCGGCGAGTTCGCGCAGAGCGGTGCGGCCGCGCTCGTCGAGCAGTGCCACCGAGCCGAACAGCAGCGGGCTGGCCGGGAAACCGTCGGTGGCGAGGCCGATCGCCGGGGCCAACAGTCGAGCCAACGGCATCGTGGCGAAGCGATCGTGCAACGCGGCCCACCCGTCGACACAGCCGGGCACGGTGACCGAGCGGATGTCGTGCCGGAAGGGCACCTCGCGCAGGCCCTCGGCGCGCATGGTCGTGGGGTCGGCACCGGAACCGGCGCGTCCGCTGGAGTTGAGACAGTGGACCGCACCCGCGTGGTGGACAAGCGCGAACAGATCTCCGCCGAGCCCGCACAGGTGCGGGCCGGTGACGGCGAGCACTGCGTTGGCGGCGATGGCCGCGTCGACGGCGTTGCCTCCCTCGGCGAGCACCGCCATCCCGGCCTGGGTGGCCAACTGGTCGGCGCTGGCCACCATGTGGCGCGGTGCCCGCACGGTTACCAGGTCGATCACCACAGCCCCCTTGTCTGCAACACGTCACGCAGCACCGGCGGCTTGTCGGTCATGATTCCGTCGACCCCGAGGTCGAGCAGGCGGTGCATCTCTGCCGGATCGTCGATCGTCCACACGTGCACATGCAGGCCGAGGGAGTGGGCGCGAGCCACGAAGCGCTCGTTGACGATCGTCATCCGCCCTTGACGCACCGGCACCTGCGCGGCGTGAGCGGTGCTGCTGCGCGGTCGGCCGTATCGCAACATCGCGACCCCCACGGGGCCCAACGACGTGCACAGTCGCGGGCCGAGTGCTGCACGGATGCGCCGTACGCGGCTGTCGCTGAAGGCACCGACGCACACCCGGTCGAGAGCATCTGTGCGGCGCAGCGTCGCCACCAGCGCATCGACCGCCCGGTCGGTCTTGCAGTCGATGTTCACCTTCAGCGCAGGCCATGCGCCGAGGATGTCCTCGAGCAGCGGAATCGGTGCCTCGCCGTCGACCCGGGCCGTCGACACCTCGCTCCACGGCAGGGCAGATATCCGCCCCGGTCGTCCGCAGGTGCGCTGCAGGTCGTCGTCATGGAACGCGACGAGCACCCCGTCGGCGGTGACCTGCACGTCGGTCTCGACGTAGCGGTAGCCGTGATCGACCGCGTACTGGAAGGCCGGCATGGTGTTCTCCGGCGCGTCGGTGGCACCGCCGCGGTGGGCGAAGGCGATCGGGCCGTCGGTCTGCAGGTAGGGGTGCCGCGAGAGGCTCACCGGCCCAGTATCGTCCGCGGCATGACCGAAACAATCACCGTCCGCGCGCCATACGACGGCGCAGTCATCGGCGAGATCCCGGCGATGACCGCCGCCGACGTCGACACCGCGGTCGGCCGTGCACGGCGGGCATTGCGCGAGCAGCCGCTGCCGTTGTGGAAGCGGGCCGAAATCCTCGACCGCGCCGCTCAGCGACTGGCCGAGCGTCGGGACGAGTTCGCGGAGATCATCGCCCGCGAAGCGGCCAAGCCGATCCGCACCGCCCGGGTCGAGGCCGAGCGGGCAGTTGGCACGTTCCACTTCTGCGCGGCCGAGGCGCGCACGCTGAGCGGGGAGGTGATCGCGCTCGATGCGATCCCGGCCGGCGAGGGCAAGCTCGGGTTCACCATGCGGGTGCCGATCGGTGTTGTCGGCGCGATCGCGCCGTTCAACTTTCCGCTCAACCTGGTGGTGCACAAGGTCGGCCCGGCGATCGCGGCCGGCTGCCCGGTGGTGCTCAAGCCGGCCAGCCAGACACCGTTCAGCAGCCTCGCCCTGGCCCACATGCTGATCGATGAGTGCGGCCTGCCCGCCGACCACCTGCAGGTGGTCACCGGCGGCGGGGGTACCGTCGGCAACGCCCTGGTCGACCACCCCGACGTCGCGCTGATCACCTTCACCGGCTCGCCGGAGGTGGGCTGGGCGATCCGCGCCCGTGCGCCACGCAAGCGGGTTGGGCTGGAGTTGGGCAACAACGCGCCCTGCATCATCGAACCCGATGGCGACTGGCAGACGGCCGCGGCCAAGATCAAGGTCGCCGGTTTCAGCCACGCCGGGCAGAGTTGCATCTCGACCCAACGCGTGCTGGTGCACCGCTCGATCGCCGAGCAGTTCACCACCGCGCTGGCGGCGCACGTCGAGTCGTTGGTGGTGGGCGATCCGCTCGACGAAGCGACCGACGTGTCGGCGCTGATCTCCGTTGCCGAACGCGACCGGGTACTGGGCTGGATCGAGGAGGCGGCGGGCGCTGGGGCACGGGTCATGACCGGTGGAGCTCTGCAGCCCGATGGCGTGCTGCGCCCGACGGTGATCGCCGACGCGGCCCCCGAGCTGAAGGTGTGCGCCAAGGAGGTTTTCGGGCCAGTTGTGGCGGTCACGCCCTACGACACTCTCGACGAGGCTCTGGCGCTGGCCAACGACACGACCTTCGGGCTGCAGGCGGCGATCTTCACCGCCGACATCAGCGTTGCACTGCGTGCGGTGCGCGAGCTCGACTTCGGCGGCGTATTGGTGAACGAGGTACCCACATGGCGGGCCGACCAGCAGCCCTACGGCGGCATCCGCGACAGCGGCAACACCCGCGAAGGCCCGGCCTACAGCGTGCGGGAGATGACCGAACTGCGCATGGTGGTGCTGTCCTGACGGTGGGCGCCGACGGCGGCCGTCAGGTCTGGGTGTCGGCCATCCGCACCTGGTTGCGACCGGCGGCCTTGGCCGCGTAGAGCGCCGCGTCGGCGGCACGCAGCGCCTCGTGAAAGGCATCGCGGGGACCGAGCGTGGCGACGCCGAAGGATGCCGTCACGTGCACTCCGTCAGGACCGTCGACCTCGGCGCCGGCAAGTTCGGCCTCGGCGAGGGCGTTGCGCAGCCGCTCGGCACAGGCCAGCGCCTCCTCGGCGGTCGTGTTCGGCATGAGGACGATGAACTCCTCGCCGCCCCAGCGGGCGAGCACGTCGTTGGCCCGCACCTCGCGCCGAAGCACGCCGGCACAGTGCACCAGCACGGC
>CAUJEE010000217.1 GCA_963169215.1 Actinomycetota bacterium
AACACCTCGACCTCGCCGCCGATGGCACTCTGAGCCTCCACCTCGACCTGCCCGACGGAACCGATCGGGCGCAGTTGGCCGACACCTCGCTGGTGGTCGCCGCGTACTCACCGGTTGCCGATCGGGTAGCCGTCGACGCGGTGTTGTTGGGTGGTCGCGGCAAGGTGATCGACACCGTCACCGTCGCAACCGCGTTCGTCGCCGATTCCGACGTGGCCGACCTGGCAGTGTCGATCGCGACCGAGTCCGAGCGACGCACGTCCGGCGCACTGACCATGCCCGCACAGGGTCTCTATCCGCTGACGGTGTCGATCACCCGCGGCGACCAGACGATCGGCGAACTGCTCACCTTCGTTCATCGCCTGCCCGCGGCCGACGACACCGCCGCCCGACCACTGCACGTCGCGGTGGCTATGAGTACGACGACCGACGTGACCCTCGACGATGCCACCCTGTCGACGACAGGGGCGTTGCGGCTCGACGAGGCGATGATCGCCGAACTCGACCGGCTGGCGGCCCTGCTCGAGCAGTCGCCGGTGCCGGTTGCCACGCGGGTGCCGCCGGCCGTGGTCGACACGCTTGCAGGCGGACCGGGTGCCGACACCGGCGCGGCAGTGCTCGACAGCCTGCGCGCGGCGCTGGTGGGCGACGACGTGCTGGCCGGACCGGTGCTGCCGCTCGACCCCTCGGCTGCCGCCGACGCCGGGCAGCAGGGCCTCTACAGCCAGTGGCTGCGCGCCGGCGAGGACGCCCTGGCCGCGGTCGCCTCCTCCTCGCCTCAGCGCACGGTGGTGTTGCTCGATCGTGCCCCCAGCGCGGCCGGGGGGGCACTGCTGCGCGAGTTGGGTGCGCGCCTGTTCGTGTTCACCGCCGACGCCTACGAGCAGTTGGGCACCAGCACCACCGCAGGCCCGACCGCGAGCACCGTGATCACCGATGCCAGTGGCGTGGTCGACGTCGCCGTCGATGGCGGCGCCACCGTGCCGGGGGTGGTGGTCGACCCGCGTATCGCCAACCTGCTCGGCGAGAGTGACGTCGACCCCGCACAACGGGCGGTGGTCGCGGCCGTGTACCTGTTGGCCGAGCGCGAGCGACTGGTCGCCGCCGGCGACGACCCCTCGCGTCACGGCGTGGTCATCGCCGCCGCCGACCTGGGGCTGCCCGACCCGGAGGTGTTCGCCGCGCTCGCCGATCTGCTCACCTCCACCGAGGGGCTCGAGCCTGTGCGGCTCGACACACTCGGCCTGCGCACCGCCACCATCCTCGACCTCGGCGGCCAGCCGCTGAAGGCCCCGCTGCCGGCGAGCGTCGATGGCAGCATCCGCGAACGGGTGGCGACGGCGGAGGCGCTCACGTCCGAGGCCGACGACACAGCGAGCATGCTCACCGCCACCACCACCCGCTCGGCACAGTGGCGGCAGGTGATCGGGCTGCTGGCAACCTCGGCGCTCACCGACGCGGAGGTGGTCGACATCGCCGCCGAGATGCGCACCGAGTTCGCCGCCATCCGCGGCGCGATCGAGATCCCCGACGCGTTCGCTTTCACCCTCACCGGCCGGCGTAGCACGGTGCCGATCAAGATCACCAACAACGGCGACGTGCCACTCAGCGTCCTCGTGCGGCTCAGTTCGCCCAAGCTGCTGTTCCCCGACGGCCCGCAGTTGGTAACCGTCGAACCAGGTGAATTCACCGAGGTGATGGTGCGCATCGAGGCCCGCTCGAACGGCGACTCGCCGGTGACGTTGGAGGTGTTCACACCCAACGGCGGACGGCGCTTGGGGAGTCCGGTGCCGCTACGGGCGAGTGTGAACGCAATCAGCGGCCTGGGCAACCTGGTGACCGGGGCGCTGGCGCTGGTGCTGCTCTCGTGGTGGTTGCGTCATCTGCGCCAGAACAGGCGTCAGCGCGCCGCCGAGGCCACCGCCGGGCGACACCCGGTGAACGGCTCACGCGAAGCCGACAGCCCCGACACCAGCCCCGACAACCCCGACAACCCCGACGCGAAAATGCCGCCGGACGCGGAAGCTAGTACCCTTAACGAACAGTGAATTACAACCGCGTCCGCATAGTCACCGACTCGTCGTGCGACCTGCCCCAGCATGTGGCCGACGACCTCGGAATCGAGATCGTCCCGCTCAGCATTCGCTTCGGCGAGCGCGAATACGTCGACCGTGCCGAGCTCACCCCGGCCGAGTTCTGGGCGATGTGCAAGAAGTCGTCCACCCTGCCCGAGACGGCTGCGCCGTCGCCGGGACAGTTCGCCGCCGTCTACCGCAAGCTGATCGCGGAGGGGGCGACGAGCATCGTCGTCGTCAACATCAGCGCCGCCCTGTCGGCCACGATGCAGTCGGCCGAGATCGCCTCGCGGGCTGTCGCCGACCAGATCAAGGTCACCGTCATCGACAGCCGCACGGTCACCCTCGGCCTGGGCGTGATCGCCGTCGATTGCGCGCGGCTCGCTGCCGAGGGCGCGAGCCACGGGGCGATCGTCGAGCGGGCCAACGACCTTGCCAGCCGCACCAAGGTGTGGGGGGCGCTCGACACTCTCGAGAACCTGCGCAAGGGTGGGCGCATCGGTGCGGCCCGGGCGCTGCTCGCCTCGGCGCTGGCGATCAAGCCGATCATCGAGGTGCGCGACGGCAAGGTCGAGCCCGGCGGCAAGCAGCGCACGCGTACCAGGGCGCTGGCGTTCATCGTCGACGTCGTCGCCAATGCCGGCCCGATAGAGAACCTGATGGTGCTGCATGCCCGCTGCGACGACGTCGCCGAATTCGTGGCGATGGTGCGCGAGCACTACAAGGGCGAGATCGTGATCAGCGACATCGGCCCAGTGGTGGGTTCGCACGCCGGTCGCGGCACGATGGGCGTCGCCTACGCGCTGGCTCCCTGACCAGACCATCGACCGCGGCTGATTGCCCGGTCTACAACGCCCGGCGCCACTATCGTCGAGGGGCGGACATGTCTGCCTCCCCACCAGGCGCGAGCACCGCGTCGTTGCCCCCTGCGATTCTCGCCCAGCGCTACCGGCTGGAGCGTCGTCTCGCGCAGGGAGGCATGGCCGAAGTGTGGCTGGCCACCGACCTGCTGCTCACCCGTCAGGTAGCGGTCAAGTTGCTCAAGCCGGCGTTGGCCGCCGACCCGGTGGTGGTCGAACGCTTCCGCCGCGAGGCGATCGCTGTCGCGTTGCTCAGCCACCCCAACATCGTCGCCGTGTACGACACGCTGGAGGACGAGATCGGCGGTGAGCGACGCCAGGCGGTGGTGATGCAACTGGTGAACGGCAAGAGCCTGCGCCAACTGCTCGACGAGCAGAAGCGACTCAGCCCCGACCTCACCATGCACATCGGCCAGTGCGTGGCCGCTGCACTCGACTGTGCCCATCAGGCCAACCTGGTGCACCGTGACATCAAGCCGGGCAACATCCTGATCACCTCCGACGGGCGGGTGCTGCTCACCGACTTCGGCATCGCCAAGGGTCTGTACGGCAACGAGAGCGACGACCTCACCAGCCCCAACGTGATGATGGGTACGGCCAAGTACCTGTCGCCCGAGCAGGTGCGCGGGCGCAAGCTCGATGGGCGGGCCGACCTCTACTCGCTCGGGCTGGTGCTCTACGAGTGCCTCGCCGGTCGGGTGCCATTCCTCGGCGAGACCGACGCCGACACCGCGCTGGCCAGGCTCAACCGCGACCCCACCGACCTCACCCGTCTGCGCCCCACGCTTCCCCACGGCCTGGCCGGCCTGATCCACCGTCTGCTCGCCCGGCGCCCCGACGAGCGCCTGCCCAGCGGCGAGGCAGTGCGTGCCGAACTGCAGCGCATCGCCAGCCTGCCGCGACATGACGACGACGACACCGGGCCGCGCGAGCCACGTGTGGGTGGGCCACGCGATGCCACCCGCCAGCAGACACCCTCGGCCGGACGCACCGTGCCCGATCGGGTGCGCCCGGCGCAGGTGCGCACGCCCACGCCGGTGGGCGGCTACCAACCGGTGCGCGCCGGCCGCCCGGCAGGCAACGCTGTGCGGGTCGACCGCACTCCCCCGGCCACCAAGCGACCGCGCCAGCAGCCCAACCGCGCCTTCGAGCAGAGCGCGCGACCGTCGGCGGTGATCGTCGGCGGCCTGCTGCTGATCGCCTTCGTCGTCGCCTTGGTGTTGTGGGTGACGATGACCAGCGAAGGCGGCTCGGGTGCACCGGCGGCCACCGAGCCCGCGACCTCGGCCTCCGGCGCAGCGGTGACCGCCCCGGCGATGCAGTCGACTGTGCCCCCGCTGTCGGAGGCGGTGCTGAGTTCGTTCGATCCCGACGGCGACGGCGACGAACGGGCCGAGTTGGTGCCGCTGGCCACCGACGGCGACATCGACTCCGCGTGGACCACGCTGTGCTACGACAACCAGTACCTCGGTGGCAAAGGCGGTGTCGGGTTGGTGCTCGATCTCGGCGCGGCGCGCACCGGCCAGTTCACCTTCACCCTCGGCAGCGCCCCCTACCAGGTGAAGGTGTACGGCGCTCCGGAGGGCACGCAACCGGCCAACTTCGCCGCGTGGGGCTCGGAAGTGGGCCGCTTCGCCGGGCAGGACTCACCGGTCACCGAGACCGTGTCGTTCTCTACGGCGGTGCGCTACGTGCTCGTGTCGTTCAACGAACTGGCACCCGACCCCGGCTGCAGCGACTCGCGCTACCGCGGTGCCATCCAGGAGCTCGGCTTCACTGAGTAACTTGGGGTGATGCCCGCCGACGACGACACGCTTGTCGCCGCGGCCCGCAACGGCGACCGGGCGGCGGTCGAGCGCCTGCTGCGCACTCACTACGACCGCATCCATGCCGTGTGTCGGCGGATCACGGGCAACGACGCCGACGCCGACGACGCCGCGCAGGAAGCACTGTTGTCGATCGCGCGCGGGTTGCAGCGCTTCGACGGTCGCTCGTCGTTCGCCACCTGGGTGTACCGCATCGCCACCAACGCGAGCCTCGACGAGCTGCGCCGGCGGCGGCGGCGGCCGCTGCTCGATGGGGTCGACGAGCACGATCACGATTCGCGTCGCAGCGAACTCGACCGACGGGCCGACCCCTCCCCCGCAGCTGGCGGCGACGGCGTTGCCGAGCAGTTGGCCGACCGGATGCTGCTCGGGGCAGCACTTGGAGAGCTGGCCGAGGAGTTCCGCGTCGCCGTCGTGCTGCGCGACGTCGCCGACCTCGACTACGCAGAGATCGCGGCAGTGCTCGCGGTGCCGGTCGGCACGGTGAAGAGCCGCATCGCCCGCGGTCGGGCACACCTCGCCGCGGCGCTGCACGACACCGCAAGCGAACCGGCCAGGAACCAATCGGGGCCCGGCACACGTCAAACAACTGCCGCCGAGAGCACACCACTGACATGACAGATCACCTGCATCCCGAAGCGAACGACGACGAGCTGCTTGCCAGCGCGTTGGTCGACGGTGCCGCCGACTTGGCTGGCGGGCGGGCCGAGGCCGGGCAGGGGGCTGTGTCGCCGCAGTTGGCGGCGACCGTGCAGGCCTTCGCCGCCGTGCGAGAGGCGCTGAAAGCCCCGCTGGCGGTGGATGCCGCGATGCGCGACAACGCGGTGGCGGTGGCCATGGCCGAGCACGACCGGCTGGTCGACGAGAGTGCAGCGGACGCAACATCCACGGCAGGTGGAACGCAGGTGGTCGACATCGCGTCTCGACGGCGCTGGCCGCTGCGCGTGGTGGCCGCCGCCGCCGCTGTGGCGGTGGTCGGCGTGGTCGGCGTGGCCACTTTCGGGCGCTCGCGCGACTCGGACGATGCCGCCCTCGACCAGCCATCGGCGGCTGAACGGGTGGCTGCCTCCACCGAGGATGCCGCGACCGGCGGCGGTGACGACGCTGCCGACGGTTCACAGGCCGACGAATACGCGACCCCGACGATCGGGGCGATCAACGCCCCTGCCGAGGTGGTGATCGCGGTCAACTCGCCCGAGCAACTGCTCGATCTGGTGGAGGCCAAGCTGGCACCGTTGCCCGACGCGCCCGAAGCCGACGGGCTCGGCGGCGACGTGATGATGAGCGGCTCGGCCGCGCTGCAATGCCTCGACGAAGACCAGGTGTTCGTCGTCGCCATCGTCTACGCAGGTACGCCGGCGATCGCCGTGCGCGATACGGTGACCGGCGTGACGCAGGCGATCGACGAGCAGTGCAACGTGCTCGCCGAGGTCGCCCCGTGAGGTGACCATGGCTTCGGCGCTGCTCGTGGCGATGGTGTTCTGCGCGGGGATCGACTGGTGGGCGAGGTGGCGCCACCTGCACGGCATCGAGGTGGTCACCAAGCCGCTCACCACGGTGCTGGTGATCGCGCTCGCGTTGGTGGCCGGGGCCGACGCCGTGCAGACCGTGATCGCCGTCGTCGCCCTGGCGCTGTGCCTGGTGGGCGACGTGGTGTTGATGCCGGTGTTCGACAACTTCGTGGTCGGGTTGGGTTCGTTCCTTCTCGGCCACGTGGCTTTCGTCGCCCTGTTTCTGCGCTTCGGGCTCGACGTGTGGTGGATGGGCGCCTTCGCCGTCGGGCTCACCTTCCTGCTCGTGGCCACGGCAGGGCGGCAGATCGTCGCCGGCGCCGAACAGCAGGATCCGGCGCTGCGCCTGCCGGTAGGCGCCTATCTCGCCGTCATCTCGGCGATGACCATCGTCGGTTGGTCGACCGGGCGGTGGTTGGTCGTGGCCGGCACCGCCCTGTTCGTCACCAGCGACTCGATCCTCGGCTGGGAACGCTTCGTCGCCTCCAAGGCATGGATGTCGGTGACGATCATGATCACCTACCACGGGGCGATCGCCATGCTCGCACTCAGCCTCTGGTGACCGCAGCGGCTGTCAAAGCTAGGCTCGGAGGCATGTCCGGCACTCCGTTCACCAATCCCAACTGGGCCCCCGACCTGGCCGACACCATCGAGCGGTCGGTGGGCAAGGTGCGCTCGCTCGCCACCGACAACGCGGTCAAGGCCTCGCGCGGCCTGGTGTTCGGGTTGCTGGCGATGATCTGCCTGTTCGTGGCTGCGCCGCTCGGCACCATTCTGTTCGTGCGCTTGGCGCAGGTGGTGCTCAGCCGGATGACCCGCACCGATCACGACACCACCGTGTGGCTGTCGTACATGATCACCGGCGGGCTGATGATGCTGGTCGGCTTTGTCGTGCTCCGCTTGCGTCATACCAAGAACACCGAGAACGCGTGAGCCACCATCCGGTCGTCGTCATCGGCTCCGGCCCAGCCGGACTCACCGCCGCGATCTACACCGCCCGGGCCAACCTGTCGCCGCTGGTTATCGAAGGTGAGCCGAGCAGCACCAGCGACCAGCCTGGCGGGCAGTTGATGCTCACCACCGAGGTGGAGAACTTCCCCGGGTTTCCCGAGGGCATCGACGGCCCCGAGTTGATGACGCGCATGCGCCAGCAGGCTGCCCGGTTCGGTGCCGAGTTCGTCACCGAGAAGGTGACGGCTGTTGATTTCTCCGAGCGTCCTTTCAGAATATGGGTTCGCGAGCGTGAGTACAGCGCCGACGCGGTGATCGTGTCGACCGGCGCGCAAAGCCTGATGCTCGGTCTCGAAGCCGAGTCGCGACTGCTCGGGCACGGGTTGTCGACGTGCGCGACATGCGACGGCTTCTTCTTCCGCGGTCAAGAGATCGCTGTTGTCGGTGGTGGCGACAGCGCGATCGAGGAGGCCACGTTCCTCACCAAGTTCGCCACCAAGGTGCACCTGTTGGTGCGCCGCGACGTGCTGCGCGCCTCGAAGGTGATGCAAGACCGGGCACAAGCCAACGACAAGATCGAGATCCACTGGCACACCGTGGTCGACGACCTTCTCGGCAGCGACCGCCTGGAGGGCGCTGTTGTGCGCAACGTGGTCAGCGGCGAAGTGTCGACGATGCCGGTCACCGGTCTGTTCGTGGCCATCGGGCATCGCCCCAACACCGACCTGTTCAAGGGTGTGCTCGACATGGACGACAACGGTTACCTGGTGACGCGCTCGGGGTCGTCGTATACCAACGTGGAAGGCGTGTTCGCTTGCGGCGACGTGCAGGACCACACCTATCGCCAGGCGATCACCGCCGCCGGATCGGGCTGTGTCGCCGCGATCGACTGCGAACGTTGGCTCGAGTCGGTCGGACACTGACCCGCCCAACGGCGCCCCACCGTCGGCCACGCGAGCGGTAGCATCGTGGCTCCCAGCGAAAGGAACCACGTGATGGCCGACGGCATCGTCCACCTCACCAGCGCCAGCTTCGACGACGTCGTCAGGTCGGCCGACAAGCCTCTCCTCGTCGACTTCTGGGCCGGGTGGTGCGGCCCGTGCAAGCTCATCGCCCCGATCCTCGCCGAGATCGCCACCGAGCAACCGGGGATCATCATCGCCAAGCTCAACGTCGACGACCACCCCGACATCGCCATGCGGTACAGCGTGATGAGCATCCCGACGCTCATCGTCTTCGCCGGCGGTGAGGTGGGCAAGCGGCTCGTCGGCGCCAAGGGCAAGGGTCAACTCCTCCAGGAGCTGAGCGAATTCCTGCCTACTTCCCGCTGACCCCCGGCCAGCACGGCGAAGCCGTGCGCGACCTGCAGCGTCGTCTCGGCGCCGCCGGTCACCCCGCCACCGGGAGTGAGCCTGGTACCTACTGTGCGCGCACGGAGGAGGCTGTACGCAGCTTCCAGCAGGCCCGCGGCCTGCGCGCCGACGGACGCTGCGACGAAGAGACCTGGGCTGCGCTGGTGGAGGCCTCGTGGCGCCTCGGCGGCCGCCAGTTGTTTCTCACCCTGCCGCACCTGCGCGGCGACGATGTGGTCGAGTTGCAGTCGCGCCTCACCCACCTCGGGTTCGACTGCGGACGGGTTGACGGCATCCTCGGGCCGCGCACGGCGGGCGCGCTGAGCGAGTTCCAGTCGAACTGCGGACTGGTCGCCGACGGGATCTGCGGGGTCGACACGATCCACTCCTTGCAGCGACTGAGCGCCCACTCGGGCCAGGGGCCGGGTGTGGCCACCGTGCGCGAGCAGGAGCGGCTGCGGCAGCGACCCGGTTCGGTGGGCGACTGTCGGGTTGTGATCGGTCAGTACGGGGGGCTCAGCGCGCTGACCCGGCGGGTGACCAAAGAGTTGCGCCAGCGGGGGGCGACGGCGATGCCCCTCGACGAGCCCGATTCGGTCGCCCAGGCGCTGGCCGCCAACCACTTCCATGCCGACGTGTACATCGGCTTCGACGTCGCCGCCGAGGCAAAGGCCGTGGCCCACTTCTACAAGGTTCCCTCGTTCGAGTCGGTCGGCGGGCGGGCGTTGGCCGAGGTGATGGTGGCCGCGCTCGAGGCCGACCCGGAATTGACAGCCGCGCTGGGGGTCGAGCCAATCGCGGTAGGGATGCGGCTGCCGGTGCTGCGCGAGACGAAGATGCCGGCAGTGGTGCTCACCGTCGGCCCGGCGCGGGTGGTCGGCGACTCACTGGCGCAATTGGCAGCGGCAATCCTGCGCGCCGTCGAATTGTGGTCCTCACGCGCGAGTTGAGAGTTTATCCACAGGTTTGTCCACTCGTGTGCGTAACCCTCACGCGTAGGTTCGCGACCGAGACCACTAAGAGCGGTCAGAGTTGCGACTCTGTGTCGCTTTGCGTGGTCATACGGTGATAGATCCGCTCCAGATCCTCAAGATCCGCAAACTCGATCACCACCTTGCCCTTCTTCGTCCCCATGGCAACGTTCACACGTGTGGACAAGTGGTCGGCCAGCAGCTGCTCCAACTCGAGTAGCCCGGGGGGCCGCAGCCGGGTGGCGGACGTCAGCCCGGCCCCGTCCTGAGGCTGGCGGGCACCGCTGCGGGGTGTCGCCGGCGGCTGATTGCGCTCGCGCACGGCGTCCTCGATCATGCGCACCGACCAACCCTCGCCCACTGCGCGCTTGGCCAGTTGCTCCTGAAAGGCGCGGTCGGGGGTACCGAGCAGTGCTCGCGCGTGACCAGCCGACAGGCGTCCGTCGGCCAGTAGGTGCTGGATCGAAGCCGGCAGCGAGAGCAGGCGCAGCGAGTTGGTGATCGCCGAACGGCTCTTGCCCATGCGTATCGCGATCTGCTCGTGGGTCATCTCGAAGTCTTCCGCCAGCTGCTGGTAACCGGAGGCCTCCTCCAGCGCCGTCAGATCCTCGCGGTGCAGGTTCTCCACCAGCGCCCGCTCGACGGAGGCGACGTCGTCGACGGCGGTGACGATCGCCGGCACCACCGCCAAGCCGGCGCGGCGTGCCGCCCGCCAGCGCCGCTCGCCGGCGATCAACTCGTACTGGCCGTCAGGCAGTGGTCGCACCTGGATCGGCTGCAGCACGCCGATCTCGCGCACCGAGGCGGTCAGTTCGCTGAGCGCCTCCTCGTCGAAGTGCACGCGGGGCTGGTTCGGGTTGGGAACGATGCTCCCGACCGGCACCTCCTCGAGATGGGGTCCGTCCTCGTCCCCGCCACCTGCTGCTTCGGCGGGGATCAACGCCCCCAAGCCCTTACCGAGTCCGCTTAGCCGGGCCACCGGAAACCTCCTTGGCAACATTGCGATATGCGCTGGCGCCGCGTGACGATGAATCGAAGACGATGATCGGCTGGCCGAACGACGGCGCCTCGGAAAGACGTACGGTGCGCGGCACCACCGTCTTGCACACCTTTTCGCCGAAGTGCTCACGCACCTCGTTCACCACCTGATCGGCAAGCTTGGTGCGTGCGTCGTGCATCACGCACACGATCGTGCTCACCTCCAGCGAGGTGTTGAGATTGCGCTTGACCAGATCGACATTGCGCAGCAGTTGTCCGAGGCCCTCCAGGGCGTAGTACTCGCATTGGATCGGCACCAGCACCTCCCTCGCCGCGGTCAGCCCGTTCACCGTCAACAGGCCGAGCGAGGGAGGGCAGTCGATGAGGACGTAGTCATAGTCGCCGAGAACGGGCTCGATCGCCCGCCGCAGGCGATTCTCGCGACCGAAGGCGGGGACCAACTCGATCTCCGCGCCGGCCAGGTCGAGGCTGGCCGGGGCAACAAACAGGTTCTTCACCGCCGTCGGCTCGATGCAGTGCTCCAGCGGGGCCTCGTGCATCACCACCTGGTACATCGAGGTCTCCAGACCCCGGTTCTCCAAACCCAGCCCGGTGGAGGCGTTGCCCTGTGGGTCGAGATCGACGATCAGCGTGCGGTAGCCGAGCTCGGCCAGACATGCACCGAGGTTGATCGTGGTGGTCGTCTTGCCCACACCACCCTTCTGGTTGGCGATGGCGATGACGCGTGGCAATTGTCGGGACACACCCTGTTTGGTGGGCATCGGGGAACTCCTGCTCGCTCTCGACGAGGAGCCGCGGGGGCGGATGCACGCAGGTTAGCCCACTCGGCCGATGTTTCACGTGAAACACCTCTCGCGCCGCCCGGGCACTGCTCACCACCGCCAGCCGCCGATGTTTCACGTGAAACATCGGCGATCGGTCGGGCCCAGGCCCGGGCCGAACGCCGACAATGGGTCAGAGGCGCTGGAAGCGGCGGATCCCCTGCTCACGGCCTAGATCGCGCAGCCCGAGGGGGGTCAGAAGACTGTGTGGCCAGCGCTCGCTGCCGCCGTCGGGTGGCTCACTGACGATCAGCAGCCCACCGCTGGCGAGCAGCGCAGCCCCCCACCTGGCGGTCACCGCCGGCGGTCCGAAACTGCGCGCGGTCACCACGCCGAAGGCGCCCCCGCGCTCCTCGGCGAGGTGGCGCACGTCGGCCGCGAACACCTCCACCCGCGCGCCGAGATCGAGTGCCAGCACCGCCCGGCGGAGCAGGTCGGCGCGCGTGGCGCGACGCTCGACCAGGCATACCTGCAGCCACGGGCAACGCACGGCCACGACCAATCCGGGGAGGCCGCCACCCGAGCCGAGATCGGCGAGCGCAACGACGGTGGGCGGGACGGCACGGGCGAACTGCTCCGCGTGGGAAACGGCGGCGGGGAGCGACCGTTCGCCGATCGCTCCCCGCTGCGCCAGTTCGGCCAAGGCCGCCAACAACGCGTTGTCGTCAGCCATCGGTGGGCGTGATCACCACCCGCCGATACGGGTCGTCACCTTCCGAGCGGGTGCTGATGCCGTCGACCTCGGCCAATGTGTCGTGAATGACCTTGCGATCGGCGGACGACATCGGCTCGAGCACGCGGCCCACACCAGAGGCGGTGACTTCCTCCGCCATCTGCAACGCGAAGCGCCCGAGCGCCACCCGGCGGCGTTCGCGATAACCGCCGACGTCGACCCGCAAGCGGGTGTCGTGGTCGCCGAGGCGACGCTGGGAGGCGACCCGGGTGAGGTCCTGCACGGCCTGCAGGGTGGTGCCGCGTGGCCCCACCAGCAAACCCAGTTCACTCCCCTGCACTCGCAGTTCGAGGTCATCGCCGTCCTCCTGCAGTTCGACCGCGCCCTGCAAGTCGAACGCTGCGACCAGTCCCTCGAGGAACCGTTGTGCCTCTTCTCCAACCTGGCGTGCATCCACCTGCTGCTCCTTGTCGTCGTCGTGCTTGTTCGACTTGCCACCCGCGGGCCTGTTCGCCGCAGACTTGTTCGCTGGGGACTTGCTCGCTGGCGACTTGGTGGCCTTCGCCGGGCGCGTGCCGTTACCGTCGGGTACGGACCGTCCTGCGCCTGAATCGTCAGCTGCGCCGCCACCTGTCGCCCTGTTGCTGCCGCCACGCCGCTCGCCGCGCTCGCCGCTGCGCCGCCGATCGCGGCGGTCGACCTTCGGGCGCACCGGTGTGGGGCGCACCCTGGCCCGCACGCGCGCCTCGCCGCGCACACGGCCGAACAAGCCCTGTTTGGGCTCGTCGAGCAACTCGAACTCGGCGTCCTCTTCGTGTACGCCCAACTGTTCGAGGGCCAGTTCCTTGGCCTCTTCGATCGTCTTACCTGTGGTCTCGACCCATTCCATTGGCTCGCGTCACTTCCTCTTCTTGTGCGCGCGCGAATCGTGGCGCTGCGCCTTGCCACTCGATGTCGGCCGCCCCTGCCGTTGGCCGCCGCTCCCGCTCGGGGTGGGGCGGTTCTTGGGTGGGGTGACCCGTTTGCTGGTGGTCGGCGAGCTCGGCCGCTGGGCCTCCCTCGATGCCGCCAGCTCCTTCTTCGCCTGGGAGAAGAACCCACCACCACCCTCCTGCTTGGCCAACTCGCGGGCGTGCTCACCGGCGCGCTGCGCCTGGCGGCCGAGCGACTCGTCGCCGCGGTAGAAGCGGTGCGTGATGTAGTAGTTGAGCCCGATACGGAACACCGCCTGGGCCATGTAGTACACCACCAGGGCGGTGAGGTAGAACACCAGGAACACGGCGAACACCACCGGCAGGTACTGCATCAGCTTCTGCTGCGCGGGGGATACCGACGGCGAAACAGCCGCCCGCGAGGCCACCATCCGCTGTTGGACGTAGTACAACGCGCCGAGCGCCACCACCAGCAAGGCGTAGACCAAACCCTTGGTGAACGAGTCGGTGATCACCGTCCACGGGCGCTGGGCAAGATCGAGCCCGAAGCTCAACATCTCCTTCTCGCCCACCAGCGAGCGGTACAACTCCGAGCCCTTGTCCAAGAACTTCGGGTTGAACACCCTGGCGCCGTCGACCAGACGTTCGCCGTCGACCGCACAGGCCGCGAGGGTGTTGCCGGCATCGCAGGTGACTCTTGCACTGAGGCCGTTGAGCACCTGGAACATGATGATGAACACCGGCATCTGCAGTAGCAGCGGCAGGCAGGAGGCCAACGGGTTGACCTTGTGCTCTTGGTAGAGCTTCATCATCTCTTCGTTGAGCTTCTGGCGGTCGCCGCGGTGCTGCGCCTGCAGCTTGCGCATCTCGGGCTGCAGCTTCTGCATCTCGAGCATCCCCTTGGTGCTCTTCAGCACCAAGGGGGCCGTGATCACCATCACCACCAGCGCGATCAGCGAGATGGCGAGCACATAGCTGTGGGTGAAGCTGTAGAACCAGGCCAACAGGCGGGCCGGATACTTGAACAGGTCGAGGGCGATCATCGGTGACCTTCAGGTGTTTCGGACCGCACCGGGCGGTCGGTGGGGCTATCCATCGAACTTGCTGTCGAGCGCGGCGGTGGCACCGGATCCCAGCCGGAGGGACCGAACGGTCGGCAGCGCAGCAGACGGCGCACGGCGAGCCACAGCCCGCGGCGACGCCCGTGCACCTCCAACGCCTCGAGCGCGTAACTGCTGCACGAGGGCGTGAAGCGACAGGGGGAGGGGCGACCCTCCATCGCGCGCTGATAGGCCAGGATCAGGCGCATCAGCCACGAACGCGGTCGAGTAGCTGGCGTAGATCGAACTCCAGTTCGACGTACGACCGTGACCCGGCGCCGGGCGCGGCCCCGAACAGGTAACAGCCCGGCGCCAGTGCCGAGGCCGACGAAGCCTGCCGCAGCATGGCCCGCAGCCTGCGGCGCACACGGTTGCGTACGACGGCGGGCCCCAGGGCGCGACCGATCGAGAACGCCACACGCGGTGGTGTGGCTGTGCCCGCAGGATCGAGAAGGAAGGTGCACCACAGCACTCCGGACCGAGTACGCCGCCCGTGGGCAGTCAATCGCGCGAAGGCGCTGCGTTCTCGGATGGTCCAGATCAAGCCGAGAGGCGCTTCCGGCCCTTGGACCGGCGAGCCTTCACGATCGCACGACCGGCGCGGGTGCTCATCCGCTGGCGAAAGCCGTGCTTCTTGGCACGGCGCCGGTTGTTGGGTTGGTAGGTGCGCTTCACGCAGCCCTCCTCGACCACCCCGTGGGCGGCCTCTCTCGACGAACGACATCACAACCATGGCGCGCCGCAACGCACCGGCAAGCCACGGGCAGACCAAGACTAGGGCCCCGCAGGCACCAGTGCCAACCGTCGGAGCGGAGCGATCCTTCCGTTCTGTGGGGTGTCGCCCACCTGCTAGCGTGCGGCCTCCGAACGGATGTTTGTCCACATCATGTGGACAACAGTGTGGAAAGGCTGACGCTCAACGTGGAGGAAGTGCAGGTGAGCGATCACGAACGGCTGTGGACGGATGTCGCTCAACTGCTGCGTGCGCAGTTGGCCGAGTCGGTCTGGTTCTCGACTTTCCACGACGTGACGCCGCTCGAGGCCGATGCCGGCACACTACGCGTGAGCGCTCCCAATTCCCACGCCCGCGACCGCATCCTCTCGCGTTACCTGGGCATGGTCCGCGATGCCCTCGACGACATCGGTGAGGCCCACCGCCAGTTCACCGTCGAGGTGCAAGAGGCCGAACCGCAGGCGCCCGCCGAATGGACCGAGACGGCCCCCGACACGCGCGAAGCCGCCGACGACAATCGTGCCGCACGCACTGGTCCGTCGGAGGGGAGCGGGATGAA
>CAUJEE010000218.1 GCA_963169215.1 Actinomycetota bacterium
CGCCCTCCACCGCGGCACGCACCTTGGCCAGCGCGACGCTGGGCAGTGTCTGCATCTTCAGGAACGGTCGTAAACCGTCGGGCATCTTCACCGGCGGGCGCGCCTTCTGCCCGGCAGCGGCCACGCCGACGGCGAACTCCAGCGCCGAACGCAGTGCTCGATCAGGAACGCTCACAGCCGACACACTACGCCACGAACACGTGTTCTTGACTGCGAACGAGTGTTCGGTAAGACTTGCTGGTCGTGCAGCGCTCGCTCGACGACCTGGGCATCCCCCTTTGCGATGTCACCTTCTGTGTGCTCGACGTCGAGACCACCGGCGCCGAGCGGGGAGCCGACCTGATCACCGAGATCGGCGCGGTCAAGGTGCGCGGCGGCGAGTGCGTCGGCACGCTCGCCACGCTCGTCAACCCCGGCCGCGCGATCGCCCCGGCAGTCACCCTGCTCACCGGCATCACCGAATCGATGGTCGCCACCGCGCCGCGCATCGAGGCGGTGCTGCCGACGTTGGAGGAGTTTGTCGGCGACGCGGTGATCGTCGGTCACAACGTCGGGTTCGACATGTCGTTCATCAATGCCGCGCTGCTGCGCGCCGATCGTGGCGCGCTGGGCAACACCGTGATCGACACGTTGGCCCTGGCCCGCCGCTTGGTGCGCGACGAAGTGCCCGACTGCCGCCTGGGCACGCTGGCCGGACGGCTGCGACTCGACCACCGACCCACGCATCGCGCCCTCGACGACGCGCTGGCCACCACCGATCTGCTGCACTTGCTGCTCGAGCGTGCCGCCGGGTTGGGGGTGCTCGGCCTCGACGACCTGATCACCCTGCCCAAGATCGGCGGGCACCCGCAGGTGGGCAAGCTGAAGCTCACCCACGGACTGCCGCGCCAGCCGGGCGTGTATCGCTTTCTCGGCGCGAACGACGAGGTGCTCTACGTCGGCAAGGCGAGCAACCTGCGATCGCGGGTGCGCAACTACTTCTCCAGCGACGATCGCCGCAAGATCGGCCCGTTGTTGCGTGAGACCCAACGGCTGGCGCACACCGTCACCCACGATCCGATCAGCGCCGAGGTGCTCGAACTGCGCTACCTGCATCGCCTCAACCCGCGCTACAACCGCGTCGGCACCACATGGACCAAGGCCTGCTACGTGCGCCTCACCACCGACGACGACTGGCCGCGGCTGGTCGTGGTCGCCGACCCTGCCACCAGCGGTGTGCACCTCGGTCCGCTGCCGTCACGGGCCATGGCACAGGCGGTGGTGGAAGCGGTGCAGTCGGCGCTGCCGATCCGCCGCTGCAGCGGGCGCGTGCGCCCGCTCCGGCCGGCAGCCACGCCCTGCAGCGCAGCCCGCCTCGGGGTAGCACTGTGCCCTTGCAGCGGCGAGGTCGACCCGGCGGCCTACTGGCGGGTCGTGACGCAGGCAATGGCCGCGCTCACCACGTCGCCCGAGATCGTGCTCGACGTGCTGTGGCGCAAGGTAGCCACGCTGGCCAACACGCGCCGCTACGAAGAGGCCGCGTCGATGCGCGACCGGGCACACGCCTTCGCCGCGGCGGTGTCGCGCCAGCGCCTGCTCGATCAACTGCGCGCAGCAGGCGACCTCGGGCTGCAGGTGCACGACACCGTGTTGCACATCGTCGACGGCGTGCTCGCCAGCGCTCATCACCGCGATCAGTTGGCCACCGGCCTCGAGCTGTCGCCGCCGGAGGTGCCCCCGTTCCCCGCCCCCCTCCCCCGCCATGCGGCCGACGAGGTGCTGTGCCTGGCGCGGGCGATCGAACGCGCCAGCCACCACGCGCAGTTGCTGTGGTGCAGCGGCGAATGGACCACGCCGATCAGCCCCGTACGCGAGGTCACCCGGCTCGACCGGGTCGCCTGACGCACCAGCCGGGGCGGGCGCGAGGCCTGCCCCGGCTCTCCGGAGGCTGCGTGCGAGGGAATCGTGGCGCGTCAGCGCACTGCCGTCGCCTCGAACTCGACCATCAACTCGGGGAAGGCGAGGCGTGAGATGCCCAGAAGTGAACCCGGAGGCTGCACACCGGCAGCGCCCAAGCGTTCGGCAACGAGGCCGTAGTTGGCGAACATCGCGTCGACGTCGGTGGTGTAGGTGTTCATCCGCACGATGTTGGACAGATCCATTCCTGCCTCGGCGAGCACTGCTTCGAGGTTGTCGAGGGCGAGCGTGATCTGCGCGGCCATGTCCCCTGCGTGCTGTGGGTAGCCTTCCGCGCTCATGGCACTCTGGCCGGAGAGGTAGAGCACCACCTGCCCGCCCTCGACTAGCTCTGCCTGGTTGAAGCCGAATTCGATCGACCATTGCCACGGATTGATGATGGTTCGCTGCACTGTCTGTTCCTCTCTGTCGGGGATGGTTGCTGCTGTCGTTGGCTGCTCGGCTGTGCCGTTGTCGTCGCTGCATGCGACTGTGGGGCCGATCGCCAACAGTGCGACCAGCATGAAGACCGAGACGCGGTTGCGGGGGTTGTGTGAGCTGGTCAATTTCATGGCACGGTTGTACGCCGCTGGCGGCTGTGCTCGCCTCGTACCAAAGTCGGATTCGCCGGTCGGAGTCGCCAGTCGGAGTCGCCGGTCAGCCTTCGAGGGTCGCGGCGTCGGTCAGCCGATGCCGAGCTCGCGGCAGCGGGCAACGGCGGCGGTGCGCGACCTCACCGCCAGCTTGCGCATGAGCGACGTCATGTGGCTCTTGACAGTGCGCTCACCGATGAAAAGCCTGTCGGCGATCGATCGATTCGACTCACCGGCGACCACCAAGCGGAGCACCTCGAGTTCGCGCGCAGTCAGCCGCTCCCCCGTGTCGGGGAGGACGAGTCCCGACGCCTGGGTCGGCTCGGCAAGAAAGCGCAACGCATTCGCCGCAAACTCGCCGACCTCGGGATCGGAGCGACACGCCTCGAGTAGGGGCCGATGTGTGACCTTGCCGTCGATCAGGAGCAGTCCGATGCCGTTCATGCCTGCCAGCTGCGCCAAGCCCACTCGGGCGGCAGCAATCGCTTCCTCGACGCGGCCCAACTCCAGACGGATGGCAGCCAACTCGAGATCGACCAATCCGGTGAGCAGACAGAACCGGACCTGACGGTGCAGATCGCCGACGGCAACCAACTCTGCTTCGGCACCCTCCAGATCGCCATTGCCGCGGTGCACCAACGCGTCCAGCACGGCTGCGGTCACGACGGTGTCCGGTCGATCCTCGGCGGTTACATCGCCGAGAAGCATCCTGGCCGTCCTCACCCGTTCGAGTCGCTCGTCGTCGGGACCCGAGCGGGCCGCGGCGTAGGCGTACATCGCTCGTTCCTGGCGATGACGATCCGAATCGCTCAACAGGCGCCGGACTCCTTCGGCGATGGCGCCGACCATGTGGTCGTCCCCCACCGCCAGCGCCACCCCTAAGCGCACCCGGTCAGCGGCAAGTGCCAACCAGTTGAGACTGCCCAACTCGAGGGCGCGCTCATCGAGGCTGTCCGACACCGCCTGCGCCTCGAGCACCCGGCCGGCCAGCAGGTCTGCGGCCGCGGCGATGACCTCCAGGTTGGTGAGAGCCATCACGTCACCACGTATACGACGCGCCAGTTCGCTGACGCGCTCGGACAACCACAGCGGTCCACGGGGGGCGAAGAGGAATTCGGTACCCAACCCGAGTGCGACGGCGCATCGCCCTGCCTCCGTGCAGGTGCTGAACGCCAACGACATCGCCTCGCCGAGAGCTGCCTCCAACGCAGACCAGTCGCCGCTGAAGTAGTCGAGCCAAAGCTTGGCCATCAGCACCTTGGCGCGCTCGTCGGCCGACATGTCGAGCGCAAGCAGTTCATCGAGCAACCCAGCCGCTTCCCCCACCTGGCCCCACGCCAGGTGGGCCTCGGCCAACCCCAAGGCGGCGCGCACCAAACCGGCCCGATCGCCCCGTTCGCGCAGCGAT
>CAUJEE010000219.1 GCA_963169215.1 Actinomycetota bacterium
GGGGGCCCTGGCCGCGATCGAGATGTGTGACGGCATCATCGTGGCCGAGGTGTGGCGCGACCAGCGGCGCCGCGTGTCGGTCGACCCCGAGGAAGTTCGGGTGCTGGGCGAGATGTTCGAGCGGCTGCGGGTGATCGAGGCGGTGGTTGTGGTGGGCGCGGTGGTGACCACGGTGTTGTGGTCGTTCATCGCCGTACGCAACGCGTCGACCGCATGTCGTGACGGTCGCAGCGGTGCCGCCGCGGTGGTGGCCTGGACGTTGGCCCCGCTGGCGGTTGTCGCCCTCGGGGTGGAAGGTGAGGCGGCGGCGCGACCGGGGGTGCTCGGGGCGCAGGCCGCGATCCTGTTCGTCCCCTTTGCGACGATCGGTGCCGCGGCGACGCGCGTGGGTGGACGACTGGCCCCGTTCGTGCGCTGGTACGTCGCACTGGTGCTGGTGTTCTTGGTGCACCGTGCGTTCACCGGCTCGTTCAACCTGGCCGACACCAAGCCCAGCGCCGATCTCGGGCGGGCGGCCGCGTTGATGGTGGTGAACGGCCTGGCGCTGGGCGTGATGGTGCTGATGGCCGCCGATGCAGCGCGCTCGATCGAGTCGGCGACGAACGCGCGGATGTCGGCCCACTTCGACTGGCGGGCAGAGGCAATCCGGCGCTTCCGCAACGCAGCGGCCACCACTGCGGGGCAAGCTGCGGCGGCTGATCAGTGGCGATCGGAATTCGCCGCCTCGGATCAGGGCTCGTCGTAGCTCAGCCGGCGCTCGCCTTCACTTCGTCCCACAGACGGTCGAGCGTATCGAGGTCGCTGTTGTGCAGGTCGATACCGCGTTCGGCTGCCAGACGCTCGACATGCTCGAAGCGGTGGCGGAACTTGTCGGTGGCTGCGCGCAGCGCGGTCTCCGGCTCGACGCCCAGGTGGCGGGCAACGTTCACCACCGCGAACAGCAGGTCGCCGATCTCCGCGTGCACCGCCAGCTCGTCGCCGTTGTCGGCGGCAGCGACCACCTCGCCGGCCTCCTCCGCGATCTTGGGCAGCGCGCCGGCGACGTCGGGCCAGTCGAAGCCGACCTTGGCCGCCTTGCGCTGCACCGCGTCGGCGTAGGCCAGTGACGGTTGCGCGTGGGCGATGCCCTCGAACACCGAGGTGCGGCCCTTCTCGGCGCGCTTGATCGCATCCCAGTTGGTGAGCACGGTGTCGGTGTCGAGCTGACCACCGTCGGCAGCGGTGACGTCGCCGAACACGTGCGGGTGGCGGCGCACCAACTTGTCGTGGATGCCGCGGGCGACGTCGGCCATCGTGAAGCGGCCCTCCTGCTCGGCGATCACTGCGTGGAACTCGATCTGGTAGAGCAGATCGCCCAACTCCTCGACCAGCGCCTCGTCGCTGTCGGGGTCGTCGGGGCTGTAGGCCGCCAGCGCATCGATCACCTCGTAAGCCTCCTCCAGCAGGTGACGCACAAGGCTGTGGTGGGTCTGCTCACGGTCCCACGGGCACTGCTCGCGCAGCGTGCGTGCCAACTGGTGGAAGCGGGCCAGCTCGCCCGCCACCGGCGCAGCCAGGCGGGGGATGTACACGCAGGTGAGGTGGTCGGCCTCGACGGCACGGTCGAGGTCGGCCCAGGTGGTGTTGACGACTGCTTCACGCGAGGTGCCGAGGCGCGACAGGATCACCACCGGCTCGTCGCCGGAGGCTCCTTCCGCGGCGAGCTTGATGTCGCTCAGCACCCAGTTGGCGTGGGTGTGGGCCACCAGCAGCGGGCCGCTGAGCCCGGCCGCGTCGACGGCGAAGGTGTGGCCGTCGACCAACGTCACGTGCGCCTCCACCGGATCGATGCCGAGGCGCGCCCAGGCCAGGTCGAGGAACGACATCGCCGGATGCACCACGCATTGCACACGTGGGTCGGCGCGGAGCGCGCGGACGGTGTGCTCGAGTACCAGCGGTGAGCCGGGCACCGCGTACAGCACCTCGTCGTGGATAACGGCCGCAGCCACCACCTGCTCGACGATCTCGGCGTACACCGCGGCGAATGTGTCGGCCTGCTCGTAGACCGCGTCGAAGGCGGTGGCGTCGGCCACCAGTTCGGCACACGGGTGCTGGGTGGTGCGCAAGAAGCGGTGCGGCACGCGGGCGATCTCGGCCAACGTGTGCTCGGTGACGTATTGCCTGTCGCCCGGCCCGAGGCCGACCACGACCACCCGCGGCAGGTTCACCCGGCGACGACAGCCATGGTGGGCGCGTCCCACCGACCGATACGCGGGTTGATGTACACGTCGGCCTGTTCGACCCTCGTCAGGAACAGTTGCTGCCAGCCGGTGGTGCTGGCGGTGAACCGCTCGTCGTCGGCGAGGTCGTCCCAGCTGCGCAGCACCATCACCAGGTCGAGCGGTTCCGACTCGGTCGCGAGCTCGACGGCTTCGGGCACGCCTACCCGCAACTGCTCGTCGGCTATCACGGCGGCGACGGTGGGGTAGGTGGCAGCAAAGGAGCCCGATGGCACGCAGCCCTGCGGATCGGCCGACTGGAAGTCGTCGTAGAGCACCCCGCCCGACGCCGCGAGCAGCGGATCGGACGAGTACTGCTCGGCGGCCGCGGCCCAGCTGGTGCCGGCGCGCAGCTCGGCCAGTACCTCGGCCGGGTCGGTGCTGGCGGTGAGCGGGATCGCGCCCACGCAGATGTACTCAGCGCCGTCGAGGCCGAGCTCGTACTGCTCGCGCCACTGTTCGCCGTTTTCGGCCAAGAGGGCGCTCGCCGCGACGTCGAAGGCCTGCTGCATCGCCTGTTCGGTGAGCAACTCGGCATCGCTGTCGATGGCCGCGACGGTGCGCACCCAAACCTCCAGCCTGCTGCGCAGCAGGGAGGCGCTGGTGCTGTCGTCGGCGAGTGTGGCCAGTTGCTCGAAGGTGATCTCGTGACCGTTCACCGACGCCGCCACGTCGCGACTCTCGAAGGTGGCGCACGACGACAACACACCAGCCGCGGCGACCGTGAGCAGCGCACACAAAGGGGCTCGAGGGCTTCGCATCGGGGCGAACCCTACCCGCCGTTCGGCGGGCGTTCGGTATCGGTGTCGGCTGCCCGATCCTCCCAGTCGACCCAATCGACAGGGTGCTCGCCGAGGTAGCGGCGCACCGCCTCGCCCACTGTGCGGGCATCGTCACGGGCCGGATCAGCGAACACGCCGTAACGGTCGAGCCGCTCGCGCACCTGTCCTTTCAGCTCGGCGAACCGAAGTTCGACCCCGAGCGCGGCGAGGTGCGCGTCGAGCTCCTTCAGCGAGTCGGCAGCCGTGGTGTCGATGTCGGTGATCGGCTCGGCGGTGACGATCACCCGGCGCACCGCATCGGCGCGTTGTTCAACCACTCGCTGCACGTCCTCGCTGAAGAAGCGGGCGTTGGCGAAGAACAACGGCGAATCGAAGCGGTACAGCACCAGACCGGGGATC
The DNA here is from genome assembly GCA_963169215.1 of Actinomycetota bacterium. GTDB lineage: Bacteria > Actinomycetota > Acidimicrobiia > Acidimicrobiales > Ilumatobacteraceae > UBA668. The sequence goes on from CAUJEE010000219.1 coordinate 3,440, forward strand.
TGGCGGCCCTCGGGGTGGCGGGCGCGGTCGTGGTACCCCTTCAGCCCCTCCACCCGCACCAGTTCGGCGGTGTGTGGCTTCCACGCCTTGCGCAAGAAGTTGACGATCGACAGCGCCACCGCCACCATCACACCCTCCACCGGCCCGAACACCGCGACCCCGAGCGTCGCGGCGACGGCGAGCAGGAACTCGGAGCGCCGCACGTGCCACAGACGCCACATCGCCGGTAGGTCGATGAGCGAGATCGCGGCAGCGATGACGATCGCGGCAAGAGAGGTGTCGGGTAGGTGGCGAAAGGTGCTCGGGGAGGCGATCGTCACCACCACCAGCGCTACTGCGGCGACGACGCCGGTGAGCTGGGTGCGCGCCCCCGAGGCCTCGGCCACCGGCGTGCGCGAGTTGCTGGCGCTGATCGGAAAGCCTTGGGTGAACCCGGCCGCGACGTTGCACAGTCCGAGTGCCACCAGCTCGTGGTTGGCGTCGACGTGTTCGCCACGGCGCAGGGCCATGCTGCGCGACACCACGCTGGTGTCGGCGAAGGCGACGAAGGCGACACCGATTGCCCCGGCGACCAGATGGCGCAGGGTGTCGAGGCCGACATCGGGAACGGTGGGCGTGGGTAGGCCTTGGGGTAGGTCGCCGACAAGGGGAACGCCTCGCCTCGAGAAGTCGGCCAACAGCGCGACGACGATGCCGCCGACGACCACGACGAACGCGGCTGGGATGCGCCGGGTGCGCGCCTTGAGCACGACGATCACAGCTATCGACACCGCGCCGGTGGCCAGCGCCCACGAGTTGATCCGCCCGTCGGCGAGGCCGTCGATCAGGCTGCGGCCCTGCTCGCGCAGCGCCTCGCCCTGTACCGAGAAGCCAGCCAGCTTGCCCGCCTGAGCGACGATGATGGTGATCGCGATGCCCTGCAGGTAGCCGAGGCGCACTGGTGTCGAAAGCAACTCGGCGAGGAACCCGAAGCGGGCCAATCCGGCGGCGATGGAGATGACTCCCGCGATGATCGACAGTGCTCCGGCGAGGGCGACGGCATCGCCTGCTCCGCTGGCCACGAGGGGCACGATGGCCGCGACGATGATCGGCGTGAGTGACGAGTCGGGGCCCATCACCAGGATGCGTGACGGGCCGAACAACGCGTACACCAGCAGCGGCACGATGGTGGCGTACAGCCCGGTCACCGCCGGTAGTCCGGCCGCGGTGGCGTACGCCATGCCTGCCGGGGCGAGCATGCCGGTGATCACCACCCCCGCGGCGAGGTCGTGGCCCAGCCACTCACGCCGGTAGCTGCGCGCCTGCCCGATGCCAGGGACGAGGTTGACGAGACTCACGCTGCAACAGCGTTGCATGCGACGCACAGCTCCCCCGGGACGGCGGGTCAGGGGGAAGGTTCAACGCCAAGTCGCACGGCTGGCTGCAATCCGTCGGCGCTGCCGTTGATTGTCTCGATCATGCCAGACAGGCGGTACACCTCAGCAATGTCGTGGCTGTGTCCCCACCCGGGCATTGGGGTACTTCCACCGACCAGGATCATTGCTCCGCTGGGCGCAAACGCTATGTCGGACACCGTATGGGCGTAATGATCGAGTTCTCTCGGGCTGAGGACCAGTGTTCCTGGGACGGACGCCCCAGGAGCGAACGAGGTATCCATCTGCCCTGTGGCGGTGAGTCGGGACAGGGCGAACTCGCCTGACGCCAACCATCGGCTGCAGACGATGCCGAGGTCAGGTGCGACGAATGCCTTCACAGTAGACGCAAGCTGAACCGAGCCAGTGTCGAGAATGCCATCGGTGCCAAACGACGTGTCGGTCTCACCGTCAACGCTAACCCTGGCGAACACTGTGGTGCTGCAGCAGCCGCCGTTGAAGGTAAGAAGGAGGTGGCTTCCTCCGTGGGCGAGAACTGCCGAGAGCTGGGC
>CAUJEE010000220.1 GCA_963169215.1 Actinomycetota bacterium
CTGCACGCGGAAGCGCTCGGGGAGACCGTGTGAGCAAGCTGCCGCGTCACCCGCTCGTGCTCGCGGTGAAGCCGATCATCGAGGCCCTCGGCGCCACGCTGGTGCCCGCCGACGAGCGCGAGCGCGGCGACCTGCCCCTGCGCTGGGAGGGCGAGACGGTGGCGGCGGTGAGACCGGCACCTCTCCATGGCGCGCTCGATCGGTTGATCGATGCCGTCGAGCGCGAGTTGGGGGCGCGCCTGCCGACGCTCAGCCGCGAGGACAAGCAGCGCGCCATCCGTCTGCTCGACGAGCGCGGCGCATTCACCCTGCGGCGCGCGGTGGAGGACGTTGCCGATGCGATGGGCGTCAGCCGCATCACGGTGTACAACTACCTCAACGCCCTGCACCGGTGACACACCGGTGGTGACGCAGCCACGACGAAGCCGTGACGCAACCATGACCACCACCGCGATGCAGCCATGACCGTGACAGCCAAACCATTCGACCTGATCGCCTTCGACGCCGACGACACGCTGTGGCACAGCGAGGACAGCTTCAATGCCAGTGAGCTGCGCTTCGTCGACCTGGTCGCGCCGTACGCCGCCGAGGGCATCGACGTGAAGGCCGCGCTCACCGCCGTCGAACGCAAGAACCTGTCACTGCTCGGCTACGGCGTGAAGGCGTTCGGGCTCTCCGCCGTCGAAGCAGCGATCTCGATCACCGCCGGCCGGGTGCCAGTGGAGGTGATCGGACAGATCGTCGACATGATCCACGACCAGCTGAGTGCGCCCGTGCGCCTGCTCGATCACGTACCCGAGGTGTTGGCCGCAGTGGGTGGCAGCTACCCGTTGGCGCTGATCACCAAGGGTGACCTGATCCACCAGACGCACAAGGTGGAGACCAGCGGCCTGGCCCACCACTTCCAGCGGGTGGAAATCGTGCTCGAGAAGGACCCGGGCACCTACGACCGGGTGTTCCGCGAACTAGGCGTCGATCCGGCGCGTGTTTGCATGGTGGGTAACAGCGTGCGCAGCGACGTGCTGCCGGTGATCGCCCTCGGCGGCACAGCGGTGCACGTGCCCTACCCGTTGCTGTGGGAACTGGAACACGTCGACGACGACAGCTATCCGCCCGATCACTTCGTCGAGTTGTCGTCGATCGCCGCGCTGCCGGACTGGCTCGGGGTGTGACCGAGAGGCGGACCGCGTCGCGTGCCCGCGTGCCCGGCGTCAGCCCAACCAGATCTGGCGGGCCTCCACCACCACCCCACCGGCGACGGTGAGCAGGAACGGGAAGTCGGTCAAGGCGTAGCCCGCGGGCGCGTCGGCTGTCGGCGCGTCGCCGCGCACCAGCGCGAGCAGTTCAGCGGCAGGGATCGCGTAGTTCTTGCGGTCGTCGGCCACGACCGAGACCGACCGCAGCGAGGCGGGGTCGGACACCAGTGTGCGGGCAGGGTCGTCGTCGATCGTCACTCCACCCGACGCGTCGAAGGTCGCCTGCACCACCACGAACGAGACCATGTTCGGGTCGTCGGCCGACACCGCGACGTCGATCGCCCAGTAGGCACCGGCGGCCAGATCGCCGTCACTCGGCACCTCGCGCGTGCGGTCGGGCACAGCAGGCACCGGCGCCCGATCGTAGGGACGCACCTCGCCCGGCCCGGGGTCGGCACAACCGACGATTGCCAGGGTCGCGGCCACAACGGCGGCCGCAACCGCACCCACCCGAGCCGGCGCGGTCACAGCCGACGCAACCTCACCGCCGTCACCCGGTGGTCGCGACCCTTCTCGAACTGCAGGCCGGCACGCTCCTTGGTGGGGGCGATGTTCTCGCGCAGGTTCTTGCCGTTGATCTCGCGCCAGATGAACCGTGCCGTGGCGATCGCCTCCTCGCGGGTGAGGTCGGCATAGTGGCGAAAGAAGCTTGTCGGGTCCTGGAACACCGACTCGCACAGGAACAAGAAGCGCTGCACGTAGAACTCCTCGATGTCGGCCTCGTCGGCGTCGAGGTAGATCGAGAAGTCGAAGTAGTCGCTGACGAACTCGGTGACGGGCGCGCCGTCGGCCGATGCCCCCACCTGCAACACGTTGAGCCCTTCGATGATCAGGATGTCGGGACGGCACACCACCGTCTCCTCGCCGGCGACGATGTCGTACACCACGTGGCTGTACACGGGAGCGCGCACCTCGGCGGCACCGCTCTTCAGGTCGCGTAGGAACTGCAACAGCCGACGGGTGTCGTAGCTCTCCGGGAAGCCCTTGCGGTTCATGATCCCGCGCGCTTCGAGTACCGCATTCGGGTACAAGAAGCCGTCGGTTGTGACCAGGTCGACCTTGGGATGATCGGGCCAGCGGGCAAGCAGTGCCTGCAGGATGCGGGCGAAAGTGCTCTTGCCGACGGCGACACTGCCGGCGACGCCGATCACGTACGGCACCTTCGGCGCCACCGTGCCCAAGAACGCGGCCGAGGCCTTGTGCAGTTGCTGCGTGGCCGCGACGTAGAGGTTCAACAGACGCGACAGCGGCAGGTAGATGGCCGCCACCTCGTCAAGGTCGATGCGTTCGTTGATGCCACGCAGCGATTCGAGGTCGGCCTCGCCAAGCGTCAGCGGTGTCGCCGCGCGCAGTGCCGCCCATTGCTCGCGGTCGAAGGTGAGGTATCTGCCGCTCGCCACACCGTGATCGGGGGGTGTCACGGCGCAAACCCTACGCTGGCGCAGTGAGCGATCCCCAACGTGCGCATGCTCGCAAGCGTCGCGGGGCGTGGTACACGCCACCCGCGTTGGTGCACGCCGTCGTGCACGAGGCGTTGTTCGCCGGGGCGCGGAGCGTGCTCGACCCGGCCTGCGGCGACGGTCGCTTCCTGCAGGCCACCGGGTTGCCGGTGCAGGTGGGCGTCGACATCGACCCTCCCACCGCTGCTGCGGGAGGTTTCGAGTGCGCCGACGCGCTGCGGCGCGACTGGGGCGACACACGGTTCGACATCGTCGTCGGCAACCCGCCGTTTCTCAGTCAACTCTCGCGGCTAACCACCCGCGGCGGCTCGTCGCCGCTGGGCGGCGGCCCCTACGCCGACGCGGCCGCCGAGTTCTTGGCACTGGCGGTGCGCCTCACCCGCCCCGGTGGTCGCTTCGGATTGGTGCTGCCACAGTCGTTGTTGTCGGCACGCGATGCGGCTGCAATCCGCGCCGATGTCGATTCACGGGCCGCGCTGCGCTGGATGTGGTGGAGCGACACCCCAATGTTCGACGCGGCGGTGCGCGTATGGGCCGGCGTGTGGGAGGTGGGCGGCGTGCCCGGCGCGGTGCGTCGCGCCCACGGGTCTGAGTTCGCGCCGCTGTCATCGATGCCCATGCCGCGCACCTGGTCGGCGCTACTCACCGGCGCCGATTCGCCGGCCGATGACGGGCCACGCCTCGGCGACATCGCCACCTTCGGAGTCGACTTCCGCGCCCAGTACTACGGACTCGTCGATGCGGTGGGCGACGACGTCGACGGCCCGCCGTTGATCACCAGCGGTTTGATCGACCCTGGACAGTGCCACTGGGGCACCCGCCCGGTGCGCTTCGCCAAGCGCACCTTCCGCGCCCCGCGGGTGGATCTCGCCCGCCTCTCGCCCGCGATGCACCGCTGGGCCGAGGGTCGCCTCGGACCGAAGATCCTGATCGCCAACCAGACCAAGGTGATCGAGGCGGTTCACGACGAGGCCGGCGAGTGGCTGCCCGGGGTGCCGGTGATCACCTGTCGCACCGTCCAGCCGCAGCGCGTACTGGCAACGCTCGCCAGCCGCGAGGCGGTCGACTACGTGCACAGCCAGGTGGCCGGCAGCGGCCTCGGGGCGGGCACGGTGCGGCTCAACCCGCGCCTGTTGGCCTCGATACCGCTGCTCGGCTGAACGCCGCGCCCGTCCCGCCGGCACGGTGTGGTCAGCGTCGCCAGGGGGCCAAGGCCGACACACCACCGGGAGCAGTGAGCACGTCGACCCCGTCATCGGTGACCAGCACGGTGTGCTCGAACTGGGCGGTGCGTTTGCCGTCGGCGGTGACCGCGGTCCAATCGTCGTCGAACACCATCTTGTGCTGCCATGTACCGAGGGTGATCATCGGCTCGATGGTGAACGTCATGCCCGGGCGCATCACCATCGACGCCCGCTCGTCGTAGTAATGCAACACCTGCACGTCGGTGTGGAACTGCTCGCCGATGCCGTGACCGATGAAGGCCCGCACCACGCCCATACGGTGCTTCTTGGCGTGAGTCTCGATCGCCTTGCCGATGTCGCTGATCGGCCGCCCCGGCCGTACGGCCTCGATGCCGTGCCACATGCACTCCTCGGCCACTTGCACCAACTGGCGGCTGGCCGGGTCGACGTCGCCGACGAGGAAGGTGGCGTTGGTGTCGCCGTGCACGCCGTCGATGTAGGCGGTGACGTCGAGGTTGACGATGTCACCGTCCTGCAGCTGTCGACTGTCGGGGATGCCGTGACAGATCACCTCGTTCACCGAGGTGCACACGCTCTTCGGGTAGCCGTGGTAGTTGAGCGGGCTGGGGTAGGCGTTGCGTTCGATGGTGGCCTCGTGCACGAACACGTCGATCGCGTCGGTGGTGATGCCCGGGCGGACGATCTCGCCTGCGGCGCGCAGGATCTCGGCGGCGATGAGGCCCGCCCGGCGCATGCGCGCGATGACGTCGGGATCCTTCACCCGCGATTCGTTCCAACGCTCGACCGCCCCGGTGTCGGCATACGACGGCCGCACGATGTGCGCAGGCACCGTGCGCATCGGGCTCACTTCGCCCTGCAGCACCCGGCCTTCGAGCGGCTTGTGGCAGCGCTTGTACTTGCGGCCGCTGCCGCACCAGCACGGGTCGTTGGCCTGTGGCAGAACTTGGGGGGGTTGCGGGACGAGCACGACGAGCAAGTGTACGGTGCTTGTGACAATGTGACGAAGGTCCCTGACCGCCACTCAAACCCTTGTGATCGGATGAACCCCCATGGAGGAGCAGCCAACAACCATCCAGGTCTTCCTGCTCGACGACCACGAGATCGTCCGCCGCGGCGTGCGTGAGCTGCTCGAGGCAGAGGCCGACATCGAGGTGATCGGCGAGGCGTCGACGGCCGAGGAGGCGATGAACCGCATTCCCGCGGTGAAGCCCGATGTCGCCGTGCTCGACGTGCGCCTGCCCGACGGCAGCGGTGTGGAGGTGTGCCGCGAGGTGCGCAGCCAGCTGCCCGGCCTGGCGTGCTTGATGCTCACCTCGTTCAGCGACGACGACGCTCTGTTCGAGGCGATCATGGCCGGCGCCAGCGGATATGTGCTCAAGCAGATCCGCGGCAACGACCTGGTGGCGGCCATCCGCCGGGTGGCCCGCGGCGAATCACTGCTCGACCCCACCGTCACCAACAAGGTGCTGCATCGGCTGCGCAACCCGACCGCGGAGGACGAGCGGCTGGCCAAGCTCACCCCACAGGAGCGCAAGATCCTCGACCTGATCGCCGAGGGTGCCACCAACCGCCAGATCGGCACCGAGCTGCATCTCGCGGAGAAGACGGTGAAGAACTACGTGTCGAACATGCTGATGAAGCTGGGCATGAGCCGACGCACCGAAGCCGCCGTGTTCGCGGTGAAGGCCGGCGTCGGCCGAGCCAGCTGAACCCCAGTCGGGTGCCGGCGAGAGCCTGCGAGACGGCTGGTCAGCTGCCCACCGGCACCTGCCAGCGCACGGTGGTGCCCGCCCCCTCGCCGGAGGTGACGGTGCAGGTGCCGTTGAGCCGCGCTGCCCGGTCGTGCATGTTCAGCAGCCCACTGCCCAGCCGGTGGCTGCTGGGGATGCCGTGGCCGTCGTCGCTGATCACCACCATCAGCCGCTCGCCCACATGGCTGAGTGACACCTCCACCTTGCGCGCCCGTGAGTGGCGGGCGACGTTGCTGAGCGCCTCGCGCACCACTGCGGCCACCTCCTCGGTGAGCTCCGGGTCGATCGAGTCGAGCACGCCGTTGAAGTGCAGCGTGGGGCGAAAGCCCAGCACCCGCGCCGACTCGTCGACCAATTCGTTCACCACCACGCGCAGTGTGCGTCCTGCGGCCCGCTTGTTCGACAGGCCGAAAATCGCCGAGCGCAACTCGCGGATCGCATCGTCCTGATCGTCGAGGATGCGTTCGATCTTCGCCTTCGCGCTCTCGGGCACCACCGGCAGCACGCTCTGCAGGCTCAGCCCGGCGGCGAACAGCCGCTGGATCACAGTGTCGTGCAGATCGCGGGCAATGCGTTCGTGATCCTCGGCCAACAGCACCCGCTGGCGCGCCTCGGCCAGCTCGCGGTCGGCCTCGCGAGTGGCGCTGACGTCACGCACGGCGGCGATCACCACCTGCTCGCCCCCCACCTCGGCGGGCGCGAGCGAGATCTCCACCGGAAGCGTGCTGCCGTCGGCGCGACGGGCGTGCAGGTCGAGGCCCCTGCCCATCGCCCGCCGACGCGACGCTTCGACGAAGCCGCGCCGATGCGCCGCGTGGGGCGCAGCCAGTTCGCCGGGTACCAGCGTGTCGACGTTGCGACCGAGCAGGTCGGCCCGGCTGTGGCCGAGCATCCGCTCGATCTCGCGGTTGACGAGCAGGATCGTGCCCTCGTCGTCGACGATGACGATGCCGTCGGGCATCGCCTCCATCACTTCGTGCAAAGAGCTCGCGTCTTCCACAGCGTGTCATTCTCACACGCGACGCGCCCGCGCGGGCCATTCGTGGCCGTCGCCGGGCAGCGCGCGTGAGGCCTGTCAGACAGTCTCGAACACGAAATAGAAGGTGGGGTTGTCGAGCGACGCCGACCCGGTGCCGTCGGTGGGGCTGAACGTGCCGTCACCGGTGAGCAGCGGCACCGGTACCCCACCCACCAGCACTTGCAGCTGGAACGTGTGGGCGCTGCCCGCGCCACAGTCGTCGTACAGGTTCACCTGCACCACGTACTGGCCGGGCGGCGCGCTGTCGGCCCAGACGATGTTCTCTGCCGGCGACGGAACGGCCACCTCGCAGCCGCTGTTGGCGTCGACGTCGAGGCGACCGCCGCTGGCCGACGACCTGACGTCGAAGTCGATCGTGCTGCCGCTTGGGTCGCGCACGGCCAGGTCGAGGTCGGCCGTGTCGCCCCATGTGAGGGTGATGCGAATCGCCCCGGTGGCCAGGTCGGCGGTTCCCTTGTCGGCGCCGATCGGGCGCACGATCAGTTCGCCACCGTCGAGATCGACGATGGTGATGCCTCCGGTGATCGGCACCGGCGGCGGCACGCACTGCACGAACGTGCTCGGCTCGATGCCCGGCCACTGCGGGCCGACGTACTCGGGCGGAGCGACTAGTTGCGGTGGGGGCAGCAACGGGTTGCCGCACGAGCACTTCGCCCGCGGGGTGCCGAACGCGTCGACCAACACCGCACTGCCGGCCTGTAGCACCGAGGGGTGGGCGTAGGGCTGGCCGTTGCGGAACCCGTGGTTGGTCACCAGCGTGTCGCGGGTGAGCACCACCGGCGTGAGCCCCGAGATGTAGGCGCGGATGTCGGCGACGGCGATCCCCTGCACCTGCGCCCAGGCCGCAGCCTTGTCCGGATTGGCCTCGAGGAAGGCGATCATCTTCTCCTTGTCGCACAACTGGTTGTTGCGCGTGCCGCCGTACAGGCCGGGCTGCGACGACTGCACCTGCGTTGGTATCGGCGGCTGCCCGGGGGTGGTGGCGGCGATGGTGGTGACGGTCGTGGTGGGCAGGTCGGGCAGCGTCACCGTCGGCTGCTCCTCCGGCCCCAACCGAGCGTCGTCGGTGAACGGGTCGACGGTTGGCTGGTTGACCGGTTCGAGCAACACCTGGTTGGCGGTGAGCGCAGCCGGATCGATATCGGTGTCGTAGGTGACCGGTGGCTGTGGCCCATCACCCGTGGACGACGAATCGCCGCCACCACCGAGCAGCACCAGCCCGATACCTACCAACGCGATCACCGCCAGCAGCGCAGCAGCCACCATCGCCGCCGAGTTGCGCGTCGGCGCGACAGGTATTGGCGTCGGGCCGGGGGGCGGCGGTGCGGGCGGCGGGGGCGCGGTGGCCGAGGCGGCCGTTGGCGGGGGCAGCGACGAGGTGGTGGGGGGCAGCATCGCCCCGCACTGGCCGCAGACCACGGCTTGGGCTTCGTGGGGTGCACCACAACTCGGGCAGGTGCCGGCGGGGACCATGGATCAACCTCCCTCGGGACGGGGCGCTCGCCTACAGCGTGCGCAGAAGGCAGGCGGTCGCGTCAAGGATTTCACCGGTTGATCACAGATCGGGGCGGATGAGGTACTTCTCGCCGGTGGCCATGCGTGCATAGGCCTGCACCGCCGCCGGTTGCAGCGCCTCGGCCAGCGACAGCTCGCCCGCGTAACGGCTGGCGAAGGTGGTGGTGAGTCCGGCCACGACCCGGTCGCGCATGCGGGCCATGCCCTCGAGGCCGACCCGCCCGAGGAACGGCGGCAGCAACCAGCCGGCCACGCCCCACGCCATCCCGAAGTTGCGCGACAGCTCGGTGGGCGAGGGGTCGAGACCGCCGTAGATGTACAACTGCTTGTGCACATCCGATCCGTAGCGGCTGTAGCCGACGCGCGAGCTGCTGATCGCGGCCTCCATGCACGACAGGATCGTGCTGCCCAGACGACCGCCACCCACCGCGTCGAAGGCCAACGTCGCGCCGGTGTCGGCGATCGCGGCCGTGAGATCGGCACGGAACGACTCGACACTGCTGTCGACGACGTGCGTCGCGCCGAGACCACGCAGCAGATCGACCTGCTCCGGTCGGCGCACGATGTTCACCAACGGCACTGCATCCTCCTGGCACACGCGCACAAGCATCTGCCCCAGATTGGAGGCGGCCGCGGTGTGCACCAGCGCGGTGTGCTGTTCGAGCCGCATCGTCTCCACCATGCCCAGCGCGGTGAGCGGATTGACGAAGCACGACGCGCCGTCGTGCGCGGTGGTGCCGTCGGGCAGCACAATGCAGAACGCGGCCGCGACCGTGCGATAGGCGGCGTAGGTGCCGCCGCCCACAAGCCCCACCATCTTGCCGACGAGCGCCTGCGCCTCGGGCGAGCTGCCCGCGGCCACCACCAAGCCGCAGCCCTCGTTACCCACCGGCAGCGACTGGCCGACGCGGCCTTGCAGACTGGCGAGCACCCGGGGAGCGATCGGCGCGGTGAGCACCGGCGAGTCGTCTCGGTCGGCGCGAGTGGCCTGCGACACGTCGGCGCCGGCCAGCAACAGCCCGAGGTCGCTGGGGTTGATCGGCGCCCCCTGCACCTGCACCAGCACCTCGTGCTGAGCGGGCGTGGGCACAGGCACCTGCGCCAGCGACAGGTCGAGCGTGCCCTCGGCGGTGACCAGCGAGCGCAGTTCGCCCATCGTGGTCGGCAGTGACGCGGTGGTCGAAGTCTCCATGCGCCGAACGGTACACATAGCGACACATGCCGAGGGGCAGGCGCTTCTCGCACCTGCCCCTCGCTGCAGTGGTTGCGCCGCTACGCCGCTACCCCGCTGTCACACCGGGCGGCTACGCCGCTGTCACACCGGGCGGCTACGCCGCTTTGTGCGCGGCCTTGTGCTCGACCACTCGCGGGGCCTTGGCGACATGATCCATCTTCGCCATCACCGGCTCCATCGCCTTCATCAACTTGTTGACGAAAGCGACCTGCTCGTCGAGCAGACGGCGGCGGAACCTCAGCTGGTTGTCGACCAGATCGCCGACCAGCGGCATCGGGGCGAGGAACGTCGGCCGCTCGGGCACGTAGCGAGCCACGGGAGCAGCGAACCTGCCCGCATAGCGCACCACCGGCTCTTCGACCTTCTTCACCAAGGTGAAGTAGTCGTCCTGCCACTTCTTCAGTGTGGTCATCGTGTCCACGTCTTACCTCCTGGAAAGGATCTCCTTGATCCGCTATTGATTCTGGCGTCGTCTGCTAACTTTTGCAAGCACTTGCTAGCGTGACATGCGCCTCAGCCCGATGGGCGACGGCTACCGTCGTGGCCGTGGATCGCCAAACACCGCCCACCAGCGCGCTGGCCGACGTGTGGATCGTGGTCGGCGCGCCGGGCTTCAGCGGCCCGGCGAAAGCCGAGCGGCACGCCGCGCTCGACGCTCGCTTCGGGTCCGACGGGTGGCGCTGGGCGCACGTCGTGCGCGGCCAAGTGGTGCCGTTCGCGGTGGCGGTCGGCGAGTACGAGCACGCCTACCGCTGCTACCTGCGCGCCCGCCCGGCACTGGTGGAGTGGCTGGTGGGCACCTGCGGCAACGTGTACGACAGTGATCCGACCAACGTGTACGACGACGATTACCTGCAACCGCACACCGCTATGAACCACTACCAGGACATCTCCGTGCGCCGGGTGATCGCCGAACTGGTCGACGACCCGGCCTGGCCGGGGGTCACCGAGACCGACCGCGGGACTGCCGCGCTCACCCACCTCGACAACGGCGAGGTGCACCACCTGCCCCGTGCTCGGGGCTTTCGCGGAGACGGCCTGTTGGAGATCCGCGCACCCACCAGCGCCGGGTTCTGCCTCAGCCCGGCGGTGGTGCCCGCGCACGACCCGGCACTGCTCGCGGCCGCGCCCGGTCGCCTCGAGTGGTACCACAACGAGGGTTGCGGGCACTTGTCGGTGGAGGCCTTCTGGCAAGCGAGCAAGGTGGTCGAGGTGCGCTACGACCGCTTCCTCGCGATCGGCGAACAGCGCGCTCACCCGCTGGCCGGGTTGTGATCGCCGGGCCTCATCTGCTGCTCGGCCCGGCGAGCATCGACCGCTGGACCGCCGAGGGGCGCGACCTGCCCGGCGGCGGTGCGCTCAACGTGGCCTACCACTGGGCGCGCGCCGGGCTGCCCTCGTGCCTGCTCACCCGCGTCGGCAGCGACGACGGCGAGGTGGTGCTCGAGTTCCTGCGTCGCAACGACATCGGGCACCTCGCCGGTTCGATCACCGCGCCGGGGCAATCGGCGGCGATCGACGTGGCCATCGGTGCCGACCGGCAACCGCACATGGACAACTTCGTCGACGGCGTGTGGCACGACTTCCGACTCACCGCCGAGGAGGAGGCGGTGGTGGCCACCGCGGCCAGCCTGCACTGCGTGCTCGCCGACCCGGTCGACGCCGAAGTGCACCGCCTCGGGGCAGATGGGGCGCTCGCCCACCTCGCGGTCAGCGGCGACTTCCTCGACTTTCGACACTTCTCGGTCGAGCGCTTCGCGGCCACGATGCAGTACCTCGCGCTCGGGTTCGTCGGCTGGCCGGGCGACCCCGACGACGCCGTGGTGCACGGGGTACGCGGCGTTGCGGCCGACCTCGGTCGCACCGTGGTGGTGACGCTCGGCTCGCGTGGCGTGCTGCTCGTCACTGGCCCCACGGCGCGACTGGTGCCGGTGCGAGCGGTGGCGGTACAGGGCACCACCGTCGGTTGCGGCGACGCGTTCATCGCCGCTTTCCTCGTCCGCCACCTGCGCGGCGGCACACTTGACGAGTCGCTCGACGATGCCCGCGTAGCCGGGGCTGCGGCCACCGGCTGGTTGCGCCCGCTCCCCGACGACGCATACGCGCCCCTCACCCGCTAACGTGTGAACTGCTCGGTCGGCCGTTAC
>CAUJEE010000221.1 GCA_963169215.1 Actinomycetota bacterium
GCGCGGCGGGCGCCTGCCAGTACGGCCAGCGCCGAGTCCGTCGCGGCGCGGGTGGCCGCGACGGTGACCCCGATCCCGCCCGCTGCGTAGGGGCGACCGGCCATGCGGGCGGCGAACTCCTCGCTGCGGTCGCCGGCGAACACGAGATGTGTGTGGCTGTCCACGAATCCCGGCAGCACGCAACGCCCCTCGGCGTCGATGCGCTCGTCGGCCACGAGGCCCGCTGGCCCCACCTCCACCACCACTCCCCCGTCGATCACCACGGCGGCGTCGCGCACGATCCCCAGCGGCCCCTCCCCGAGCGCGGGGTCGTTGGTGACGAGCAGCCCGATGCGATCGACGACCGTGGTGGTCACGACCACACCTCGGCGATTGCATCAGCTAGCTCTCGGCCGACGTCGAGGCGCGTGTGGACGCCGTCGCGCACGATCGCCTCGCCGCCGGCCACGACATGGTGCACATCGGCGGCGCTCGCTGCGAACACAGCCGTCTCCAGCAGCGAGTGCTCCGCGGCGCCCGCGGTGCGCACCGAGTTGAGGCGAATCGACACGAGACCCGCGGCGCACCCCACCGCCAGGCGACCTGCGGTGCCCCACCCCAACGCGCGGTGGCCGCCTTCCGCCGCCGCGGTCAGCAGTGCTGTGGCGCGGTGATGTCCTCGCCGCTGGGTGGCCAGCCGTTCGTCCAACTCCATCGCGCGGCTCTCCTCGAACAGGTCGATCACCGCGTGCGAATCCGAACCGAGGCACAACCCGACGCCCGCCTCGCCCATCGCAGCTGCCGGGCCGATGCCGTCCGCCAGGTCTCGCTCCGTCGTCGGGCACAGGCACGCCGACGCCCCCGCACGGCCCAGCAGGGCGAGGTCGTCGTCGTTCACATGGGTGGCGTGCACGGCGGTGAACCGCGGGCCGAGCAGACCATGGTCGGCCACCAAGCGCGTGGGCGTGCACCCGTACACGGTGAGGCACTGTTCGTTCTCCGCCACCTGCTCGGAGACGTGGGCGTGCAGCGGCGCGCCGTGCCGTTCAGCCCAGGCGCCCACGACCTCCATCGCCGAAGGCGGCACCGCCCTCACGGAATGCACGGCCGCACCCACCATCACCTGCGGCCCGGTGAAGCGACGGCGCACGTCATCCACCCGGGCCGCCCAGCGGACCGCATCGCCATCCGCGAAGCGTTGCTGCACCTCGTTGAGCGGAGCGCCGATGCCGCCCTCCAGATAGCACGTATCCAGCAGGGTCAACCGCAGCCCGGCCTCGCCCGCCGCAGCCACCAGTGCCTCGTCCATCGCCTGCGGGTCGGCATAGGGCACGCCACCCGGCCCGTGGTGCAGGTAGTGGAACTCACCGACTGAGGTGATCCCCGCCAGCACCATCTCGCCGTACACCGCACGGGCAAGGCGGTGGTAGCGCTCGGGCGTGAGCGTGGCCGCCAGCTCGTACATCTGGTCGCGCCAGGTCCAGAACGTGCCCGCGCCCACCTGGGTGCGCCCACGCAGGGCACGGTGGAAGGCGTGGCTGTGCGCATTGGCCAGCCCCGGAAGCGTCAGGCCCGCCAACCGCACCGCACCCGAGGGGCACGCCACGCCAGCATCCACCGCCGTGATCACGCCGTCGGTCTCGGTGATCAGCACTCGCGGCATGGCCCGATCGCCACCCAACCACGCGTACTCGCACCAGTACTGCACCTACGACCCCACGCGGGCGACGAACTGGCGCATCTCCTCGAAGAACGCCGCCTGGTGGTAGCGCTCGAACATCTCCCACGTCGTGAGTGTGCGGGTGTCGGTGACGCGGTCGAGGAACACCACCCCGTCGAGGTGGTCGCACTCGTGCTGGAACGTGCCCGCTGCCAGGCCACGACGCACCTCGTCGTGCTCGTTGCCCTCCCGGTCGAGGTAGCGCACGCGCACATTGACCCAGCGCGGCACCCGCCCGCGCATTTTGGGCACCGACAGGCAACCCTCCATGTTCTCGAACTGCTCGTCGTCGATCGGTTCGATGATCGGGTTCACCACGATCGTCAGCGGAATCGGCGGTTTGTACGGATAGCGCGGGTTCTGGTTGACCTCGATGGTGGTGATGCGCACCAGCTCGCCCACCTGTGGTGCGGCGATGCCGGCACCATCGGCCGCGCGCATCGTGTCGATCAGATCGTCGATCAGCTGCTGCACCTCCGGCGAGGCCAACTCCTCGCGGGTGACCTCACGCGAGCGCTCGCGCAACAACGGATTCCCCACGTGCAGGATCTCGCGGACGGTCACGGCTCAACCTTCGCGCATCGGGATGCGCACGCCACGTTCATCGGCCACGTCGAGGGCTCGCTCGTACCCGGCGTCGGCGTGGCGGATGACGCCCATTCCCGGGTCGGTGGTGAGCACCCGCTCGAGCTTCTGCGCGGCCAGGTCGCTGCCGTCGGCGAGACACACCATGCCCGCGTGGATGCTGCGACCGATGCCCACACCACCACCGTGGTGGATGCTCACCCAGGTGGCGCCCGACGAGGTGTTGACGAGTGCATTCAAGAGCGGCCAGTCGGCGATCGCGTCGCTGCCGTCGAGCATCGCCTCCGTCTCGCGGTAGGGCGAGGCCACCGAGCCTGAGTCGAGATGGTCGCGCCCGATCACGATCGGCGCCTTCAGCTCGCCGCGGCGCACCATCTCGTTGAAGCGCAGACCCAACCGATGGCGCTCGCCGTAGCCGAGCCAGCAGATGCGGGCGGGTAGCCCTTGGAACGCGACGCGCTCGCCGGCCATCTCGATCCAACGCGCGAGATGAGCGTCATCGGGGAACTCCTCCAGCACCGCGCGATCAGTGGCAGCGATGTCGGCCGGGTCGCCGCTCAGCGCCACCCAGCGGAACGGGCCCTTGCCCTCGCAGAACAGCGGCCGGATGTAAGCGGGCAGGAAGCCCGGATAGTCGAAGGCCCGCTCGAACCCGCCCAGCTTGGCCTCGGTGCGCAGGCTGGTGCCGTAGTCGAACACCTCGCTGCCCTTGTCCATGAACCCCACCATCGCTGCGCAGTGCAGCGCCATGCTCGCCCGGCTGCGGCGGATCAGCTCTTGCGGGTCGGTGCGCGCCATCTCGGCCGTGGCCTCCGGGGTGAGATCCACCGGCACGTAGCTGAGCGGGTCGTGCGCGCTTGTCTGATCGGTGACGATGTCGGCCGGAAAGTCGATCTCGAGCAACCGCGGCACGATCTCGGCGGCGTTGCCCACCAGGCCCACCGACAGCCCGCGCCGCTCGTCGCGGGCGCGGATGCAGCGGGCAATCGCATCGTCGAGCGAGGCGGCGGTCTCGTCGAGGTAGCGGTGCTCGTGGCGACGCTCGACGCGCCACGGATCGACGTCGATGCACAACGCCACGCCGTCGTTCATCGTGACCGCGAGCGGTTGCGCGCCTCCCATGCCGCCGAGGCCGGCGGTGAGCGTGATCGTGCCGCGCAGCGTGCCGTCGCCGCGCCCCGCGGCCTGACGGCGACGGGCGATCTCGGCGAAGCACTCGTAGGTGCCCTGCAGGATTCCTTGTGTGCCGATGTAGATCCACGAGCCGGCGGTCATCTGGCCGTACATCGTGAGGCCCATCGCCTCCAGTCGGCGGAACTCGTCCCACGTGCCCCACTCGGGCACCAGGTTGCTGTTGGCCAGCAGCACTCGCGGCGCCCACTCGTGGGTGCGGAACACGCCCACCGGCTTGCCGCTCTGCACCAGCATCGTCTCGTCCGCCCGGAGCGTGCGCAGCGTGCGCGCCATCGCGTCGAACGCGTCCCAACTGCGCGCCGCCCGGCCGGTGCCCCCGTACACCACCAGGTCGTCGGGGCGTTCGGCCACCTCCGGGTCGAGGTTGTTGTGCAGCATCCGGTAGGCCGCCTCCTGCGGCCACCCGAGACAGTTGAGTTCGGTGCCTCGCGGCGCACTAACCGGTCGCGGTCCGTTCATCTCAGCACCTCCAGTTCACCGATCGCGGCCTCGACCGCGGTGAGCACACTGCCGTCGGCAAGCAACTGTTCGGCGGCGCGCAGGTCGGGCGACAGCCAGCGATCGGGGCCGGGGCCGGCCACCCGCTCGCGCAGCACCGTGACGGCCGCGCCGGTGCCCGCCGCCGGCGGAAGGCCGCGCAGATCGATCGCTGCCGCGGCGCACACCAACTCGACAGCCAGCACGCGGCGCAACGTGACGACCGAGCGGCGCAGTGCCCGCGCCGCGGCCCAGCCGTTCGACACGTGGTCTTCCTGCATGGCGCTGGTGGGCAGGCTCTGCGTGGCCGCGGGCAAGGCCAACCGCTGGGCTTCCATCGCCATCGCCGCCTGGGTGTAGTGGGCGATCATCATCCCGCTGTTCACGCCCGCGTCGGGTGACAGGAACGGCGGCAGGCCATGCGAGCGGGCCACGTCGAGCATGCGGTCGGTGCGTCGCTCGGCGATCGCGCACAGTTCGCTGATGGCGATGCGTAGGAAATCGCAGGCGAACGCCACCGGCGCGCCGTGGAAGTTGCCACAACTCTCCACCCGCCCGTCGGGCAGGATCATCGGGTTGTCGATCGCCGCGGCGAGTTCGCGCTCCGCGAGCGAGCGCGCGAACGCGAACGTGTCGAGCGCAGCGCCGTGCACCTGCGGCGTGCACCGCAACGAGTAGGCGTCCTGCACGCGTGTGTCGTCCTCACGATGGCTGGCGACGATCGCCGACCCGGCCAACAGGCGTTGCAGGTTGCGCGCACTCGCGGCCTGGCCCACCTGCGGGCGCAGCGCCTGCAGATCGGCGGCGAAGGCGCGGTCGGTGCCGAGCAGGCCCTCCACCGTCATCGCCGCGGTCACGTCGGCCAGTCGGGCCAGTTGCCCCAGGTCGTGCAGCGCGAGGCACAGCATGCCGAGGATGCCGTCGGTGCCGTTGATCAGCGCGAGGCCCTCCTTCGCGCGCAGGGTGAGCGGGGTGAGGCCGGCGGCAGCGAGCGCCGTGCTGGCCGGCTGCGCGGTGCCGTCGGCGGCGAACACGGTGCCCTCCCCCACCAGCGGCAACGCGCAGTGGGCCAGCGGGGCCAGGTCGCCGCTGGCGCCGAGCGAGCCGTGCTCGCGCACCACCGGCGTGATACCCGCGTTGAGCAGCGCCACCTGTAGATCGACCACCTCCGGGTGCACTCCCGAATGGGCCATCGTCAGGCTGCGGGCGCGCAACAACAGCATCGCCCGCACCACCTCGCGCTCCACCGGGTCGCCCATGCCTGCCGCGTGCGAGCGCACCAGCGCCACCTGTAGCTCTGCCGTGCGCTCGGCGGGGATGAAGCGGTTGGCCAGTGAACCGAACCCGGTGGTGACGCCATACACCGCTCGCCCGCTGGTGACGAATCCGTCGACCAATGCAGCCGAGCGGGCCATCGCCTCGCGAGCGGCCGGCGACACTTCGACCGGCGCGTCGCGGCGGGCAACGGCCACCACCTCGTCGATCGCCGGTGCACCACCGGTGAGCGTCACCGGCGCATTGTCGTTCCCCACAGACCACCCCTCGCCCCGCATGCTACGCGGCCAAAGTCAAGCCCGTCGCCCGGGCCACCACGACGCGGCGCGACCATTGGCCGCAGGTCACGAGGATGTCCAGCGGTTGCCGGCGGTGTCGGGCAACACGATCGCTGCCACCCCTTCGAGGCGGCAGACGTCGAGCAGGTGCGGGTCACTCGAAGCAACCGCCGCTCCCCACTCACGCGCCGACTCCACCACCAAACAGTCGGCCAGCGATACCGAACACCGCTGGCGGTGATAGCGACGCGCACGCAACAACCCGGCCCGCACCATCAGCGTCGCCTCCACATCAGGTGCGTCTGCCAGGCCCAGTTCGGCGAGATCGAGCATCACCTCATCGGCTTCGATTCCCGCACCGCGCACCAAGCGATCGACGACCTCGGCCACACCCAGCGCAGTCAGCGCCACCGATTCCTCGCTGCGCAGCAACTCGCCCACCTCGGCAGCAGCCCGTTCGCCCAGCAAGAAGGCGATCACCGCGTATGCGTCGAGGACGATCAACGCCCGCGTCGCTCCGCAGCGGCTTGCGCATCGCGCTCGGCGCGCCGCAGTGCTGCCGACGACGCGCGGCCCGAATACTTGCCCTTCAACTCGCCAACCGCGTCGGCCCGCACCGGGCGCATCACGACATGGTCGCCGAGATCGACCACGACCACCCGCTCGCTACGCCAGCGGGCACGCGTCGCTGCCGGCAGCGAGACCTGACCGTTGCCCGACACCTTCATCACCGTTGTTGTAGGCATAGCCGTAATCATACAACTTGGGATGCCAACCACAGGCGCCAACGACTGTTCCGTATCGTGGACGGGTTCCGCCACGTGGAACACGGTGGTGTAGCCTTGTCGGCGTCACTCGCCCAGGGGGTTCACCGTGTCCTTCCCGTCCGACCTCGAGATCGCCCGAGCGGCAACGCTCGTACCGCTCACCGACATAGCCGCCAAGATGGGCATCGGCGAGCACCTGCTCGAGCACCACGGCGACGAGGTGGCCAAGATCAAGTTGGAGGCGATCGACGAACTCGCCGACCGGCCCAAGGCCAAGTACGTGGTGGTCACCGCGATAACGCCCACCCCGCTCGGCGAGGGCAAGACCACAACCACCGTCGGTCTCGGCCAGGCGATGGCGCACATCGGCAAGAATGCGGTCATCTCCATCCGGCAGCCGTCGATGGGCCCCACCTTCGGCATCAAGGGCGGCGCGGCCGGCGGCGGCTACAGCCAGGTGGTGCCGATGGAGTTGCTCAACCTGCACCTCACCGGCGACTTCCACGCGGTCACCGCGGCGCACAACCTGTTGTCGGCGATGATCGACAATCACCTGCACCAGGGCAACGAACTCGACATCGACATCGACAACATCACCTGGCGGCGGGTGCTCGACGTCAACGACCGCAGCCTGCGCAACATCATCATCGGCCTCGGTGGCAAGGCCGACGGGGTCACCCGCCAGACCGGCTTCGACATCACCGCTGCCAGCGAGGTGATGGCCATCCTCGCCCTCAGCACGTCACTGAGCGACATGCGCGCCCGCCTCGGGCGCATCGTCGTCGGCTACACCCACGATGGCGAGCCGGTTACGGCCGAGCAACTGAAGGGCGCCGGCGCGATGGCGGTGATCATGCGTGAGGCGCTGAAGCCCAACCTGCTGCAGACCCTCGAGAACACGCCGGTGATCGTGCACGCCGGGCCTTTCGGCAAC
Organism: Actinomycetota bacterium; assembly: GCA_963169215.1. Lineage (GTDB taxonomy): Bacteria > Actinomycetota > Acidimicrobiia > Acidimicrobiales > Ilumatobacteraceae > UBA668. The sequence continues at coordinate 7,210 of CAUJEE010000221.1, forward strand.
ATCGCCCACGGCAACAGCTCGATCGTCGGCGACCTGGTCGGCATCCGCAGTGGCGACTACCTGATCACCGAGGCCGGCTTCGGCGCCGACATGGGCGCCGAGCGGTTCTTCAACATCAAGTGCCGCAACTCGGGGATGGTGCCCGACGCGGCTGTGTTGGTGGCCACCGTGCGCGCGCTGAAGGCACACAGCGGCAAGTTCAAGATCGTCGCCGGCAAGCCGCTGCCCCCCGAGTTGTTGGCCGAGAACCCCGACGACGTGCGCGCCGGTGCGGCCAACCTGGTGAAGCAGATCGAGAACGTGAAGGTGCACGGGGTGTCGCCGGTGGTGGCGATCAACGCCTTCCCCGACGACTTCGCCAGTGAGCACCAGGCGATCCGCGAGATAGCCGAGAGCGTCGGTGCCCGCGTCGCGGTGTGCACCCACTTCGCCGACGGCGGCAAGGGTGCCATCGACCTTGCTCAGGCGGTGGTCGAGGCCTGCGCCGAGCCGACCTCGTTCCGCTACTGCTACGAGGCCGACCAGACCCTCAAGCAGAAGGTCGAGACGGTGGCCACCAAGATCTACGGTGCCGGCGAGGTGGAATACTCGCCCACCGCCTCCACGCAACTGGCCCGCTACGAGAAGCTCGGCTTCGGCACGCTGCCGGTGTGCATCGCCAAGACCCACCTGTCGATCAGCGCCGACCCGAAGCTGAAAGGGGCACCCACCGGCCACACGCTGCATGTGCGCGAGGTGCGCGCCAGCGTCGGCGCAGGCTTCGTCTACCTGATCTGCGGCGACATGATGACCATGCCCGGCCTCGGCTCGGCCCCCGCGGCAACGATCATCGACTTCGACGACAAGGGTGAGATTGAAGGTTTGTCATGACGCAAACAATTGAGCGCACGGCGGGTGGGGCGGTGTTGATGGACGGCAACCGGCTGCGCGACGAGACCATTGCTGCCCTACGCGCCACGATCGAAGCCGCCGGTAGTCCGGCGGTGTGCCTGGCGACGGTGCTGGTGGGTGACGACCGCCCCAGCCAGCTCTACGTGGCCAGCAAGCAGAAGAAGGCAGCCGAGGCAGGCATGACCTCGCGCCACATCGGTCTGCCCGGCGATGCCAGCCAGGCGCAGGTGGAAGACGCCGTGGCCGCACTCGTGGCCGATCCCACGGTGCACGGCATCCTTTGTCAATTGCCACTTCCAGCATCGCTCGACCCCGAGCCGGTGCTGTCGCTGATCCCGCCGGAGAAGGACGTCGACGGCCTCACTGAGCGGTCGCTGGGGCGGCTGGTGCGTGGCCTGCCCGGCCACGTCGGCTGCACCCCGCGGGGGGTGATGCGCCTGCTCGACCGCTACGGCGTGGCCACCTCCGGCAAGCGGGCAGTGGTGATCGGCCGCTCAACCCTCGTCGGCCTGCCACAGGTTCTGCTGCTCGGTCGCAAAGGCGTCGACTGCACCGTCACCCTCGCCCACTCGCGCACCGCCGACATGATCGAGGTGTGCCGCGAGGCCGACATCATCGTCGCCGCCGCGGGCTCGGCGCGGATGGTCACTGCGGCCCACGTCAAGCCCGGCGCGGCGGTGATCGACGTCGGTGTGTCGCGCACCGAGGCGGGAATCGTCGGCGATGTCGACTTCGAAGCCGTGCAGGCCGTCGCCGGGGCGATCACCCCGATGCCCGGCGGCACCGGGCCGATGACCATCGCCTGCTTGCTGGAGAACACCCTGTCGGCCGCGCGCATGCAAGGCGCCTTCCCGGGCTGAGGCTGCCGTGACCACCGTG
>CAUJEE010000222.1 GCA_963169215.1 Actinomycetota bacterium
CACCTGCGGGAAGGCGCGGTCGATGGTGCGGTACTTGACGGTGAGCACCAACGGCCGATCGGCCTCGGCCAACTTGGCGATCTCGATCTCCACCTCCGGTCGGTCGGGCTCGACATCGCCGATCGACGACACCAACCACGCCTCACCGCTGATGCTCGACACGCTCACCGAGTACTTGTCGACTTCGACACCGAGCGCCTCGGCGAACCGCACCCGCCACTCGTCGAGCACTACCTGCGGGTCGTCGCCGGCCACCTCGTAGGAAGTGGCGAAGGTGGCGTAGGTGTCGTCGCCCTGCGAATAGCGCACGGTGACACCGACGATGTCGTCGGCCTCCGCCGGTAGCACCCAGCCGGCGGGGAAGCCGAGCCCGGCCAGCGCCGTCGCCGGATCGGGGGCCAGCAGCCCGGCGACGTCGGCGGGCATCGTCAGCGGCCCCTCCACCGGCGCCGGAGTGGTGGCCCCGCTGCCGCCCGTGGTGCCGCTGCCGCCCGCACTCGTGCCGCCACCACTTCCGGAGTCGTCGCCGCAGGCAGTCAGCAGAACGAGGGAGACGACCGCAAGGGACATCAGTGAACGTCGGTGGGTGTGCACGCGGGCATCGTAATGGCATGAGCGGAGGCCGCGCCGCACGACCGCCTACCCTTGGCGCAATGGTGATGATCAGCAGCGAGCATTGGGCCTACGAGTTCTTCGGCGACAGCGGCCGCTACTACTTGTGCGTACCCTGCGGCACTGTGGCCGTCTACGACGTCACCGTCGAACTCACCGCCGACGAATTGGCCGCCTACGAAGCCAGCGGCCTCGACGCGATCCGCAGCCTCGCCGATCAGATCCGCTATCGCCCCAACGCCTACTGGGAGCGCAACGTGCGCGGCGTGCACCCGTGACCGCGATCGTGGCCGCGATCGAGTCGGCGCCCGGGGCTCAGGCGGCCCGCGCCACCGAATACGGCAGCCATGTGCCGCGCTCGAAGTCGTACAGCTTGCAGCGCCGTGTCGCGCGCAGGTAGGCGCGCACCGACAAGCGGGCGGAGCGCACCGTCTCCGGGAAAGCCGCGGCGATCGCCTTGGCCGCCTTGGGCAGCTTGTGGAACGGGATGCGCACGTCGACGTGGTGGGGCACGTGCACGAAGATGTTGTGCAGCCACAGGCGATTCAACAACCGTGGTGTGCGCAGGATGGTGGTCGATTCCATCTGGCCGCGGAACTGAGTCCACTCGCGCCTCGTCCACCAGCGGATCTCGGGTGACACATGGTGCACGTACACGGTCCAGCCGAAGATCTGGCAGAACACCAGGAATGGTACGGCGAACAACTTCACCGGCAGCCACAGCGCGGTGACCCAGCCACCGGTGAGCGCTCCGATCACCACCGCGGTCGCTGTGGCAGCAGCCATCACCGCGCCCAGACTGAGCTTGTCGCGCAGGATCGCGCCGCGCCGCTTGCCGTCGGGGGTGAAGCGCCACATCTTGTCCCACCACACCGAACGCAGGAAGTAGACACCGGCACCGACGCTCGACCACTCGAGGCGGTGCTGCAACCGCTTCAGCCGGCCGAGGGCGCGGTACTGCTCGACGGTGAGCGGATGCCAGACGAAGTCGAACCCCTGCCGGGTGGTGTAGCCGTGGTGCACACGATTGTGGCCGAGATCCCATGCCGACTCGACATGGGCACCGGGGGCCATGCACGCGCGTGCGATCCAACGGTTGGCGAGGCGCGACCCGACTAGTGCACCGTGCGAGGCATCGTGCCCGATCACGAACAGGCCGACGACGCCGAGGCCGGCCAAGATCCACAGCCCCGGCAGCGCCCACCAGCGATCGGTGAGCGCCAAGGCCGTGAGCGGCAGGGCGTACAGCAGCCCGGCCTGGGCGAGCGCGGCAGTGGCCCGACCGGGCGAGCGGCGGTAGCACTCCTGCGGGATCACCGCCCGCACCTCGTTCAATGTGCGGGGCGAGGCGGCCGGCGACCGCTCTTCAGGGGCGGCGGTGGGCGACAGCGCAGGCATGGGGCACCATAGCCCACACCACGCCGAGCGGTCCGAACGGCACGATCTCAGAACGGCACGATGGTGGCCAGTTGCCCTTCGCCGACGGCGCGGCCGGCGAGGATGCGGCAGAACTCCACCGCGTCGAGCTCCCGCCCCAGCGGAGTGTCGCCGGTAGCACCATTGCCGTGGAACACGCCACCGGCGGTGCCACCGAGGTGCAGGTGGTACGGCTCGCCGTGGCGCCGGCCCCACTCCTCCACCACGTCGGCGACGATACGGCCGTCGTGCGCGGCGGTGAGTTCGACATCGCGTCCGACAGCGCGGCAGGCGTCGACGCGGTGCATCCACAGGTCGCGCAGGTAGATCGTGTCGACCAGGTAGCCCAGCGCCCACCGCTCCACCACCGGGCCATCCACCTTCATCCGCACGCCCTTGCGCAAGGCCGCGGGCAGACGCCGCCGCGAGCGCACCGTACGGGGCGCTACGTCGCGTAGGCGGCGCACGAGTTCGTCGGCTCCCAAGCCCTCGCGCTCGTCCACCTGCACCGCCGACAACGCGGCCTCCAGCGGGCCTCCACCCGCCTTCTGCCGCCTGCGGGCCGCACGCATCTGGTGCACCTGCTCGCGCACCGAGGCCGCGCCCTCGCACGCCCCGAGCACATGCAGGTACATCCGGCGCACATCCCACGCCGGACAATCGGTGGGCGCGCTCCATTCACTCGCAGTGAGCGACTCGAGCAGCGTCAGCGCACGCTGCAACTCGGTGGCTTGCAGATCCATCGCCTCGATGTGCGACAGGGTCATCATGATCTCCTTCGTCGTTGTTCGTCGAGCAGCATGTCGACCGCCCGGGGCACGAGGTCGCGCCAGCGGGTGCCGCCCGGATCGTTCGACCATTGCTGGTCGACAAGGCCGGTGACCACCGCGGTCCACAAGTCGAGGTCGGCTTGGTCGGCGGCAGCGACGACAGCCAACCGCCCGACAGTGCGCGCATAGGCGTCGACAGCGACGGCCATGCTCGTCGGCGAGGGTTCGAAGTCGGGCACCACCCGCTGGAACAGCAGCTGGTAGCGCGCCTGATCGGCGGTGCAGAAGTCGAAGAAGGCGAGCACACCGGCCAACGCCTCGGCACGCACGTCGCTGTTGTCGGAAGGTGTGTCGGTCGCCGCCTCGGCGATGAACTGCTCGTAACCCTGGCGGAACATCGCGTCGTAGATCGCCTGCTTGGAGGGGAAGTACGAGTAGAGCGACTGGGCGCGCAGGCCCACCTGCTGGCCCAGGTCGCGCAGCGAGATGCCGGCCAGGCCGTGCACTCGCGCCAACTGCCAGGCGGCCCCGACGATCTCGTCGCAGGTGGCCTGGTGACGGGCTGCGACCCGTGGCGAGGACGCTCTCTCGGCGCCGATCCCGGCTAGATTACGAACTCTGTTCGCTGTTCCTGACACTGTTCGGATTGTGGCCGAACAGACAGCCGCTGTCAAGCCCGATGACTGCGGCCCCGTCGGCTTTCGGCCCCGTGCCGGCGTCGGGCAGGATGGGGGCATGCGACCGCTGCACGAACCAGGCCCGCTGTTCGAGGACTTCGAGATCGGCGGCACCATCCCGCCCTTGCCGGCGCTCACCATCACCGCCGGCGACAACTCGTTCTACCGCGCCGTCACCGGCGACCAGCACCGCTTCAGCGCCGACCACGCGGCCTACCGCGCCGCCGGGGGGCGCGGCGCGCTGGCCAACCCAGGGCTGGTGATGCAGGTCTCGATCGGGCAGACCACCAACGCCACGAGGCGGGCGATCGCCAACCTCTACTACCGCTCTGTGCGTGTGCTGCTGCCGGTGGAGGTCGGCCAGACGCTGACGACAGTGGCCACCGTGCTCGGGCTGAGCGACTCGAAACCCAAGGACGGCCAGTATCGCGGCAAGGTGTGGCTGGGTATCGAGACGCGCAGCGAGGACGGGGTGGTGGTCCGCTACGAGCGCTGCGCGCTGGTGGCCGGGACTCGCCTCAACGGCAACCAGAGCGAAATCCCGGGGCCCTCCGACCCCACCCCTTTGGCCGAACTCGGCGGGTTGCTGCCCTCGTGGGATCTGTCCGGGCTGGCCGGCACCGAGTGGCCCGTCGGCGAGACGCGCACCGATCCGTTGCGCGACCACGTCGACCTCGCCGCCCCGTTCGCACGCCTGACCTTCAACCAGGCCGCGGTGCATCGCGACCACACGCTCGGCCCCGGTGGGCGTCGGCTGGTATACGGCGGACACGTACAAGGACTCGCCCAGGCATCGCTCACCCGCCTGCTGCCCGGCCTGGCGGTGGTGGTGGCGTGGGACGGGTGCGACCACATCGGCCCCGCGTTCGAGGGCGACATGCTCGAGTTCCGCCACACGCTGATCGAACGCGCGCCGGGCGGCGGTGGCCACCTGATGCGCTTCGAGGTGATCGGCTCCGGCGTGCAAGCCGACGGCAGCAGCAAGGATCTGCTGCGCTGGACTCCGGTGGTGTGGGCGCCGTGAGTGCTGGCCCCGCCATCCCGGCGGGGCACCAACTCAGACTCAGCTCAGATGAAGCGGGCCCACTGATCGAGCGGCATCCGCGTCGAGCGCATCGCGTTGATCGGCGCGTCGTCGTCGGCAAGGCCGATGGACATGCCACAGAACAACATCTCCTCCGCCGGAGCACCGACGAACTCCTGGATCGCGCCATGGCGCACCGACCAGTACTCCTGCGCGCAGGTGGCGAGGCCACGCTCGACCGCCAGCAGCATGAGCGTCTGCAGGAACATGCCCAGATCGCTCCACTGCGGCCGGCCCATGCCGCGGTCGACGAAACAGAACAACGCACACGGCGCGCCGAAGAAGTCGTCGTTGCGCGCGAACTGCCGGGCGCGCGCCGCCTTGTCTTCGCGCGGAATGCCGATCGAGCCGTACAACTGCTCGCCGTTCTCGAAGCGGTTGCTGCGGTAGGGCTCCCACAACTTGGGCGGGTAGATGTCGTACTCGACCTCCTCCACTGGCGGGCGGGTGGTCAAGAAGGCGCGCAGCCGGGTCAGCGACTCGCCGTTGACCACGTAGATGCGCCACGGCTGCATGTTGCCGCCGCTCGGTGCGCGCGACGCGCCCAGCAGCAACTCACGGATCAGATCGTCGTCGACCGGGTCGGGGCGGAACTCGCGGATCGAGCGCCGTGCAGCCACGGCATTGCTCACATTCATGGGCCAACGCTAGTGGTGGAGTCGAGGCGGCGGGCAAACGACGCGGCGCAAGCGCCAACCCGTCACACGATGCTCATAATTGCCGGTGATGATGGGTGCCATGCATCTCCCCCGCCGTTTGCTCCTGGTCGCCTCGCTCGCCCTCGGTGCAGCGTGTGCCGCCGACGACACTGGCAGCGACACAGCCGAGATCGCGCCGGCCGCTTCCACGCCCACCGGCGCGGTCACGGAGGCGCCGTCACTACCGGTTGGCACCACGGCCGACACGCCACGCGGTCGATACGTCGACGAAGTCTTCGACGAGGTCGATGTACAGGCCGATCTGGCTTACGGCGAGGCACTCGACCTGCAGACCGGCGAGGAGGTAGACCTACGGCTCGACCTGTACGAACCGGCCGGTGACTCCTCCGCCGAACGCGCGACCATCGTCTGGGTTCATGGCGGCGGGTTCAGGTCGGGGAACAAGGAGATGCTCTCCGACATCGCCACCGACTGGGCGCGGCGCGGATACGTGACGGCGAGCATCAACTACCGCCTCGACCCCGGTGGACGGTGTCAGGATGTACTCGATGGGCGCATCGACGAAACCGCTGTCACCGCCGAGCGAGAGCGCTGCCGGGCGGCGATCGAGGCCGCCGAGGACGACACCCGCGCGGCGATCAGGTGGCTGCGTGAACACGCCGCCGACCACGGCATCGACCCCGACCGGATAGTTGTCGGCGGCTTCTCTGCCGGCGCGGTGACGGCGGTGAACGTAGCCGTCGCGCTCGATCCCGAGTCGGCGGTACAGGCTGCGCTGGCGGCGTCCGGGTGCAGCTTCTCGGCGACCGCCGTGGACGGCGCGGCGGCGCCGCTGTTCCTGGTCGCCTCCGAGTTCGACGCGGCGGTGCCCTTCGAGTGCACCACCGCCACCGAAGCGCGGTGGCTCGACGCGGGGATCGAGGTGCAGACGCTGTACTTCATGGGCGAAGGCACACACGCGAGATCGCTCTACCTGAAGTACCTCGAACAGGTCGACCCGGCCTGGACCCAATTTCTCGTCGACCAACTCGACCTGGCGTGACGCGGTGCCCACCCGTCATCCGCTGACGTGCACCGCGGCCAGTCCGCGGATGACGAAGTTGGGCAGGTAGGCGGGCTCGGACACCAACGACAGCGAGGGAAACAGCCGCACCAACCCGGCGAGGGCGATCTCCAGCTCGAGGCGCGCCAGCGGGGCGCCAACACAGAAGTGGATACCGCCGCCGAAGCCAATGTGCGCGGCGTCGCCGCGGGCGACGTCGAAACGACTCGCGTCGGGAAAGCGCCGCGGGTCGCGCTGGGCAGATCCGAACAACATCGCCACCTCCTCGCCCAGTTTCATCTGCCGGCCGGCGATCTGCACGCCCTCCTCCAGTACCCACCGCTCGAACAGCTGCAGCGGCGGGTCGTAGCGCAGCAGCTCCTCCACCGCCACGCGCGGCTCGACCTCGCCATCGACCAAGCGCCGCCATTGGTCGCGGTGGTGCATCAGCGCACGCAGCCCGTTACCAAGGGTGTTCACCGTCGCTTCGTGCCCGGCCTCGAGCAGCACCATCGTCGTCGACACGATCTCGTCCTCGGTGAGCACATCACCCTCGTCCTCCACCTGCACCAGCTCGCTCACCAGCAAACCGTCGGGGGTGCGGCGCTTGTCGGCGATCAGCGCTTTGGTGTAGGCGATGTACTCGCCCGCCGCGGTGTTGGCCGCCTCGCGCACCTCGTCGCTGGTCGACAGTTCGTACATCTTCACGATCGCGTGCGACCAGTCGAGCAGCAGCCTGGTGTCGGCGCGAGGAACGCCGAGCATCGAGCAGATCACCGCCACCGAGTAGGGCTGGGCGAAGTCGGCGAGCAGCTCGAAGCTGTCCGCCTGCCTGCAAGGCGCGAGCAGCTCGTCGGCAAAATGCTGCACCGTGGGGCGCATCGCCGCCACCGCCTTGGGGGTGAACACCTTCGACACCAGTCGGCGGATGCGGGTGTGGTCGGGCGGCTCGAGGCACAGCAGCGACCAACGCTCGTGGGCCTGGAACGCGGCCCAGCGGGGGTCGGGGTCGGGCTTGCCCAGCGCGGCGTGGGTGTAGAGATGCGAGTAGCTGCGACCGAGGCGCCGATCGCGCAGCGTCGCGTGCACGTCGTCGAAGCGGGTGATCGTCCACTGTCCGGTGCGCTCGTTGCGGAACCCGGACGTGGCCTCACGCAGCTCATCGAGCACCGGGTACGGGTCGGCGAGGAACGTCGGGTCGTCGACATCGAAGCGGGCGATCAGATCGGTGAGGCTCATCGCTGCCGAGCGTAGGCGGCGCTCACGCGTCGATAGAGATCGCCTGCTCGGGGCAGTTGCCTTGCGCCCGCAGCACCGCTGCCTCCATGCCGGCGGGGAGATCGCCGTCGATCAGCACGGTCGCATTGCCGAAGTCGTCGGCACCGAACACCTCTGGGGCGGCGATGGCACACATCTGATGGCCGGTGCACAACGACTGGTCGACCCGCACTCGCATGATCGAGAACCTACCGCGCCGTATGTCGTCAGGAGACGACGGCACCGAACAGCTTGCCGACCAGCATGGTGAACAGCATCGCCAACGCTCCCCCCACCAACACGCGCGCGATCGGGCGTCGGGGGTGGGCACCACCGGCGCGGGCACCGGCGAAGCCGAGCACGATCAGCGCGACCAGCGACGCGCCGAGGATGGCGACGATCCGCTGTCCGAAACCCGCGATCGCGGCCGTGGCCATCGGCACCGCGGCCCCGATCGCGAAGGCCAGCGCCGAACTGCCCGCAGCCTGCATCGGCCGTGCCAGTGTGTCGACGCTGATCCCCAGCTCGTCGCGCAGATGGGTGGCGAGCGCGTCGTGAGCGGTGAGCTGCACGGCCACGTCACGGGCCAGTTCGGGGGTGAGTCCGCGGGCGCAGTAGATAGCGGTCAGCTCCTCGAGTTCCATGTCTGACTGGTGCTCGAGCTCCCAGGTCTCCTTGGCGATGTCGCTGCGTTCGGTGTCGCGTTGCGACGCCACCGATACGTACTCGCCGAGAGCCATCGAGATCGAGCCGGCGACGAGGCCGGCCATGCCGGCGGTGAGCAACGACGCTCGGCTCGCGTCGGCGGCAGCCATACCCAGCACCAGCGACGCGGTGGAGATGATGCCGTCGTTGGCGCCGAGCACCATCGCCCGTAGCCAGCCGACGCGGTGCGAGTAGTGGGTCTCCTTCTGGCGCATCGTCGCCACCCTAGCGATGGTGGTCGGGCCGCCAAGAGTGGATGACGCGGTAGTAGTTGCCCCGCTCGTACACCTGCGGGTCGGGCACGTTGCCGCGACTGACGCTGCCGCGCAGTTCGGCGACGCTGTCGTAGTCGCGGTCGGCCATCCATTGGCGGATGAAACGCTCGATCACCACCAGGTGCTCGGGGCCGTGACGCAGCAGGGCGCTGGTGCTCATCACCACGTCGGCCCCGGCGAGCAGCAGCTTCAGCGCGTCGGCACCGTCGTGCACGCCGGAGGTGGCCGCCAGCGAGCAGTTGACGGTGCCGTGCAGGTTGGCCACCCAGTGCAGCGGCAGGCGGGCCGCCACCGACGTGCTCAGCGCCAAGTGGGGCACCACCTCGAGCGAATCGAGGTCGATGTCTGGCTGGTACAGACGGTTGAACAGCACCAGCCCGTCGGCACCGGCGGCCTCCAGCCGGCGGGCGAAGTTGCCGAAGGCGGTGAACCACGGCCCCAGCTTCACCGCCAGCGGTACCTGGATCTCGGCCTTCACCTCCTCCACCAACTCGACGTAGCGGCGCTCGACGTCGTCGGCCGACAGGTCGGGATCGACAACCACGTCGTAGACGTTCAGCTCGATCGCATGCGCCCCGGCATCGGCGAGGTGTTTGGCGTAGCGCACCCAGCCGCCCGGGCTGGTGCCGTTGAGGCTGGCGATCACCGGAATCTCGAGCACCTCGCGGGCCTGCTCGACGAGGGCCAAGTGGCGCCCGGGCCCGACCGGCGGCTGGTCGAGCGTGGGCAGATAGCTGAGCGCCTCGCCGTAGGCCTCCACACCGTGCTCCTCGGCGAACCCGACGGCGAAGGCCTCGTACTCGATCTCCTCCTCGAACAGCGAGGGCAGCACGATCGCGCCGGCACCGGCGTCCTGCAGCCGCTGCCACATCGCCGGATTGCCGGTGATCGGCCCGGCGGAGGGCACCAGTGGGCTACGCAGCTCCAGCCCCAGGTAGTTGGTGCGCAGATCCATCAGCCGATCACCCCTCTCACGGCTCGTCCTCCTCGTCGGCGAGCAACGCATCATGCGCGTGGCCCGGAGAGGCGCGACGCACATCGGCCAGCTGCCGATAGTGACGCCAGCGCTCGTCGACGTCCTTCTGCGCCAACGCGGTGAGTTCGGCGGCACGTTCGGGGTTGGCCCGAGCCAGCATCGCGAATCGCGCCTCGCTCTCGGCGAATTGGCTGTAGGGCAGCGAGGGGTCGGCGCTGTCGAGCTGGAACGGCAGTGACTCGGCGGCTGCGCCCGGGCGGTAGCGGTAGAGCGGCCAGTGGCCGGTCTGCACGGCGAGCTTCTGCTGCGACATCGAGTACTTCATGTCGAAGCCGTGGGCGGTGCAGGTGCTGTACGCGATCACCAGCGACACCCCCGGCCAGGCATCGGCCTCGAGCAGCGCCTTCACCGTCTGCACGTCGCTGGCGCCCATCGCCACGCGAGCGACATAAACGTCGCCGAAGCTCATCGCCTCCAGCCCGAGGTCTTTCTTCAGACCGGCCTTGCCGCCGGCGGCGAACTTGGCCACCGCACCGCGCGGCGTGGCCTTCGAGGCCTGGCCGCCGGTGTTGGAGTACACCTCCGTGTCGAGCACCAGGATGTTCACGTCGCGACCGCTGCCGAGCACGTGGTTCAGGCCGCCGGCGCCGATGTCGTAGGCCCAGCCGTCGCCACCGACGATCCACACGCTCTTGCGCACGAGTGTGTCGGCGAGGTCGGCCAGCTGCGCCGCCTGTCCACCGGTCTGCCCGTCGGCGGGACCGCCGACCATCTCGGTGTGCATCTCGGCCAGCGCGAGGCGCAGTGCGGCGACGCGCTGGCGCTGGGCGCGGATCGCGGCCTCCCCGCCGGTATCCACTCCTGCGATCAGCGCGTCGACCTCTTCCTCCCCGAGTGCGGCGACCAGCGCGGGGCGCAGTTCGTCGACCAACGCCACCGCCGCGCGCCGCTGCGCCTCGATGCCGAGACGGATGCCCAAGCCGAACTCGGCGTTGTCCTCGAACAGGCTGTTGGCCCAGGCCGGCCCGCGACCTGCGGCGTCGACGGTGTACGGCGTGGTGGGCAGGTTGCCGCCGTAGATGCTCGAGCAGCCGGTGGCGTTGGCCACCAGCAGGTGATCGCCGAACAGCTGCGTGAGCAGCTTGAGGTACGGCGTCTCGCCACAACCGGCGCAGGCGCCGCTGAACTCGAACAGCGGCTCGCGCAGCTGGCTGGTCTTCACCGAGGCCGGGTCCCACTGGGCCGGGTCGGCCTCCTGTACCGCGAGGAACAGGTCCCACGCGACCCTCTCCTGATCGAGGTGCTCGGCGATCGGGGCCATGTTGATGCTCTTGCGCTTCACCTGCGACTTGTCGTGCGCGGGGCAGGTCTGCACGCACACGCCGCAGCCGGTGCAGTCGTCGGGCGCGACCTGCACGGTGAGCTGCATCCCCGGCACCTCGCGGCTGCGGAACGGCTTGGTCTTCAGCCCGGCGGGGGCGTGCTCGGGCGGGTACACCTTGAGCCTGATCGCCGCGTGCGGGCAGACGATGGCGCACTTGCCGCAGTCGATGCACAGGTCGGGTTCCCAGATCGGGATCTCGGTGGCGATGGTGCGCTTCTCGTAGCGCGCCGTGCCGGTGGGGAACGCCCCGTCGGGGGGCAGTGCGCTAACCGGCAGCAGGTCGCCCTCACCGGCCAGCATGCGGGCCGTCACCCGCTGCACGAACTCGGGGGCATCGGCGCTGACCACCGGGCGACGGTGGATGGCAGAGCTCACCGTGGTCGGCACCGGCACCTCGTGCAGATTGGCCAGCGCTCGGTCGACAGCGGCGACGTTGCGCTCGACCACCACCTCGCCCCGCGCTCCGTAGCTGTGAGTGATCGCTTCTTTCAACTCACGTATCGCCTCGTCGACTTCGACGACACCGGCCAGGCCGAAGAAGCAGGTCTGCATCACGGTGTTGATCCGCCCACCGAGGCCGGCATCGCGGGCGACGGCTCCGGCATCGATGGCGAACAGCCGCAGCCCCTTGTCGATCACCTGCTGCTGCACTTCGGCGGTGAGCTGATCCCACACTTGGTCGGCGGTGAACGGTGCATTGATCAGCACAGTCGCGCCAGGGGCGGCGACCGAGAGCACGTCGACACGGCCGAGGAAGTTCCATTGGTGGACGCCGACGAAGGTGGCCGAGCCGATCAGGTAGCTGCTGTCGATGGGTGCACCGTCGACGCGCAGATGGCTCACCGTCATGCTGCCCGACTTCTTCGAGTCGTAGACGAAGTAGGCCTGCACGTACATGTCGGTGTTGGCGCCGATGATCTTGGCCGTGTTCTTGTTGGCCCCCACCGTGCCGTCGGCGCCGAGGCCGTAGAACACGGCCCGCACCTTGGCCTGGTCGGTGACGAACGACGCGTCGACGGGCAGGCTGGTGTGGCTGACGTCGTCGATGATGCCGACGGTGAACGGGTTGCGCGGCGACTCGCTCGCGGCCTCGGCGAACACTGCCCTGGCCATCGCCGGGGTGAACTCTTTGCTCGACAGACCGTAACGGCCGCCGATCACGCGCGGCCGCTCGGCAAAGTCGCCGCCGTGCCACAACGCGGCCACTACGTCGAGGTGCAGCGGCTCGAAGGGGGCGCCCGGCTCCTTGGTGCGGTCGAGTACCACCACCGTGCGCGTCGACGGCGGCAGCGCGCCGAGCAGTGCGGCCGTGGGGAACGGGCGGTACAGCCTGATGACGACCATCCCCACCCGCTCGCCGGCGGCGTTGAGCGCGTCGACGGCCTCGCGCACGGCGCCGCTGCCCGAGCCCATCAGCACCACCACCCGCTCGGCGTCGGGCGCGCCGTGGTACTGCACCAGGTGGTACTGCCGCCCGGTGAGAAGTGCATAGTGGTCCATCGTCGCCTGCACCGCGGCGGGTACTGCCGCGTGGAACGGGGTGCACGCCTCGCGGGCCTGGAAGAACACGTCTGGGTTCTGCGCGCTGCCGCGCAGCACCGGCCGGTC
>CAUJEE010000223.1 GCA_963169215.1 Actinomycetota bacterium
CGGACGACTTCCAGGCCACCTGGGATCTGGTCGCCGAGCGGGTGCAGGGTGATCTGCCACCGATGGTCGACGAAGCCGAGGTTCGCCGCGACCTCGCCGCGAGGTGTGCGGCGGTGGCGGCCTGCGAGGCGCCGCCGGACGACACGCAGGTGCCAGTGGTAGCGGCGTTCGCCCGCCATGCCGCGCTGCTCGCCGAGCCGCTACCGCTCGGCGAACTGCTGCGCACGCTCAACGGATTGGCCAAGACCAAGGCCGGCGGCGGCGACAAGAACAAGTGGCGCAAGCACCACGGCAACGAAGCCGCCCTCGTCGACTATCGCGATGCACTGAAGGCGGTCGCCGCGACGGCGGGCGCAGCCCTCACCGGCTTCAACGACGAACGACGTCTCACCCTCGGGGCACTGCTGCGCGAGTTCACCCTGCAATCGGTTGCCGCCCGCTGCGCCGATGGTGCACTCGAGTTCCACGACCTGTTGGTGCTCGCCCGCCGCCTGTTGCGCGAGCACCAGGAGGTGCGCCGCGCGCTGCACCAGCGCTCCACCCATCTGCTGCTCGCCGAGTTCCAGGACACCGACCCGATCCAGCTCGAGTTGGCTGTGCGCATCACCGCTGCGCCCGACGATCAGCCCGCCGATCACAACTTGCTGCGCCCGCTGCCCGGCCGGCTGATGGTGGTGGGCGACCCGAAGCAGAGCATCTACCGCTTCCGTCGCGCCGACATCGCCCAGTTCATGCGCGCCGAGAAGCAAATCGGCGCAAAGGCGGCGGCGCTGTCGGCCAACTTCCGCAGCACGGCTCCGGTGATTGCCTGGGTGAACCACACGATGGCCAGGCTGATCGAGCACCAGCCCGACGTGCAGCCGCACTACCAGGCGCTCACCGCGGCCCGCGCCCACGGTCACGATCACGGCACGGTCACCGTGCTCGGTGCCGCACCGCACGGCGACGACGACGGCAACGATGCCGACGCCCTGCGCGAGCACGAGGCGGCCGATGTCGCCGCGGTAGTGGTGCAGGCGCTGAGCGAGGGTTGGCCGGTGTGGCGCGACGGTGTCGACGGCGCACCAGGTGGCCTGGCTCGCTGCCAGCCGGGCGACATCGCCATCCTGTTGCCCTCGCGTCTGTCGCTCGCCGCGCTGCAGGCTGCGCTGTCGCGCGCCGGCGTCCCCGCCCGCGCCGAGAACAGTTCGCTGGTGTACGCGGCACCGGAGGTGCGCGCCCTGCTCATCGCCCTTCGCGCGGCCGACGACCCCACCGACGAGCTGGCCGTGGTCAGCGCGCTGCGCTCGCCACTGTTCGGCTGTAGCGACCGCGACCTGTACCACTGGAAGGTCACCCATGGTCGCAGCTGGCGGCTGCACGAGGTGGTCGAAGGCCGCGGTGGCGAGCCCTTGCCCAACGAGCTGCGCGACGGGGCGGTGGCCGAAGGCTTGCGCTGCCTCTACGAGCTGTCAGAGCGAATCCCGTGGTCGACGCCATCCGAGCTGCTCGCGTGGCTGGTGCGTGAGCGGATGGTGATGGAGCTCGCCCTGGTGGGCGACGACAGCCGCGACGTGTGGCGGCGCGTTCGCTTCGTGGTCGACCAAGCGCGGGCGTGGAGCGACGCTGGTGGCCACGGTGTGCGCCGCTACCTGCTGTGGACGCGGCTGCAAGGCGACGAGGGGCGCTTCGTGGCCGAGACCGTGCTGCCCGAGACCGACCACGCGGCCGTGCGCATCATGACCGTGCACGCGGCCAAGGGGCTCGAGTTCCCGATCACCGTCGTCTCCGGCCTCAGCACTACCGGCCAAGGGCCGGGCGGCAAGCGGGTGGTGTGGACCACCGATGGTTGGACGCTCAGCGACAAGAACGACCCCGACTATCAGCAGTTCGCCCCGATCGACGAGGCGATGAGCGACGCGGAGAAGTCGCGGTTGCTCTACGTCGCCTGCACACGGGCGATGGATCACCTGGTTGTGTCACTGCACCGCGCGGAGAAGGTCAACCGCTCGGCTGCCTGGGCTCTGGCCGGCGCCTGTGCCGACGCCGACCACCACCAGTTCGAGGGCACTCCGGGGGTGCTCGCGCCCGCCGCCGGGCAGGCCCAGCAGGTGGCGTGGGCCGACGAGACGCAGTGGGCGCAGGCCTGGAACGCCGCGCTGGCCGCAGCATCTCGCCCGGCGGCACTCAGCGCCACCACGCTCGCCGCCCGCCTGCGCCCCGAACCCGACCCGGCCACCAGCAAAGACCCCGTCGATCTCGACCTGCCGCCCTGGCAGCGTGGTCGCTACGGCACGGCAGTGGGTCGCGCGGTGCATGCCGTGTTGCAGTTCGCCGATCTGCTCGACGGGCACGACATCGCCGCGCTGGCCGCCTCACAAGCGGCTGCCGAGGGCGTGTTCGGCAGCGAGCGCAACATCGAGCGCTTGGCCCGCTCGGCACTGCAATCGCCGTCGGTGGCCGCGGGTGCCCGCGGGCAGCACTGGCGCGAGTTGTTCGTGGCCGCGCGGGTGGGTACATCGGTGGTTGAGGGCTACATCGACCTCTTGGTGCGCGACCCCGCACGCGGTCTGCTGGTGGTCGACTACAAGACCGACCAGCTGCCCCCGGGCGCCGACCGCGACCAACGCCTGGCGCGCTACGGCCACCAGTTGGCGGCCTACGGGGTGGCCCTCGAACAGCTACTCGGCGAGCCGATCGCCGGTGGCGTGCTGGTGATGTGCCGCACCGCGGGCGCGGCCGAGCAGGTGGAGGTGGCGGATTGGGCCGCGCTGTGCCGCACGGTGCGCGCCGAGTTGGCTCACGACGGCTGAGACCAGCCGCGCCTCGCGCTGGGCGACGTCGGCGTGCCCCGGCGAGCGAGCGCGGCGCGGCGGCGCGTCTCGCGCCCGAAGGAGAAGAACAGCAGCTTCAACAGCACCAGCAGCACCAGCCCGCCGAGGGCCAACACCAACGGCTTGAGCAGTGCGGCGCGCAACTCGCCGGAGTGGCCGCGCAATGGCGAAAGCACGCCGGTGTCGACTGCCGTGCCGTCGGCGAGCAGCGTGCGCACCGGATCTTCCAGCGTCGGGCATTCGGTGTCGGTGTCGTCGATGCCGATCACCGCGTCGCCGCCGAACAGCGGTGCCGGTTCGCGGGCCGTGCTCACCAGCACACCCACTTCGTTGGTGCGTACGCCGACGATGTAGTCGCTGTCGACGTCCAGGAAGCGAGCCTCGTCGCCATAGCGCACGTCGACCATGTCGCCCACCTGATAGCCCGCCAGCGACCCGGCGAGCAGAGTGTGCACCCGGTAGCGAGCGGCGCTGGGAGCCTCGGGATCGTCGAGTGCGACGAGTGTGGCGGTGAACACGGCCAGCGCCGGTGCCGGGCCGGTGCACCCGGCGGGGATCGGGATCAGCGGACCCATCGCCGGGGCGAGCACCGTGGTGGGCGGAACCGAGTCGGGCGGCACCGTGCCGGGCGGCACTGTTGGCGGCACGGTGGCGGGCGCGGCGTCGGCAACCGATGTGAGCGCGGCGACGAGCACCATCGACGCCACCGCCGCGGCCACGGTCGGCGCGCCCAGCTGCAGAAGCCGACATCGCCTGGTGACCATCGGCCTCACGCTACCCACCCCGCCGACGCGGCTGGTGTCGCGCGATACTGCCGCAATGGGCTTCGACCCCACCCGACCGAAGAAGGTGCGCCCCGGCGACTCCGTGGCGATGGCCGCCGCGGCCGTGGCCACGGTGCTGGTCGTGGTGTGGGCGGTGTTCGGCTGACCCGCTAGCGACCCTGGCGACAAACCCTCGACCCGCAGCCTCGACCCGCCGCGCTCAGAACGCGTTCTCGATCACGCGCACCTTTGCCCCCACCACCGCCGCGACGTCGAAGCGCACGTCCACCAAGTGCGCCGGGCGGTGCTCGGCCAGCCAGGCCGCGGCCAGCCGGCGCAAACGGCGCTGCTTGGCCCAGCCCACCGCCCCCTCCGGCCCACCGAAGTCGGCCGAGGCCCGCGCTTTCACCTCGCAGAACACCAGCCACCCCTGTCCGCTGACGATCAGGTCGATCTCGCCCGCCGCGCAGCGCCAGTTGCGCGCCACCACCCGGTAGCCGTGCCGCACGTACCACCGCGCCGCCTCCGCCTCCCCGAACCGGCCCCGTGCCTGAGCGGCCAGCGAAGCCGACCGCGGTGCCTGAGCGGCCGGTGGCGCGGTCAGATCTCGGTCGTCGGCAGCTCTTCCACGTTGACGTCCTTGAAGGTGAGCACCCTCACCTTGGGGACGAAACGGCTCTTGCGGTACATGTCCCACACCCACGCGTCGGCCAACTCCACTTCGATCACCGGTCGCGACGCCTCACCGCTGACGGTGACCTTGACGTCGTTGGCCAGGTAGAAACGGCGCTCGGTCTCCACGGCGTAGCGGAACATGCCCGCGACGTCCTGGTACTCCTGAGCGAGTTGGAGCTCGCGCTCCGCCTCGAACGCTTCGAGGTCGTCAGAGCTCAACGTGGGTGCTCTTCACACCGATCGGCTTCGCCGGGCGACGCCTCAGGCGTCGCGCTTTTCCTTGATCTTCGCGGCCTTGCCGACGCGGTCGCGCACGTAGTACAGCTTGGCGCGGCGAACGTCGCCCTTCTTGACCACTTCGATCTTCTGCACCGAGGGGGTGTGCACGGGGAAGGTGCGCTCGACACCCACGCCGTAGCTGAGCTTGCGCACGGTGTAGGTCTCCTGCACGCCACTGCCCTGGCGGGCGATGACATTGCCCTGGAACACCTGCACGCGCTCCTTGTTGCCCTCCACAACCTTGACGTGCACCTTCACCTCGTCGCCGGGGCCGAAATCAGGGATATCGGAGCGCAGCGACTGGCTGTCGACAAAATCGGTGGACTTCATGTCAGGGGCTCTCTCAGAACGTCGAACTGGGAACACTCAAGGATAGGTGAGTGGCGGGAACTCTTCCAACAACCGCCCGTCGGTTTCCGACAGCCCATCCAGCCCGCCCGGCAGCAGATCGGGGCGGTCGCGCAGCGTGCGGTACAGCGCTTGCGCCCGCCGCCACCGCTCGATGCGAGCGTGGTCGCCGCCGCGCAGCACTTCCGGCACGGCCCAGCCGCGGAACTCGGCCGGGCGGGTGAACTGCGGCTCTTCCAACAACCCGGCCGCGCCGAAGCTCTCGTGGGCGGGGCTGGCCGCGTTGCCCATCGCCCCCGGCAGCAGGCGCACCACCGCCTCGATCACCACGCAGGCCGCCACCTCTCCCCCGTTGAGCACGTAGTCGCCGATGCTCAGTTCGCCGTCGACGAGATGTTCGCGCACGCGGTGGTCGATGCCCTCGTAGCGTCCGCACAGCAGCGAGAAGCCCCCAGAAATGGGATCGACCGACGGTGCGGCCGCGAGGTCGGCCAGTTCGCGAGCCAGCGCCTGGTCGAAGCGCCGCCCCGCGGGGCCGAGCAGGTAGAGCGGGCGGGGCGGGGCGGCCGCTTCGACGGCGGCGAACAGCGGCTCGGGCTTCATCACCATGCCCGCGCCCCCACCGAACGGCGCGTCGTCGACGGTGCGGTGCACGTCGCTGGTGTGGTCGCGCGGATCGTGCAGGCGCAGGTCGAGCAATCCACCCTCGCGGGCCTTGCCCAGCAGGCTCTGCGCGCAGAACGAGTCGACGAGTCCGGGAAAGATGGTGAACACGTCGATACGCATCGATCTGCAAGCCTACGGGCCGTGATCTACCACCTCACCGACCCCGCCACGTGGGCCGCCTCGCTGGCCGCCGGCGAACATACCGGCTCAACCCGCGGCGTCACCCTGGCCGAGGAGGGCTTCATCCACTGCAGCACGGCCGAGCAGTGGCGGGGGGTGGTCGAGCGCTTCTACGCCGACGCCAGCGACCTACTGCTGTTGCACGTCGACGAGTCGCGCCTAACCGCACCACTGGTGTACGAGCAACTCGGCGACGCGCCCGAACCCTTCCCCCACGTCTATGGCCCAATCCCCGTGGCCGCCGTCGTACAGGTAGAACCGCTGCGCTGATTGCCGCGTGAGCCGTCGCAGCCCGCGACCGGGCGGGTACTATCGGCCTCATGGCCGAGCGCCGTCCACTCATCACCGCTGCCGACATGGATCGCATGTCGCCGCAGAAGCGTGCCGACGTGATCGACGCGAGCCTTGTCATCAATTGGGAAGATTTCCCCGAACCGTTTCGCTCCGAGGTGCTGGCAACAGCGCGCGAACTCGGAAAGCGGCTTCGGGGCGATGGCTGAGCGACAGGTTCGCTTCACCGACCAGTTCTTCGATCGGCTCGAAGTTCTGCTGCCGTTCGAGCGGGATGCCTCAGGCGCGCCATCTGTCACCGACTTCATTGTCTTGGAGACGCCGAGGCTCCGAGACCGCCTGGCGGCCGACTACGAGGGTTCCACGATGCCAACCGAGGATCCGGAGGTGCGTGCGGCCATCGCCACCGGGCGATCATCCCATACGTCGCTCTCTACGCGTACATAGCTGGCGACGGCGCTGTGGAGGTCTTCTGGCTGTCGCTCGATCTCGACCCGCTCTGAAGCGCGACGACCACAGCCCGCTACAGGTCGAACAGGCCTTCGGGGGGGTCGATGACCACGCGGCGGGTGTCGCCCTCGCCCTCCACCCGCTGCACGAACACCACCGGCACCAGCGCGCCCGACTCGAGCTCGAGCAGGTCGTTGGCCGGGTTGGCCAGCACGCTCACGCAGCGGCCATGGTCGGTGCCGTCGACGCCCACCACCGTCGCCCCGATCAACTGGTGCACATAGAGCCCATCGCCTTCATCGGCACTTGCCGGCAGCGGCTCGGCCGACAGCCGCCGCCCCACGTAGCGCGCGGCGGCGGTGCGGTCGGCGATCTCCTGGAAGCTCACCAGCCAGCGCCCGCCGGCAGGGCGGGCAGCAGCAACGGTGAGCCACTGGTCGTCGGCCAACAGCCGGGCACCGACGGCGAGCCGCTCGGTGCGATCGGTGAGCAGTTCGACGTACAGCTCGCCGCGTACACCGTGGGCGCGCCCGAGACGGCCGACCTCCAGCATCGCCGGGTCGGGCCGCGTCACTGCGCTCGGCCGGCTTCGCTCAGTCGGCGAAGTCGACGTCGACGTCGACGCCGTCACGGGTGGCGGCGGCGCGAACGCCGGTGCGGATGCTCTGTGCTGTACGGCCGCGGCGGCCGATGACACGACCGAGGTCGCCGGGGCCGACACGCACTTCCAGCTTCACCTTGCCGTGCGCGGGCGACGGCTCGACCGACACTGCGTCGGGGTTGTCGACGAT
The DNA here is from genome assembly GCA_963169215.1 of Actinomycetota bacterium. Taxonomy (GTDB): domain Bacteria; phylum Actinomycetota; class Acidimicrobiia; order Acidimicrobiales; family Ilumatobacteraceae; genus UBA668. The sequence goes on from CAUJEE010000223.1 coordinate 7,258, forward strand.
CGAGCGCACCACATGGATGAGCACCGCGGTGGCCACCGGGGCCGAGGCCGGTGCGGAGCCGGGCTGCTCGGACATCACTTGCCGGCGCGGGCTGCGCCGAATTCGGCCCAGGCGCCGGAGATCTCGAGCAGCTTCTTCACCCGCTCGGTGGGCTGCGCGCCGTCCATCAGCCACTTGACGGCCTTGTCGTTGTCGACCTTGAGGCTCGACGGCTCGGTGCGCGGGTTGTAGGTGCCGAGGATCTGGATGAAGCGACCGTCACGCGGCGAGCGGCTGTCGGCCGCGACGATGCGGTACTGCGGCTGCTTGGTCTTGCCTACCCGGGTGAGGCGCAGCTTTACTGCCATGCGACTTCAGTGCTCCCTGCGATGAAACGTTGGTCCGAAATGGAAACCACGTAAGGCTATCAATTGAACCCCTTGAAGCCACCAGGCGCCCCGGGCATACCACCGGGCATGCCACCCCCCATACCTCCGGGCATGCCGCCAGGGAAGCCGGGCATGCCCAACCCGGCTGGCATCGCGCCGGGCGGGCCGGTCACCCGGCCACCCCTCTTGCCGGCCTTGCCCTTCTTGCCCGGGCGCATCGTCGCGCCCATCCGCTTCATCATCTTCTGCATCTCGCCGAACTGCTTCACCAGACGGTTCACGTCGCCCACGGTGGTTCCGCTGCCGTTGGCGATACGTGTGCGCCGGCTGCCGTTGATCAGCTCCGGCTTGCGCCGCTCGAGCGGAGTCATCGAGTTGATGATCGCCTCCACCGGCTTGAGCTGGTCGTCGCTGATGTTCGCGTCCTTCATCTCCTTGGGCATGCCCGGCATCATCCCCATCAGCCCGCCGAGGGGACCCATCTTCTTTAGCGCCTGCATCTGCTCGAGGAAGTCGTCGAGGGTGAACTCACCATCGAGCAGCTTCTCCGCGGCCTTCTCGGCCTGATCCTTCTCGAAGGCCTGCTCGGCCTGTTCGATGAGCGTGAGCATGTCGCCCATACCGAGGATGCGCCCGGCCATCCGGTCGGGGTGGAACTGCTCGAAGTCGGTCAGCTTCTCGCCCGTGCTGGCGAACGCGATCGGGCGGCCGATCACCTCCTTCACGCTCAGCGCGGCCCCGCCGCGGGCGTCGCCGTCGAGCTTGGAGAGGATCACCCCGTCGATGGCCAGGGTGGCGTGAAACGCCTCGGCCACACCGACCGCGTCCTGACCGGTCATCGCGTCGACGACCAAGAAGGTGTAGTCGGGCTGCACCGCACCCGAGATATGGCGCACCTGCTCCATCAGCTCGGCATCGATCGCCAGCCGGCCGGCGGTGTCGACCAGCAGCACGTCGCGCCCGAGGCGGCGGGCCTCGGCCAGGCCGCGCTTGGCGCAGTCGACCGGGTCGCCCGGCTGGCTGAACACGGGCACGTCGATCTGCTTGCCGAGCGTGCGCAGCTGCTCGACGGCGGCCGGGCGCTGCAGGTCGGCACCCACCATCAGCGGCTGGCGGCCCTGGCTCCTGAACCAGCGGGCCAGCTTGGCCGTGCTGGTGGTCTTACCCGAACCCTGCAGGCCGGCCATCAGCACCACCGTCGGCGGACGGCTGGCATAGTGGATCTTCAGCGTCTCGCCACCGAGCATCGCGGTGAGCTCGCCGTTGACGATCTTCACCACCTGCTGGCCCGGATCGAGCGCCTCGCTGAGGCGGGCGCCGACGGCCTGTTGGCGGATGCGTTCGACCACGTCGCGCACCACGCCGACATTGACGTCGGCCTCGAGCAGCGCCGTGCGGATCTCGCCCAGCATCTCGTCGACGTCGGCCGCCGTCAGCCGGCCCTTGCCGCGCAGCCGCTTGACGATGCCTTCGAGACGGGAGGACAGGGAGTCGAACATGCAGCGCTTGACGCTACCGCCGCCTCAGCCGACGAAGTCGACCGACAGCACCACTCCTGCCTCGACGGCCACGTTCACCCGGCTCTCGCTGTAGTCCTCGGTGACGGCCAGGTCCTCGCCGTCGCGACGCACCACCCGCATCGTCCAACCGTTCTGCTCGGCCAGCTTGCTCGCCTCGTCCTCGGTCACGCCCACCAGCAGGTCGGCCGCGGCGGCGAGGTCGACCACGACCGTCGCACCGGGGTCGTCGGCGGGCAGCGGCTCGGGGGTCAGCCCCGGGTCGGGCAGGGTGACGAACTGTTCGTCGACGGCGATCACCGTGAACTCGCCACCGTCAGCGGCGCTGAAGGTGTAGGCGGGCACCAGCCACACCGTTCCGTCGACGTCCCACACCATCGTCAGGCTCAGCTGCACACCGCTGAGATGCACGGTGATCTCCTCGGGCGGCAGCGTGGTGTCGATGCAATCGGCGGCGGGATCGCACACCGGCGGGTCGACGAGAATGCTGTCGGTGGGCACCGTGTCGGGCGAGATCGTCTCGGACGGCACCGTCTCGGGCGCGGCGGCGGGCTCGCTCGACCCGCCGGCGTCCGACACCGCGGTGTCGGACGCGGCCTTCACCATCGCGCCTGCCGGGCCGTAGTAGCCCATCCAGTAGCCGCCCTCCTCGTTCAGCCGGTCGATTCCGGCCTGCACGCTCACCAGCGGGTAGGCACCGGCGTCCTGCGGCGTGGCCAGCGCGCCGGACGCCCAGGTGAGCACGCCCTCGGCGCCGTAGCCCACCGAAAGCGTCAGCGGGCTGCGAATGCCGTCGATCAGCAGGTAGGCCGTCACGTACGCGCTCCACTCGTCGGCGTAGGCCTCGAAGTCGTAGGCCACGACGTCGTAGCCGAGGTCGGCGAACAACTGGCGGGCCTTGGCCAGCGCCTCGTCCTCGCTGGGCACACCCACCGGCGAGGCAGGCTCCTCGCACACCGGGTCGATCACGATCGTATCGACGACACTGTCGGGGGGAGCGGTCTCGCCGCCGCCGGAATCGCCGCCGCCGCTCTCGGCCACTGCTTCCACCGGCTCGGCGCAGGTGACGGTGCCGCTGCCCCACACCGACGGATCGGGGTTGAACCACCAGCTCAGCAGCCCGTCCTTGCTCACATTGAGGTTGGCGGTGGAGTAGTCGGCCGCGCCCACCATCCAGCCGCCACCTTGCTCGGCGGGCACCTCGCGTACCTCGCCCTCCACGCCCAGCACCTGCGCCATGCGCGCAACGCGGGCGGTGTCGAGTTCGCCGCCTACCGGCAGTTGCCACGCAGCGCCGCTGCTGCCCAAAGTCGGTACCTCGCCGTCGTAGACGAAGTTGAACACCTGGTACGGGTAGGCCATCATCTTGTCGGACGATGCGCCCTCCGGTCGGGCCGAGATGCTGTCGGCCGAGCCGCCGGCGCCGATGCGGATGACCGTCAGCGAGTCGCGCGAGGTGGTGCTGCCGGGGTCGTCGCCGCAGGCAGTGACACCGAAGAGGGTGACGGCGGCGACGAGCGCGAAGCGGTGGGAGCGGAGCATGGTGGCGAATCCTTCGGGTCGAGTGTCGTTCACGTTGCACCCGATAGACGTCGCCCGCCCACCGCGCGGTTCCCGGATCGGCCGGGAATTCCACTCAGTCGAGCGACACCAGCGCGTCGACGAACTCCTCCGCCTCGAACGGCACCAAGTCGTCGATCATCTCACCCAGGCCGACCAGCTTCACCGGCAGGCCGAGCTCGGTCTCGATCGCGAACACGATTCCACCCTTGGCCGACCCGTCGAGCTTGGTGAGCACCACCCCGGTGACACCCGAACCGTCGCCGATGCCGGTGGCGGCGCCGAACTCGCGGGCCTGGGCCAGCCCGTTCTGTCCGGTGGTGGCGTCGATCACCAGCAGCACCTCGGTGACCCGGCCGCGGCCCTTCTCCGCCACCCGACGCACCTTGCGCAGCTCTTCCATCAGGTTGGTCTTGGTGTGCAACCGGCCGGCGGTGTCGGCGAGCACCAGCTGGATGCAGCGCGCCGCTGCTCGCTCGATACCGTCGAAGATCACCGAGCTGGGGTCTCCGCCATCCTTGCCGCGCACGATCTCGGCGCCGGCGCGCTCGGCCCATGTCTCCAGCTGCTCGGCCGCCGCGGCACGGAAAGTGTCGCCGGCGGCCATCAGCACGCTCACCCCCTGCTGCGCCTGCAGCGCAGCCACCTTGCCGATGGTGGTGGTCTTGCCCACGCCATTGACCCCTACGAACAGCCACACGTTGGGCTCGCCGGGCGGCAACTGCTCGAACCGCAGCGACCGGTCGGCGCCGTCAAGACGGGCGAGCATGTCGGCGCGCAGCGCATCGAGCAACTGGTCGGGCTCGGTGATCTCCTTCGCCTTCACCCGCGCCCGCAGGTCGTCGAGCAGCGCGCTCACCACCTTCACCCCCATGTCGGCACGCAGCAAGGCCTCCTCCAGCTCGACCCACGTGTCGTCGGTGATGCCTCCACGCCCGCGAATGCCCACCAACGCGCCGGTGAGCGTCGAGCGCGCCTTCGACATGCGCGAACGGAAGGTGGGCCGCTCGCCGCCGTGTTCCGGTGCGGCGGACGCAGCCGACTCGACAGGCGCGGCGACGCGGGCGGTAGGGGCAGGGCGCACCGGGCGGGCTGGCGCCGAATGCTGGCGGCGGTTCCAGACGACGACGCCGATGCCGAACACCAGCACGACGACGATGGCGACGAGATAGAGCGACTCCATGACCGGGCCACGCTACCCGCGCCTGCTCAGTTGTCGGAGCCGGCCTCGCTGAGCCGCTGCGCCAGCCAGGCGAGCGGAATCGACACCAACATCACCAACGTCGCCATCACGTAGGGCAGCAGCGGGTTCTGGCGGTTGCTCAGCTGGTTGAGCATCCACTTCGGCAGCGTCTGCACCCCCGCCCCGGCGGTGAAGGTGGTGGCATGTGCGGGAACAGGGCATAGTCCTGGAACACGGTGTTGACGTCGCGCTCGTAAGGGGGCCGGCGCGTCACGTCCTGGCCCTCCAACAGGATCGCCCCGGCGGTGGGCAGCTCGAAGCCGGCGATCATCCGCAGCACGGTGGTCTTGCCGCTGCCCGATGGGCCGAGCAGCGAGAAGAACTCGCCGTTGTCGATCGTCAGGTCGATCGAGTCGACGGCGACCACCTCGTGCGCGCCAGTACCGAACGACTTGCGCAAGTCGACAAGTTGAACAGCAGGTGACGACGACGTTGACGCCATGCTCTATCTCCCCCAGGTGGGCACGATAGCCCACTGCGGGCACCCGCCGGTGACCAGTGAGGCTCAGGCGTTGGTCGACACCCGCTCGACAACCACCTTCGACGAGCCGCCGGGCTGCATCGTCACCCCGAGCAGGCTGTCGCCGGCCTCCATCGTGCGCTTCTGGTGGCTGACGACCAACAGCTGCGCCTCGCGGCGGAACTCGCTGAGCAGCCCGAGGAAGCGATGCAGGTTGACGTCGTCGAGCGCTGCCTCCACCTCGTCCATCACGTAGAACGGCGACGGCCGGCTGCGGAACACTGCGAACAGGAAGGCCAGCGCGGTGAGGCTGCGTTCGCCACCCGACAGCAGCGACAGCTTCTTCACGTTCTTGCCGCTCGGCTTGGCTTCCACCTCGATGCCGGTGTTCAGCAGATCGTCGGGGTTGGTGAGGATCAGCCGCCCGCCACCGCCGGGGAACAGGTTGGCGAACAGCGTGGTGAAGTGGCTGCTGACATCGGCGAAGGCAGCGGAGAACACGGTCTGGATCTCGAGGTCGACAGCCTTGATCACCCGCATCAGGTCGCGCCGCGTGGTGCGCACGTCGTCCAGCTGTTCTTCGAGGAAGCGGTGCCGCTCCTGCAGTTCGGTGAACTCCTCCAACGCGAGCGGGTTGATCGGGCCCATCAGGCGCAGCTCGCGCTCGAGGTCGCGCACCCGGCCGTTGGGGTTGGCACCCTCCGGCAACGGCGGCAGCTCGGCGGCCTCGGCGACGTCGGGTTCGATGTCGTGGTCGCGGCGCACACCCTCGACCGCGCCCTCCAGCCGCAGCTTCACCTCGGCCTCTTCGATCTCCACCCGCCGCATGCGCTCGCGCGCCTCGTCGAGCCCGCGTTCGGCCGCCGCCCGCCGACGGCGCAGATCGTCGAGCCGCTGCGCGACAGCACGTACCTCGTCGCTCTGGCGGCGGCGGATCTCGAGCAGTTCGTTGTGCCGCACCTCGACCGCGCGCCTGTGGCCGTCGACCAGCGCGGCGAGGCGCTCGACCGCGTGCAGGGCGCGCTCGACGTTGTGACGGCGATCGGCGGCGTCGGCGCGGGCGGCAGCATCGGCCTCCAGCCGCCGCTCGGTCTCGCCCAGCCGGCGTTCGAGGAACCCCTGCCGCTCGTGCAGGCCGGCGCGGCGCACCTCCAGATCGTTGCGGCGGCTGTTGAGCAGCGCGGCCTGCGCGTCGAGACGGGCACGGGCCTCTCCACGCGCCCGCGCCGCTTCCGCCTCGGCTGCCTCGTCGGCTTCCAGCGCGGGGATCAGGTCTTCCAGCTCGCCGATGCGGTCGCGTTCGCGCCCGGCGCGCTCTTCGGCGTCGATCAGCGCCCGCTCAACCGCCTCGGTCTCGGTCTGCGTCTCGCGGCGTTCGGCCTGGCTACGGGCCAGCGCCTCGCTGTTGGCCTGGAAGCCGGCATCGTGCGCGTCGAGACGGCGGATCAGGTCGGCCTCGTGCTGGCGAGCGGCCGCCAACTCGGCTTTGGCCGCGGCCAGGTCGGTGTCGCGCCGGGCCAACTCGGCGGCAGCGGCGGCACCGCGCTGCTGCGCCTCCTCCAGCGCCGCCGCGGTGGCACCCGCGCCGGCTGCGCCGACCCGCCAGCCGGCCGGGCCGAAGCGGTCGCCGGCGGCGGTGACCACTACCGCGCTCGGGTGGGCCAGGGCAACGTCGAGCGCCTGGCGCCAGTCGGCCACGCGCACCGCGCCGCCCAATACCGCGTCGAGCAGCTCGGGCACGCCGTGATGGCGGCTGCGCACGTGCTCGCGCACCGACTCGCCACCGGCAGGCGCCGCTCGCATGTCGCCGGTGCCGGCCCCTAGCGCGAGCACCGCGCCGTTCACGTTGTTGGCCTGCAGCGACTCGATCGCCCGGCGTCCGCTGGCCCGGTCGGCGACCACCACCGCCTGCAACGCCTCGCCGAGTGCCGCCTCCACCGCCTCTTGCCAACCGTCGTCGATCTCGATCAGGTCGAGCAGTGTGCCCAACACCCCGTCGAGGCCCGACAGATGTGCCGCACCGGCACGCGCCCGCGCCCCCTCCAGCGCGAGGTGCAACGCCTCGGCGCGGGCACTCCACCGATTGGCATCCTCGGCCGCGTCCTGGCGGGCCGCGACCAGCGCGTCGTGCGCGGCCTCGGCCGCGATCCGCCGCGCCTCGGCCGACTCGACATCGGCCACCAGCGACGTTTCCGCGTCCTGCGCCGACGAGCACTCGCCACGCAGGCGCTCGACCTCCTCATCGAGGCGCGCAGAACGCTGCGCGAGCGTGTCCAAGCGAGTGCGCTGTCGGCGCAGATCGCTCTCGGCGCGCTCGAGGCCGGTACGCATCGACCGCAGCTCGCCGCGCACCTCGGCCGCCGCCGTGGCCGCAGTGGCACTGCTGACCACGCTCTCGATCGAGGCCAGCGTGGCGCGCCTCTGCTCGGCGAAGGTCGACTCCTCCGCGGTGAGTGCCGCTTCCTGCGGATCGAGCGCGGCCAGATCGGCGGTGACCGAGGTGAGCTCGTCACGCAGCCGCTGCGCCTCGGCTTCGAGGTTGGCCACCACGCCCGAGTCCATCAGCTGGCCGCGATCGCGTTCCATCGAGCGGCGGCGCTCCACCAACACCGCGGCCACACCGCGGGCCCGCTCGCGCAATTGCTCGACGCGCACCATCTGGTCGCTGAAGTCGGTGTCGCCGCGGGCGGTCAGCTCGGCCTCGGCGGCGAGCACCTCCGTGTCGAGGCCGGCCAGTTCGCTGCGCAGCTGGTTCTCGCGGTCGGTGAGCGTCACCTTCTCGCCCGCGAGAGCGGTCAAGCGAGTGCGTTGCGCGGCGATCTCGCGACCGGCGAGGAAGATGCGCAGCGCGTCGAGCTCGGCCACCAGGTCGCCATGGCGGCGGGCCGCCTCGGCTTGGCGCTCGAGCGGTCGCAGCTGGCGGCGCACCTCGCGGAGCAGGTCTTGGACACGCAGCAGGCTGGCCTCGGTGGCGTCGAGGCGGCGCTCGGCCTTCTCCTTGCGGCGGCGGTACTTGAGCACCCCCGCCGCTTCCTCGATGATGCCGCGCCGTTCTTCCGGGCGGGCATTGAGCACCGCGTCGATCTGCCCCTGGCTGACGATCACGTGTTGCTGGCGGCCCACCCCGGCATCGCTGAGCAACTCCTGTACGTCGAGCAGGCGGCACGGCACCCCGTTGATCGCGTATTCGCTCTCACCGGTGCGGAACAGGGTGCGCGCGACCGTGACCTCGGTGAACTCGATCGGCAGCAGACCGGCGGAGTTGTCGATGGTGAGCGCCACTTCCGCCCGCCCGAGTGCCGGCCGCTTGGCGGTGCCGGCGAAGATGACGTCGTCCATCTTCTGGCTGCGGACCGCGCTGGGGGCCTGCGCGCCGAGCACCCAGGCGATGGCGTCGACCACGTTCGACTTGCCCGAGCCGTTGGGCCCAACCACCACCGTCACCCCCGGCTCGAGTTGCAGGGTGGTAGCGTCGGCGAACGACTTGAAACCTTTGAGGGTGAGCGACTTCAAGAACACGGTGGGTCGACCCTAGTGGCCGCGACCGGGGGCTCCCAACAGCCCCTCCGGCTTCTGGGAAGCGATCCTCCCCAACTGGGTCCTGGGCAGGCCGAGTCCCGGAGTCCGAGACCCGATCCCCCCAGAGCGAGACCTCGACCGCCGCGACGACAGCCGGGGACAGGCCTCCCGCTACTTCTGGCACCTCGGGCAGAAGTGGGTGCCGCGGCCACCGAAGTCGACGCGAACGATGTTGCCCTTGGAGCAGCTGAGGCAGCGCTGGCCGGCGCGGTCGTAGACCCGATGGTGCAGCTGGAACCAGCCGGCCACGCCATCAACCCCCACGTACTGGGTGTCGGCCAGAGTGCTGCCGCCCGACTCGATCGCCTCGCTCAGCACCTCCATGATCGCCGCGTGCAGCTTGGTGATCTCGCGCGGGGTCACCCGGTCGCTCGCCCGGTCGTGGCGCACTCCGGCCAGGTGCAGGCTCTCGTCGCAGTAGATGTTGCCGATGCCGGTAATGACGTGCTGGTCGAGCAGCAATGCCTTGATCTGGCGCGACCGCGCGCGCACGAGGGCGGCGAACTGCGCACGGGTCATCCCGTCGGCGATCGGGTCGACACCCAAGCGGGCCAACTCGGGCACCTGCTCGGCCACGTGGGCGGGATCGAACACCACCACCTCGCCGAAGGTGCGCGGGTCGACGAACCACAACTCCTGCGCCGGCAACCCCGCCAGGTGCATCACCACATGCGTGTGCGGCGGGCGCTCCTGGCCGGCCGCGGCCACCAGCAGCCGCCCGCTCATGCGCAGGTGCACCATCAGCTCGTCGCCGGTGTCGAGCGGGCACAGCAGGTACTTGCCGCGACGCCCGGCCGCCACCACCGTCGCACCGGTGAGGCCGTCGATCAGCGCCTGGCGCGAGGTGCGCCGCACCACCCGCTCGCGTCCGACTTCGACCCGCTCGATCCGCCTTCCCACCACCTGCGCCGCCAGGCCACGGCGGACGGTCTCCACTTCCGGCAGTTCGGGCACGTCAGCTCGCCGGCGACGAACCGGACAAAGCCATCCACGCCTGCTCGGCGGCGGCCTGCTCGGCAACCTTCTTCGACCGACCCTCGCCCCTGCCCACCGCGTTGCCGGCGACGATCACCGTCGCGAAGAACTGCTTCTGGTGGTCGGGGCCGGTGTCGCTGATCACATACACCGGCGCGGTGTCGTGCAAGCGGGCGGTCAGTTCCTGCAGCACTGTCTTGTAATCGAGGCGGTCGAGACGCTGCGCGGCGTAGTCCATGCGCGGCGTCAGCAACCGCTCGACGAGACCGAAGGCCACCTGCATGCCGCCGTCGAGGTACACCGCGCCCAATACCGCCTCGAACGCATCGCTGAGGATCGAGGGCTTCGATCGGCCACCGGCCTGGTCTTCGCCCTTGCCCAGCAGCAGGCACGGCCCGACTCCGATCTCCGCGCCGATCTCGGCCAGTGTCGACGCATTCACAACGCTCTTGCGCAGGTCGGTGAGCTTGCCCTCAGGCAGGTCGTGATGGCGGCGGTAGGCCAGATCGGCCACCACCCACCCGAGCACGGCATCGCCGAGGAACTCGAGCCGTTCGTTGCTCGGCAGCCCGCCCACCTCCGCACACCACGAACGGTGGGCGAACGCGCGCCGCAGCAGCTCGCGGTCGCGGAATTCGTAGCCGAGCCGCTGCTCGAACTCCGCCAGGTCGGGCTCGGACCGGCGGGAGATCTCAGTTGCCCTTGACTCGCTCGTACACGTAGTCGACGGCGTCGCGCACCGTCTTCAGGTCGACGAGGTCTTCGTCCTCGATGCGGAACCCCACTGAGCGCTCCCCGAGTTCTTCTTCCAGGGCCTCCACCAACTCGATCAGGGCCAACGAGTCGGCGTCGAGGTCGTCGACGAACGACTGCCCCTCGGTGATCGTGGACGGCTCGATCTCGAGGATGTCGGCAAGGCTGGCGCGGACGATCTCGAAGACCCCGTTGCGGTCGAGCGGACTTTGTTCGACGTGTGTTTCTGCAGGCATCACGGGTGAGGTTATCCGTCCGTGGCGAAAGCCGCCGAGATCTCGGCCACCAGCCCACTGCGGGCCATCTCGTCAGCGAGCTTGATCGCGTTCAGCATCGCCGTTTCCCCCGACGATCCGTGGCTGATGATGCAGATGCCGGCCACACCGAGCAGCACTGCCCCGCCGTAGGTGTCGGGACTCATCTGCGCGTGCAGCGGCAGCAGCGCCGGCAACAGAGTGTCGGCGGCTTCCTTGTAGTGCGGCTCACTGGCGAACGCGGCGAGCAGCGCGTTGAACAACGTCTTCAGGCCGCCCTCGAGCGTCTTCAGCGCGACGTTGCCGGTGAACCCGTCGGTGACGATCACGTCGGCCGCCTTGGTCATCAGGTCGCGGCCTTCGACATTGCCGACGAACTCGATGCCCGGCGTGCCGGCGAGCAGGTCCCAAGCCTCCTTGCGCAGCGTGTCGCCCTTGTACGGCTCCTCGCCGATCGACAAAAGGCCGACCTTGGGCGACTCGATGCCCCAGCGCAGGCGAGAGTAGATGCTGCCCATACGCGCGAACTGGCCAAGCCACTCGACCTGCACCTCGGAGTTGGCGCCGGCGTCGAGCATGATGTTCGGTAGGTGACCAGGCACCGGCACGGGAATCGCGATCGCCGGTCGACTGACACCGCGCACCCGGCCCATGCGCAACAGCGCCGACGCCATCGTCGCGCCGGTGTTGCCCGCCGAGACCATCGCTGCCGCCTTGCCGTCGCGCACGGCCTCGGCCGCGCGCACGAGCGTCGAATCCTTCTTGCGCCGCACACCCTGCGCCGGATCGTCATCCATGGCGATGACCTCCGAGGCTGGGATCAGCGGGATTTCGCCGCAACCGTCCAAGCCCTCCGGGCCGACGAGTACCACGGAAATACCCTGTGCGATGGCGGCACGGGCACCGGCGAGAATCTCACCCGGTGCCTTGTCGCCGCCCATCGCGTCGACGGCGACCGGCAACACTGCGGGAACCAGTGGCTCGCTCAGCCGACGTCGACCGCGACGCGGTCTTTGTACCAGCCGCAGCTGGGGCACACTGCATGTGGCACCTTGGCCGCTGCGCACCGCGGGCAGATGCTGCGTGCCGGCGCGTCGAGTCGCCAGTTGCCGGCGCGGCGGCTGCGCGTCTTCGACTTCGACTTCTTCTTCTTGGGAACAGCCATGATGACTCCCGGGGACGGCCGGGGCACTTCCCGCGGCAGACGAACATAGGAGGCTAGCGGCGCGATCGTCGCCGTCACTACCCGCCGCCGCCACCCGCCGCCGCCACCCGTCGTCGCTACCCGTCGCCGCGCTCGGGGGCCAGCACCTCGCGCAAGGCGCTGAGCCCGTCCCAACGCGGGTCGGCCGGCGGCGGGGCACAGTCGCACGGGGCCAGGTTGCGGTCGATGCCGCAGGTTGGGCACAGCCCGGCGCAGTCGGGGCGACACAGCGGCGCGGTGGGAGCGTCGAGCAGCACCACCTCACGCACCAGCGGGGCAAGGTCGAGCATCTCGCCCTCCAGCTCGAAGGCGTCCGGGTCGGTGAGCTCGCGCTGGTACAACTCGCGCACCGGCGAGTGAGTGCGCCCGCCGGTGTCGGCCAGGCACCGCCGGCACGTGCCGTGCCACTCGACGGACACCTCGCCCTCCACCACGATGCCGTCGCGCAGCGACTCGAGTCGCAGCCGCACCTCGGCCTGGGTACCGGGTTCGAACCGCGGATCGTCGTCGATGCCCAGCTCGGTCAGTGGCACCGCGATTTCGACCTGTCTGTCGCTGCCCGGTCGGCGCAGCAGCTCGACGGCGTTGAGCCGCAGGGCCGAGGCCATCGTCACCGATCCTGGTCGAAGAACCCGTTGCCGAGCTCGTCCTCCTCCACCGGCACCTCGGCTTCGCGGTGGGTGCCGATGGCGAGGCGTGAGCGGCCGGACTGCACGGTTCGCACCAACTTGTCGAGCAGGATCTCGAAGCTCGCCAGGCGCTGATCGAGGAAGTCCTCCGTCTCGTGACGCAGACGGCGGGCATCGGTGTCGGCGGCTTCGGCGATTTGGCGCGCCCGTGTCTCGGCGGCGCGAACCACCTCGGTGCGCTGCACCATCCGCTCGGCCTGCACTCGCGCCGCCTCGAGTAGTTCGTCGGCCTCGCGGCGGGTCTTGGCGACGAACTCCTGGCGCTCCTTGATCATCCAGCGCGCCTGGCGCATTTCGTCGGGCAGGCGGTGCAGAGTTTCTTCCAGCAGTTCGATGATCTCGTCGCGATCGATGCGTGGCGACGACGACAACGGCATCGTCGGCGCGGTGGCGATGATGTCGATCGCCCGGCGCAGCATCGCCTCGGCATCGCCCACGAAACCAGCCGTCGTGCGCACATAGGCATCGGAGTCGTCGGTGGCGTACGCGCCACTGTCGTCGTATCCGTCGTCGTATCCGTCGTCGTACTGGTCGTAGGTCATCGGGCTGCTCCGATCACGACGCGCCCTTGGGCGGGAACAACAGCGCCAACTCGGCCGCGACCGGCGCGGGCACTAGTGAGGTGACGTCGCCACCATACTGCGCGATCTCGCGGATGAAGCGGCTACTGATCGACACCAGCGCGGGCTTGCACGGCAGGTAGACGGTGCGCACCCCACTGACCGCGTGGTTGGTGTGGGCCATCTGCTGTTCGACCTCGAAGTCGCCGCCGGTGCGCAGGCCCTTGACGATGAACGCTGCCTTCACCTGCTTGACGGCATCGACCGCCAAGCCGGGGAACGACATCACCTTCACCGAAGGCAGGTACGAGATGCTGGCGCGGATCATCTGCTTGCGCTGCTCGAGGTCGAACATGCCCGACGGCTTGCCCGGGTTGTGCATCACACCGACGATCACCTTGCCGAAGAGCGCGACCGACTGCTCGATCACGTCGACATGACCGAGGTGCAAGGGGTCGAAGCTGCCGGGGTAGAGAACCGTCGCCATTGGCGATTCAGGCTAGCCGTTCGAGCAGCGTCACCCAGGTGTGCCCGTAACGGCGCGCTCGCAGCACCGCGTAGCCGGGGTGGGCCTCCACTGCTTGATCACTCTCGGCCACTACCAGTCCGACATCGAGCAGGCCGAGCAGTTCGTGCCAGTGATCGAAGTCGTACGGCGGGTCGATGAAGGCGATGTCGACGTTGCGCATCGCCGGCACCCAGGCCATCACGTCGGTGGCGCGGATGTCGGCCCGGTCGTCGATCTGCAGCGCCTTCAGGTTCTCTCGCAGAGCGTTGAGCGCGCCTCTGTCACGCTCGACGAACGTGCACCTCGCCGCCCCCCGGCTGAGCGCCTCGATACCGAGCGCGCCCGACCCGGCGTAGAGGTCGGCCACCACTGCCCCCTCCAGCACCCCCATACTGGTGAGCGAGTTGAACACCGCCTGGCGCACCTTGTCGGTGGTGGGGCGGGTGGTGGTGCCCTCCGGCGTCACCAACTTGCGCCCGCCGAACTCGCCCGCGATCACTCTCACCGGGCCAGACTACGGGTGTGTTGGAACCGGAGGCGACGATCATCTGCGTCGATTGCGGCGGCAGGTGCCACCTGCTGACTCATCCACGCGAAGGCGGGGTGTGGTTGCCCGGTGAGGTGGTGGCCTACCGCTGCGAGGACTGCCGCGACCGCTGGGACCTGGTGCTGCCCGACGACGACCAACCCGAAGGCGACGACAACTGGATCTGACCAGGCCGACAACACCCGCCAGCCGGCAGCAATCGGGGTCGGGCGCGATTCCCCCCGTTCCTGACCGAGCGACCCTGATCGGGTGCGATTCGTCGCACCGTGTGGCACAAGTGGCGCCCATTGACGAAGGTTCGGGACTGGCCGGGGACTGCCCGGGAGCTGTCGGGAGCCGTCGGCTAGCTCTTGAACAGGAATTCTTCGTCCTGCGGGTCGAACACCACTCGCAGCTCGTCGAGCAGTAGCGGCGACCGATCTAGCAGCGGGTCGGCATCGACCAGCGCGAATGCCACCTCGCGCGCTTGCTCCACCAACTCACGGTCGCGCCGTAGCGAGGCCAGCTTGAGGTCGTTGCGTCCTTTCTGGGCGGTGTTCATCAGCGTTCCCTCGCCGCGCAGTTCAAGGTCGACCTCGGCCAGGTGGAAGCCGTCGGTCGAGTCGCGCAGCGCCTCCAATCGCGGGTTGACGCCGGCACCCTCGCTCGCCTCACCGGTGAGCAGCCAGCACTGCGACTGGTGCCCGGCGCGCCCCACGCGGCCGCGCAGCTGGTGCAGCTGGGCGATGCCGAAGCGGTCGGCGTCGACGATCACCATCACCGTTGCGTTGGGTACGTCGACGCCCACCTCGATCACAGTGGTGGCCACCAGCACATCGAGGTCGCCCGCTCGGAACCTCGACATCACCGACTCCTTCTCGGCCGACGGCATGCGCCCGTGCAACAGGGCGATGCGCAGGTCCCGCAACTCGTCGTGCACCAGGCGCTCGTACGTCTCCTGCGCGCTGGCCACCTCCAGCTTCTCGCTCTCCTCGATCAGCGGGCAGACCACATACGCCTGGCGTCCGGCGGTCACCTCGTCGCGCACGGCGGCCCACGCGCCTTGCGCCAACAGCGGCCCCTCCGCGATGCGGGTGACAATCGGCGTACGGCCCGGCGGCAGCTCGTCGAGCACGCTCACGTCGAGATCTCCGTACACCGTCATCGCCGCCGTGCGCGGGATGGGTGTGGCGGTCATCACCAGCACGTCGGGCACCAACTGGCCGTCGCCCTTGGCGCGCAGCGCGGCGCGCTGCTCGACACCGAAGCGGTGCTGCTCGTCGACCACCACCACACCCAGCGAGTGGAACGCCACCGTCTCCTGGATGAGGGCGTGCGTGCCGATGGCAATGTCGACCGTGCCATCGGCCAGGCCCGCCAGCACGTCGCGACGGTCGGAGCCGGTCACCCGGTTGGTCAGCAACTCCACCCGCAAAGGCCGGTCGCCGAACAGATTGCCCGGGTCGGGCACAGTGACACCATCCAGGAGGGCCCGCACCCCAGCGGAGTGTTGCTCGGCCAACACCTCGGTGGGAGCCATCAGCGCGGCCTGATGGCCGCCCTGCACCGCGGTGAGCATCGCCGCCACGGCGACCACGGTCTTGCCCGCACCGACATCGCCCTGCAGCAGGCGGTGCATCGGGTGCGGCCCGGCCAGATCGGCCTCGATCTCGGCAATCACCCGTTGCTGCGCGTCGGTGAGCGGGTAGGGCAACGCGGCGCGCAGACGACCGACCAACTCGCCACCCACCTCGTGGCGGATGCCCCGCGACTCGCGCTCGATGGTGCGCTTGCGCATCACCAGTACGGTCTGCACACGCAGCAACTCGTCGAACGCCAGCCGCCGACGGGCGCGCTCCTTGTCGGCGATCGTCTCGGGCAGGTGGATGTCGTGCAGCGCGATCGCGCGGGGCGACAGGCCGAGGCGCGCCACAACTTCTGTCGGCACCGGGTCGGCGAGGCCGCGCGGCTCGCACTTGCGCAACGCGTCCTCCACCCAGCCGGCGATCTCCCAGGTGTTGAGCCCGCTCTTCTCGCTCTGCGGATAGATCGGCACGATGCGCCCGGTGCGGTCGCCGATCAGGTCGACGACCGGGTTGGTGAGCTGCAGCGCCCCGCGGTACAGCTCGGGCTTGCCCCACAGCGCCACCTGCAGTTCGGGTCGTAGCTGGCGCTCGCGCCACGGCTGGTTGAAGAACACGACGTGACAACGGCCGCTGCCGTCGCCCACCACCGCCTCGACGATCGGGCGCCGGTTGCGGCCGATGCGTTTGTCGACACTGCGCACCGTCACCAGCACGAGTGATTCCAGGCCGGGGCGAAGGTCGCTCACCCGGCACTCCTGACTGCGGTCGACCCAGCGCCGGGGGTAGAAGCTGAGCAGATCGAGGACGGTCTCGATGCCCATCTCGCGCAGGCCGGCCAGCTTCTTGTCGCCCACCCCCTTCAGCCGCTCGACCCCGATCGCGGCCAGGTCGCGAAGGGTGAGCTCGCTCATCGGTGGATCACTCGACGCCGAACAGGTAGGGGTACAGCGGCTGACCGCCGCGGTGCACCTCCACCTGCACGTCGGGGTGGTGTTCCTCCAGCCAGGCGCGGATCACGTCGGTGCTGCCCGGGGTGGCGTCTGCCCCCTCGACCACGGTGACGATCTCGCGACCGGGCACCACCAGCCGTTCGAGCAGCGCCAGCGTCGCCTCGTCGAGCGTGCCCGCGACCACGGCGATGCCGTTGGGCAGATGAGGCGCGCCACGGACGAGGCCGATCCAGTCGCCCTTCTTGATCGCTCCCACCTCCGCCCGCGTCGCCCGCACGGCCTGGGTGATTTCGCCGGAGGCGACCGAGTCGGCAGCCGAGATCATCTCCTCGTGGTTGGCCTCCGCGTCGGCTTCCGGGTCGTACACGATCAGGGCCGACAGCGCCTCGGGCATGGTTTCGGTGGGCACCACGCGCACCGTCTTGGTGGTGAGCGCGTCGAGCTGCTGGGCGACAGGGATGATGTTCTTGTTGTTCGGCAACACCACCACTTCGTCGCTGTTCACTGCCTCGACCGCGGCGAGCAGTTCGGCGGTCGACGGATTGAGCGTCTGCCCCCCGGTGACCACCCCCTGCACGCCCAGCTGTCCGAACAGTTCCGACAGACCGTCGCCACTCGACACGGCGACCACTGCGCAGTTCACCGGCGGCAGGCCGGCGGTGCCCTTGTGCTCACCACCGAGCGTGTCCTCCCGGCGGTCGTGTTCCTCGGCCACCTCCTCGAACAGGTCAGTGACACGGATCTGCTTGGGCCGTCCGCCGAGATCCATGGCCACCTCGATCGCCGCGCCGATGTCGTTGGTGTGCACGTGGCAGTTCCACAGCCCTTCGCCCCCCACCACCACCACGCTGTCGCCGATCTCGCCCCAGCCGTGCTTGAAGGCCTCGATCTGCGCGTCGTCGAGGTGCAGGAAGTACATCACCTCGTAGCGCAACTCGCTGACGTCGACGCCGTCGTCGCTGTGCCGGTGGGCCGCGGCCTCCAGTTGCTCGGCCGACGGGCCATCGATCTCCTCCGGCTCGGGGATCGGCTCGCCGTCGACCACGTGCAGCGCCGAGTCGAGGAACAGCAAGAAGCCTGCGCCGCCGGCATCGACCACGCCTGCGTCCTTCAGCACCGGCAGCAGCTCCGGGGTGCGCGCCAGCGCGGCTCGGCCGGCGTTGCGTGCGGTGCGCAGCATGCCGGCCAGCGACTGGCCCTCGTGGGCAGCGTTGTGCGCGGCCTCGGCCGACTCGCGCACCACCGTCAGGATGGTGCCCTCGATCGGCTTGAGCACCGCTTGGTAAGCCGCGCTGGAGGCGGCCTTCAGCGCCTCGGCCACCTTGGTGGCGCTGCCCTCGGTAGCCCCCTTCAGGCTGCTCGACAACCCGCGCAGGATCTGGCTGAGGATCACCCCGCTGTTGCCACGGGCACCCATCATGCTGCCGTGGCTGATCGCGTCGTAGGTGGCTGCGTGGGCGCCGTCGCCCTCGCTGTCGGTCGACTCCAACTCGGCCACCACCGCGTCGAGCGTGCGGGCCATGTTGGTACCGGTATCGCCATCGGGCACGGGATAGACGTTGAGCTTGTTCAGGCCCGGGGCATGGGCCTTCATCGCATCGCGGAAGGTGATCACCGTGTCGCGCAGGGCTGTGTGGTTGAGGTGCTCGAGGGTGGTCACGCCGCACAGACTAGTGACCCCGGACACGCGAGCGGTCGGCCGCGGTCGTCGACGGCAACCCACCAAGGCCCCTCCACCCCCTGGTGCGGGGCGATTTGGCATGGGCGCGGGAGGTGGACAACGGCGCGCCGCTGATAGCATTTCCACGCTCATTCTGCTCGATCCCGGAAGAAGTACGACCATGGCAGCTGTATGTGATGTGTGTGGCAAGGGCCCGTCGTGGGGCATGAACGTGTCGCACTCGCACCGCCGCACCAAGCGCCGCTGGAACCCGAACATCCAGCGCGTCAAGGCGTTGGTCAACGGCGCCCCCAAGCGGTTGCACGTGTGCACCGGGTGCATCAAGAGCGGCAAGATCGTCAAGGCCGGCTGAGGCCAGCGATGCAGGGCGTGATCAAGGTCTACGACCCGACCACCGGCGACGGAGTCGTCGTGCGCGACACCGACCTGGCCGAGGTCGATCTGGCCGGCAACGCGCTGGAGGGCAGCATGTTCCGCATGCTGCGCCCCGGCCAGCGGGTGGTCTTCGACCTCGACAGCGCCGGGCGGGCAACCGCGCTGCGCCTCGGCAGCGAGGCCGACATGGAGACCCCCACCTTCTGACAACGTCTGCCAAGGCGGCGAGTCGGGTCCGGCTTTTCCGTTGCGGGGGCATCGCTTGTCAGAATGGGCGTGAGACGCGCAGCGGCGCGCCCGAACCCCAGGAGAAGTCATGAGCGCAACGACGAGCAACTCGCGCCTCGAGCAGTGGGTGGCCGAATGGGTGGGCGTGTTCCAGCCCGACGACGTCTACTGGTGCGACGGATCGGCCGAGGAGTACGACCGGCTGTGCCGCACCCTGGTCGACTCGGGCACCTTCACCAAGCTCGACGACGCCAAGCGGCCGAACAGCTATTGGGCGCACAGCGATCCGGGCGACGTCGCCCGAGTGGAAGATCGCACGTTCATCTGCAGCGACCACCAGGCCGACGCCGGGCCCACCAACAACTGGCGCGCCCCGGACGAGATGCGTGCCGAGCTGACCCAGTTGTACACCGGCGCGATGAAGGGCCGCACGATGTACGTCGTGCCGTTCAGCATGGGCCCGCTCGGCTCGCCGATCGCGCACATCGGGGTGCAGCTCACCGACAGCCCCTACGTGGCGGCGAGCATGCGCATCATGACCCGCATGGGCCAAGGGGCGCTCGACGTGCTCGGCGACGGCCAGTGGGTGCCGTGCCTGCACAGCGTCGGTGCCCCACTCGCCCCCGGCCAGCAGGACGTCGCCTGGCCGTGCAACCCGGACAACAAGTACATCGTGCACTTCCCCACCACACGCGAGATCTGGAGCTATGGCTCGGGCTACGGCGGCAATGCACTGCTCGGCAAGAAGTGCTTCGCGCTGCGAGTCGCCTCGGTGATGGCCCGCGACGATGGCTGGCTGGCCGAGCACATGTTGATCCTCAAGCTCACCAACCCCGCCGGCGAGGCCAAGTACATCGCCGCTGCCTTCCCGAGCGCCTGCGGCAAGACCAACCTCGCCATGCTGGTGCCCACCATCCCCGGCTGGAAGGCGGAGACGATCGGTGACGACATCTGCTGGATGAAGTTCGGCCCCGACGGGCGCCTCTATGCGATCAACCCGGAGACGGGCTTCTTCGGCGTTGCGCCCGGCACATCGAACGAGAGCAATCTCAATGCGATGAAGACGCTGCACGCCAACATCATCTATTCG
>CAUJEE010000224.1 GCA_963169215.1 Actinomycetota bacterium
CCGAGCAGGTGGTCGACACGGTGCGCGGCCCGGCGCTCGACTTCTGCCTGGTGGTCACCCAGCGCCGCCATCTCGACGACACCGCGCTCACCTGCGGAGAGGCCGGGCGGCACTGGCTGCTGCGGGCGCAAGCGTTCGCCGGTGGTCCCACCACCGGCCCGGTCGCGAGGGGGAAGTGATGCCCGTTGTCGAAACCGAACTCAGCGCCGGGGTGCTCACCGTCACCCTCGCCGACGAGGCCAACCGCAACGCGCTCGGCAGCCAACTGGTGAGCGAATTGATGGCCGCCCTCGACCAGGCCGACGCCGACCCGGCGGTGCGGGTGGTGGTGCTCACCAACGTCGGCAAGGTGTTTTGCGCCGGGGCCAACCTCTCCGAGCGGGCATCGGCCGACGCACCGGCGGCGGTGGTCGACCCGCAGCGGTTGTTCGGCCGCTTCCGCCGCTCGCCCAAGCCGTACGTGGGGCGCATCGCCGGGCACTGTGTGGCCGGCGGGATGGGCCTGGCCGCGGCGATGGACATCTCGATCGCCGCCGACGACACGATGTTCGGCTTCACCGAGGTGCGCATCGGTGTCATCCCGGCGGTGATCTCGGTGGTGTGCCTGCCGAAGATGCGCCGTACCGATGCGGCCGCCGCGTTCTTGCGTGGCAACCGCTTCCCCGCGGCGGAGGCGGCTCGCATCGGCCTGATCAACTCCGCCGTGCCCCGCGATGCGCTCGACGATGAAGTGGCCGCGGTCGTGGGCGACCTGCTGCTCGGCGCGCCGGAGGCCATCGCGCAGGCCAAGCAACTGCTCGCGCAAGTGCCGGCGATGCCCGTCGACGAGGCGTTCGCCTTCACCGGCGAACTGTCGGCGCGGCTGTTCAAGTCGGAGGAAGCCCGCGAGGGAATCACCGCCTATCTCGAGAAGCGCAGCCCGTCGTGGGCGTCGCGCGCACAATGAGTCCCAGCAAGGAGAACAGATGAAGACACCAATCACCGAGATGTTCGGGATCGACGTTCCGATCCTCGCTTTCACCCACTGCCGCGACGTGGTGGTGGCGGTCACCAAGGCCGGCGGCCTGGGTGTGCTCGGCGCGGCCGGGCACACCCGCGAGCAGCTGGAGATCGACCTCAACTGGATCGACGAGCAGCTCGCCGGGCGCCCGTACGGCGTCGACGTGATCGTGCCCGCTCGTTACGAAGGTTCCGACCAGGGTGGCGTCACCGTCGGCGAGTTGGTGGCGATGATCCCCGACGGACACCGCCGCTTCCTCGACGACCTGCTCTCCCGCTACGACGTGCCACCGCTGGACGACGACGAGGGCGGCGTCGAGCGCGATCTAGGCGAGTCGGCGGTGTTCTCCGCCAACTCGGTGGGCGCGCAACTGGAGATCGCCCTCGCCCACCAGCCGGTGCTGGTGGTGAATGCGCTCGGCCCGCCCCCGCCGTGGATGGTAGAGCAGGCCAAGGCCGCCGGGGCCAAGGTGGGCGCGCTGGCCGGCAAGCCGCAGCACGCGCAGCGGCACGTCAACGCGGGCGTCGACGTGCTCATCGCCCAGGGCAGCGAGGCCG
The DNA here is from genome assembly GCA_963169215.1 of Actinomycetota bacterium. Classification (GTDB taxonomy): domain Bacteria; phylum Actinomycetota; class Acidimicrobiia; order Acidimicrobiales; family Ilumatobacteraceae; genus UBA668. Next base: position 1,558 of record CAUJEE010000224.1, read on the forward strand.
GCGGCCACACCGGCGAGATCGGCTCGATGGTGCTTATCCCCGAGATCGTCGACGCGGCCGGCGACGTGCCGGTGCTCGGTGCCGGTGGCATCGGCCGTGGGCGGCAGATGGCCGCGGCGATGGCCCTCGGTGCGGCCGGCGTGTGGTGCGGCTCGGTGTGGCTCACCACGCAAGAGGCCGAGACACTGCCGGCGGTGAAGCAGAAGATGCTCACCGCGACGTCGTCCGACACGGTGCGCTCGCGGTCGCGCACGGGCAAGTACACCCGCCAGCTGCGCTCGGCGTGGACCGACGCGTGGGCCGACCCGAGCGCGCCCGAGCCGCTGCCGATGCCGTTGCAGCCGATCCTCGTCGATCGTGCGCTGCGGGCCATCGACCGTTCGGCGCACCAGCCTGGGTCGGGTGCCGAGGCGCTGGCCAACTACTACGTCGGCCAGATCGTCGGGGCGATGAACACGTCGATCCCCGCGGCGCAGGTGGTGTACGAGATGATCGACGAGTTCGTCGACGCCGTGCATCGCCTCGACCACCTGCTGGAAGATTGACAAGGCGCAGGCGCGGCGTGCCGACATGACGCCGCGCCTGCTCGCCACCGGTCGCGCCGCCGAGGTATTCGACCTCGGCGACGGCACTGTGCTGCGCCGCTACCGCTCCGACCACGACACCGCCCTGGAAGCGCGGCTGATGCGGTGGTTGCACGATGGTGGCTACCCGGTGCCGCGGGTGCTCGCGGCGAGTGGGCGCGAGATGGTGATGCAACGCATCGACGGGCCGACGATGCTCGCCGACATGGGCAATCGCCCGTGGCGCATCGGCCGCCACCTGCGGCTGTTGGCCGCGCTGCAACGCTCGCTCGGCGAGTTGACCGCACCCGACTGGCTGCCCGCCGTGCCGCACGTGCCGGCCGGCGACGCGGTGCTGCACCTCGACCTGCACCCGCTCAACGTGTTGCTGTCGCCCGCCGGGCCGGTGGTGATCGACTGGACCAACACCGCGCGTGGCCCGGCGGGGTTCGATGTGGCGACCAGCTACGTGGTGCTCGCCACCTCCAGCGTCGATCTGGTGCGCGAGCGCTTGGGACGGCGGTGGGCGGTGCGCAGCTTCGTCGGGGCGAGCGACGACCACGCCGAGTTCGTCACCGCCGCGGCCGAGCGCCGCCTGCTCGACCCCAACGTGACCGCCGAGGAGCGAGCCCGCATCCGCCGCCTGCTGCCGTAGCGGCGCCGAACGCTGATCGCTGCGCGGGGGTATAGAATTCGAGGTGAGTGTCGGTTCTGGGTTGACACACACACACACATGAGATGCTCAACAGATGAATCAACTCCCCCATCCCCGCTTGCTTTCGATGGTGATTGCTGGCTTGGTTTCATCAATGATCACGTTGAGTTCAGCGGTACTAACGATTCCACAACCTGTGTCTGCGGAGGCTGGCGCATGCAGCACCCAGACGATGTGTCTCGCCAAGTCCACATACGGGAACGGACAGCTGTATCAATTTGCTGTCGATGATCCCAAGCTGAATAACAACGACTACGCTGACGGATCGCAGGTGAGTGACAACAATCGATCGGTTCGGGATAGGAAGTCGACCACGTATCAAGTGTGCGTGTATCAGGACTTCAATTACAGCGGAAGTGTCGTAGGTCATGCGCTTTGGGATGGGGATGGATGGGTGAACACGACTAACCGATTTGGCAGCTCGATACGATTTCGATTCTCGATCTCGTGCGCGTGAACTCGGTGCGATCCACCGTGCTCATCGCGGTGCTTGCTTTGAACTCGGCATGCAGCAGCGAAGGTGCTGTGGAATCGGCAGACACGGTCGCCCCTTTCGCCACGGGCTTCCCGCTACAGGCCGACCTGCCGGTCGTGGGGCGAGGTTGGCCCCAGACGCTGCCCTTCTATGTGGGTGAGGAGTTGAACTCGATTCTGTTCGAATCACGACAGGCAGCGGTCGTGCAGTGTATGGCGGCGAAGGGGTTTCAGTATGTTCCAAGCCCCTACCAGCCAAATGATCTTGCCTCAGATCGAGTCAACCCCCTCGACCGGCGATTCGCCGAAGAGTACGGGTATCACTCGCTCCCGATTGACTTCACGGATCCGAACAGCAATGCCGACCCTGCGTTTGTCAGCGCCCTGGAGAGCTCTGGAGATACGCCAGGCTGCGCTGCACAATCGTTCGATGAGACGTTTGGCCCATTCTCCGAGTTCTTTGACCAAGTCGATATCCAGCTGAATGACTTCGTCGGCTCGATTCGTGGGTTCGATGTAAGCGAGTCTGGCGACCTACTCGCGTCGATGTGGTCAGAGTGCATGAAGGAGGGCGGATTGTCCTATGAACGACCCGATGACCCGCGAAGGGAGTTCATCGAGGCACCGGAGGTGACACCGCAAGAGCTGTCCGTTCGGATGGCCGACCTCGAATGCGATGTTCGGGTCGGCTATACGCAAGGGCGGCATGATTGGGAAGCGGAGCGTGTCGACGAGTGGCTCAGAGTGCATGAGGGTGTGGTGGCGGAGCTGAGCGAGCAATACGCGACCGTCGAGCGGGAGGTTCTGTCGCTCAGGGATCAGTGATGTCCGGCATCTCGCTATCATTGCTAGCACTGCCGCTACGTGAGAGGAGGTCGCTGATGGCTCAGTTGATCGTGCGCAACATCGACGACGATCTGGTTGCCCGGCTGAAGAAGCGGGCGGCCGCCCATGGTCGTTCGGCCGAGGAGGAGCACCGCCAATTGCTGCGAGCGGCGTTGCGCGGCGGCGACCTCCTCGCCCGGTTGGAGGCAATGCCTGATGCGGGTGACGACGGCGACTTTCGTCGCTCGCACCAGATGCCCCGCGACGTCGACCTGTGAGAGGCTTCCTGCTCGACACCAACGTGGTCTCCGAGTTGCGCAAGCAGGAGCGTGGCGACCCGCACCTACGGCGTTGGGTTTCCGAACACCGTGCAGGTGACTTCTGGCTGTCGGTGCTGGTGGTGGGCGAACTCAATCGAGGGGTGGAGTTGATTGCTCGCCGCGACCCGGCAGCATCAGTCGCGCTGCGTCGCTGGCTCAACTCGCTTGTCGACGAGTTCGCCGATCGAATCCTGCCGATCACCGCACCGATTGCCAGACAGTGGGCGCTGCTCAACGTGCCCGACCCGGTGCCGGTGGTCGATGGTCTTGTGGCCGCGACGGCGATGGTGCACGGGCTCACGCTCGTGACCCGCAACATCGCCGATGTCGCTCGTACGGGTGTGGAGTGCGTCGACCCGTTCGCGTCGATGCGCTGAACTCGCGGTTCACCCACGACGCTGGGGCGCTGCACGCGATTTCGCTTGCGGTGGGAGCCAGTTGCTCAGTGGTCGTGGCGGTGGTG
>CAUJEE010000225.1 GCA_963169215.1 Actinomycetota bacterium
TCGAGGTTCAACGCCTGATCCGCTTCATGCCCAAAGTGGTGATCTGCCTGGTCAATGGCTGGGCAGCCGGCGGTGGCCACAGCCTGCATGTCGTCTGCGATCTCACTCTCGCCAGCCGCGAGCACGCCCGCTTCAAGCAGACCGACGCCGACGTGGCCAGCTTCGACGGCGGCTTCGGCAGCGCCTACCTCGCCCGCCAGGTGGGTCAGAAGTTCGCCCGCGAGATCTTCTTCCTCGGCCGCGAGTACTCCGCCGAGCAGATGTTCCAGATGGGCGCGGTGAACGAGGTTGTCGACCACGTCGATCTGGAGAGAGTTGGCCTCGAGTGGGGCGCGATGATCAACGGCAAGAGCCCCACCGCGCAGCGCATGCTCAAGTTCGCGTTCAACCTGATCGACGACGGCCTCGTCGGCCAGCAGATATTCGCCGGAGAGGCAACGCGCCTGGCCTACGCCACAGATGAAGCCCAGGAGGGACGCGACTCGTTCCTCGAGAAGCGGCCCAAGGACTGGAGCCGGTTCCACTGGCAGTACTGAGCCGCGGGCCGCAGTGATCGTCATCGACGACCCGCACGACGAGCGCGTCGCCGCCTTTCGGCTGAACGAGCGCGGCCTGTCGAACCGCCCGCAGCGCCGCGACGACGGCGGAGGCGGGCTGTTCATGGCCGAAGGCGACCTGGTGGTCGAGCGCGCGCTGGCCGCCGGTTGTCGGGCAGTCATGGCCCTCGTCGACCCGCTGCGACCTCCGCCGGTGGTCACCGAGTTGGAGCCAGTGTGTCCGGTCTATGCCGGCGGCGAGGCGGTGCGCGCCGCGATCACCAAGCTCGGCATGCCCTACGCCGTCGTCGCTCTGTTCGAGCGACCGGCGCGCCTGGCAGCGCGTGAGCTGACCGCGCAGTCGCAGCGACTGGTGATCGTCGAGGCGGTCGACAACCCGGTGAACATCGGCAGCATCGCCCGCAATGCCCTGGCGCTCGGATGGGACGGCTTGGCCCTCGACGGCACCAGCGCCGACCCGCTCTCCCGCCGCTCGCTGCGCGTGTCGATGGGTCACGCCCTCACCCTGCCCCACGCCCGCACGGCTGATCTGACCGGCCTGGTCCGCGACTTGGCCGACGACGGATTCGTGGTGTGCGCACTGACCCCCAGCCCAACCGCTACACCACTCGACGCGATGCAGCCCGCCAACCGCGTGGCGCTGCTGGTCGGGTCCGAGCGGGCCGGGCTCACCGCAGGCGCGCTCGCCGCGGCATCGCACCGGGTGTTCATCCCGATGCACACTGGCGTCGACTCGCTGAACGTCGCCGCGGCCACGGCGATCGCTTGCTGGCACCTACGCCCACGCTGATTCGAGCAGCAGCGCACCGACGCTCCCCTCCGCGGGCCCGGACACTGAGTCAGCCGAACTCGGGCGAATGCCACCCTTCGAACAGGTCGGGCAGCCCGTCGCTGACGCGATCGGTGAACACCGCCGGGCGCTTCTCGAGGAAGCTCACCACCCCTTCCGCGGCATCGGCGCTGCGGCCGCGAGCGAGGATGCCGCGCGAGTCGGCGCGGTGGGCCGACATCGGATGCGACTCGCCGAGCATCCGCCACATCATCTGGCGGGTGAGGGCGATGCTCACCGGCGAACTCTCGGCGGTGAGCGACGTGGCCAGCGCCCGCGCCGCCGGCAGTAGTTCGTCGGGCGCGTGCACGCTGCGCACCAGCCCGCCACGCAGCGCCTCCGTGGCAGGGAACAGGGCACCCGAGTAGCACCATTCGAGTGCCTGGCTGATGCCCACCAGCCGCGGCAGGAACCACGACGAGCAGGCCTCGGGACCGATGCCGCGGCGGGCGAAGACCAGCCCGAAGCGAGCCGAATCAGCCGCCAGGCGCACGTCCATCGGCAGGGTCATCGTCACCCCCACGCCCACCGCCGCGCCGTTGATCGCCCCGATCACCGGCTTCTTGCAGTCGAAGATGCGCAGCGCCACCATGCCGCCACCGTCGCGCGGCACACCCGCGTCGGTCTGCACGTCGCTACCGCCCTTGGCGAACACCTCCCGGCCGTGCGACAGGTCGGCGCCAGCACAGAACGCCCGCCCGCTGCCGGTGAAGATCACCGCCCGCACCCCGTCGTCGGCGTCGACACAATCGAACGCGTCGATCAACTCGTGCATCATCCGGTTGGTGAACGCGTTCATCACCTCCGGGCGGTGCAGGGTGATAGTGGCAATTCCGTCGTCGACCGTATAGAGGATGTGCCCGTAGTCCATGGGCGAACGATAGAGACCGGCGACGCCGAGGGCAGCAGCGAGCCGATGCCGCGGCTCATGCCACCGCCGGGTGAATCAGACGTCGAGGAACTTGCTGGCCGCGGTCGCCGAACTCACCGTGCCGACGAGAGCCCCGAGACCGACGATCACCATGCACACCCACAATGGATAGCTGTCGGTGACCACCATGCCTTTGAGGCCGGTGTCGGACGGGAAGCCCTCGACGCCCGAGGTCCAGTTGCTGTTCACCCACAAGAGCGCGCCACTGCCGAGAACAGCACCGACAATGCCCTGTAGCAAGCCCTCGAGCATGAACGGCAAGCGGATGAACCAGTTGGTGGCCCCCACCAACTTCATCACCTCGATCTCGCGGCGGCGGGCGAACATCGCAGTGCGGATCGTGTTCCAGATGAGCAGAGCCGACGTCGACAGCAAGAACAGCGACAGGATGAACACCCGCACACCGAAGAAGCTCTTGAACAGCTCCAACTGCTCGACCGCCTCGTCGGGAGTGAGCACGTTGTTCACGTTGGGAAGGTCGCCGAACTCCTCCGACATCGACTTCAGCAGGTCGCTGTTGTCCTTGTCGACCGGCTTCACCTTGAAATAGGAGGGGATCTCCGGCAACAGCAGGGCGAGGAACTCGGGGTCGGCTGCGAGCAGCTCCTTGGCCACCTCCGCCGAGCAGGCCTCGTCGCAGTACTCGACCGCCTCGACCACTTGGGTCTGTTCGCCGATCGCCCGGCCGATGAGGTCGATCGATTCCTGCGGGGTTCCGTGGTTGACGTACACGAGCATCTCCACGCCGCCGGTCCACTGCTGCATCTGGTTGTTGAACGCCCGTTGGATGAGCAGCGTGCCGCCGAACAGAAACAGCGACAACGTCGAGGTGATGACCGCAGCGATGGTGAGCGTGAGGTTGCGCGAGAGGCTGGCCCACATCTCGCGGAACATGTAGCGGATACGCGAAATCATTCGTACACACCTCGCGCCTGGTCGCGCACGATCACGCCACGATCGAGCTGGATCACTCGCTTGCGCATCATGTTGACGATGCGCTGGTCGTGGGTCGCCATCACCACGGTGGTGCCGGTCTTGTTGATGCGGTCGAGCAGGCGCATGATGCCCTCGCCGGTGCCAGGGTCGAGGTTGCCGGTGGGCTCGTCGGCGATCAGGATCAGCGGCCGGTTGACGAAGGCGCGAGCGATCGACACGCGCTGTTGCTCACCACCCGACAGCTGGTGAGGGAAGCGCTCCTGCTTGCCCCCGAGGCCCACCAGCTCGAGCACCGCCGGCACCTGCTGGCGGATCATGTGGCGCGGTTTGCCGATCACCTCCATCGCGAAGGCGACGTTCTCGAACACGGTGCGGTTGGGCAGCAGTTTGTAGTCCTGGAAGATGTTGCCGATGTTGCGGCGCAGGTGCGGCACCTTGCTGTCGGGCATGTCGTTGATGTTGCGCCCGGCGACCCATACGGCACCGCGCTCGGGCTTCTCCTGACGGTTCATCAGCCGCAGCAAGGTGCTCTTGCCCGAGCCGGAGGGGCCGACGAGGAACACGAACTCGCCCTTGGCGATGTCGAAGTTGGCGTCGCGCAAGGCGACGACATCGCGGCTGTACGACTTGGTGACGTTCTCGAGTCGAATCATGAGTTACGTAACCGTACTGCAATCATTCCGCTTCGCGGCGTCGCCAGCGTAGGAAGCCTTCCATGAATTCGTCGAGGTCGCCGTCGAGCACGGCATCGATCTGGCTCGTCTCCACCTCGGTACGCAGGTCTTTCACCATCTGGTAGGGCTGCACGACGTAGGAGCGGATCTGGCTCCCCCAACCCACCTGCGCCTGGCGGCCGGCGATGCGGGCCAGTTCGGCCTCGTGTTCCTCCTCCACCCGCGCGGCCACCATCGCCTTCAGCCGGGTCATCGCCTTCTCCCGGTTCTGTAGCTGGCTGCGCTCCTCCTGGCTGCTCGCCACCAACCCCGTGGGGCGGTGGATAAGACGTACGGCCGATGAAGTCTTGTTCACGTGCTGGCCACCGGCACCGCTGGCACGGAACACCTGCATCTCGATGTCGCTGTCGTTGAGCTCGACGTCGGGCGCGTCCATCACCGGCCACACCTGCACCGCGGCGAAGCTGGTCTGCCGCCGGCCCTGGTTGTCGAACGGGCTGATCCGCACCAGCCGGTGGGTGCCGCGCTCGCTGGTCATCATCCCGTAGGCATAGCGGCCACTGATGGTGAACTCGGCCGACATGATGCCGGCTTCCGTTGCCGGGCTGATCTCGTCGACTTCCAGCAGGTACCCGCGCCGCTCGGCCCAGCGGGTGTACATGCGCAACAGGATCTCGGCCCAGTCCTGGGCGTCGACACCGCCGTCCTTGGCGTTGATCTGCACGATGCAGTCGTCGGCGTCGTGCTCACCCGTGAACAGGCTGCGCAGATCGAGTTGCTTCAGTCTGTGGTCGAGTGACCGCACCGCTGCGTCGATGTCGGCCTCCTGGCTCTCGTCGTCGAGCTCGCGGGCCATCTCGTGCAACACCTCGGCATCGTCGAGATCTCGACTCAGCCCGTCGAAGACATCGATGTCGGCCTTCACGTTGGCGTACTCGGTGTTGATCCGCTTGGCCTGTTCCTGGTCGTCCCACAGGTCGGGGCGGCCGATCTCCATCTCCAACTCGGCCAGACGCGCCCGACCAGGGGCGATGCGCAGATAACCCTCCGCCTCACCCAAACGGCGGCGCAGATCTTTCAGATCGTCGGAGAAGTCACGCATCGCGCACCGCTCACAGGGTGGCGCCGTGGCACATCTTGAACTTCTTGCCGCTTCCGCACGGGCACGGGGCATTGCGCGGCGTCTTGCTCCACTCGTCCTTCACCACCGTCTGCTGCTTGGCCGGCGCAGGCGCCTGCGGCCGCGGCGCCGCTCCCCCACCCGCCCCCGCAGTGCGGGCTGCAGCCGCCAGGCCAGAGCTGGGCGCGCTGTCGCTGGAGGTCTGCTGCACGTTCTGCACCGTTTGCTGTGGGGCATCGTTGCGGATCACCTGCACGTGCATGACGTACTTGACGAAGTCCTGGGCAATGCCCTTCATCATCGCTCCGAACATCTCGAAGCCCTCGCGCTGCCATTCGGTGAGCGGATCCTTCTGGCCCATCGCCCGCAGGTTGATGCCCTCCTGCAGGTAGTCCATCTCCTCGAGATGCTCACGCCAGCGCTGGTCGATGATTCGCAGCATCACCTGACGCTCGACGTTGCGCATCACCTGCTCGCCCAGCTCCTGCTCGCGCTGCTCGTAGTACGCCTTCGCATCGGTCGTCACCAGGTCGTAGATGTCGTCGGCGTCGTCGTGCTGTTGCAGCGTGGCTTCACTGATCTTGCTCGGCCAGAAGGTCTGCAGCTCCTTGGCCAGGCCGTCGAGGTCCCACTCGTCGGGCGCCTCGCTCACGCAGTGGGTGTCGATCAGCGTGTCGACCGCATCGGACAGGTAGTCCATCGCCGCTGTTTTCAGGTCGAGTCCCTCGAGGATCTGGTCGCGTCGGGCGTAGATCACCTTGCGCTGCTCGTTCATCACCTCGTCGTACTTGAGCACGTTCTTGCGGATCTCGGCGTTGCGTTGCTCAACCGTGGTCTGTGCCCTCTCGATGGCCTTGGTGACCATCTTCGCCTCGATCGCCTCGTCATCGGGCAGGGCGCGGTTCATCACCCACGACAGCGCGCCGGTGGCGAACAGGCGCATCAACTCGTCGTCGAGGCTGAGATAGAAGCGGCTCTCGCCCGGGTCGCCCTGGCGGCCACCGCGGCCGCGCAGCTGGTTGTCGATGCGCCGGCTGTCGTGGCGCTCGGTGCCGAGCACATAGAGACCGCCGAGCTCGCGCACCTTGTCGCCCTCCGCGGCGCAGCGCGCGCTGATCTCGGCCAACAACTCCTTGTAGCGCGCCATCGCCGTGGCACGCGCCTGCTGGAACTCCTCGGGCATCTGCGCCAGCGGCATTGGGAGGGCGAACTCGTCGGCCATCACCGCCGGGTCGTGGCCCTCCTTCAGCACCTCGTGGCGGGCCAGCCCTTCTGGGTTTCCACCGAGGAGGATGTCGACACCGCGGCCGGCCATGTTGGTGGCGACCGTGATCGCGTGCAGGCGACCGGCCTGGGCGACGATCTGCGCCTCACGAGTGTGCTGCTTGGCGTTGAGTACCTCGTGCGGGATGCCCAGCTTCTGCAGCTGGCGCGACAGGTACTCGCTCTTCTCGACGCTGATCGTGCCCACCAGCACCGGCTGGCCGGTGGCATAGCGGGCCGCGATGTCGTCGACCACCGCCGCGAACTTCGACACCTCGCCCTTGTAGATCAGATCGGGCTGATCGATACGCACTGTCGGCCGGTTGGTCGGAATCGGCACCACCTGCAGGTCGTAGGTGTTGCCCAACTCGGCCGCCTCGGTCTGCGCCGTGCCGGTCATGCCGGAGAGCTTGGTGTACATGCGGAAGTAGTTCTGCAGCGTGATCGTCGCGAGGGTCTGGTTCTCCTCTTTGATCTTCACACCCTCTTTGGCCTCCACGGCCTGGTGAATGCCCTCGCTCCAGCGGCGACCCTCCAGGATGCGGCCGGTGAACTCGTCGACGATCTTCACCTCGCCATTGGCGATGATGTAGTCCTTGTCGCGCTTGTACAGCTCTTTGGCCTTCAGCGCCACGCTCAACTGGTGCACCAGGTTCTGCTGCACCTCGTCGTAGAGGTTGTCGATACCCAGCGCCTGCTCGACCTTCTCGATACCCTCCTCCAGCGGCACCACCACGCGCTTGTCCTCTTCCACCTCGTAGTCGACATCGCGCCGCAGGCCGCGCACGATGCTCGCGAAGCGGTAGTACAGCTTGGCCGCGTCGGCCACGCGGCCGGAGATGATCAACGGCGTGCGGGCCTCGTCGATGAGGATCGAGTCGACCTCGTCGACGATCGCGTAATTGTGGCCGCGCTGCACCTTGTCGGCGAGAGTGCCGGCCATGTTGTCGCGCAGATAGTCGAAGCCGAACTCGTTGTTGGTGCCGTAGGTGATATCGCACGCGTAGGCAGCGCGCTTGTCGGCCGAACGGTCTTTGAAGCCGGGGATCACCAACCCCACGTCGAGCCCCATCCACTTGTGGATGCGCCCCATCCACTCGGCGTGGAAGCGGGCCAGGTAGTCGTTGACGGTGATGACGTGCACGCCCTTGCCGCCGACCCCGTTGAGGTACGCGGGCAGAGTCGACACGAGGGTCTTGCCCTCACCGGTCTTCATCTCCGCCACCCAGCCGAAGTGC
>CAUJEE010000226.1 GCA_963169215.1 Actinomycetota bacterium
CGGGACCAGATGACCGACCAACGCCGCCGCGTCCAACAACTCCCGATTCGGATCAGACGTGCCCTGCATGGACACCATTCTTTTCCATCCCGACGAAAATCGCGAGCACCCTCAGCGAGATTTGCTCAGCAGTCTCCTAGAACAGCACCGTGAGCGAGGACCGCCGCGACCTGCTGATCTACAGCGCGGCGATCGCGCTCTACATCGTCATCGGTCTGTTCACCAAGCGACTGCTCAGCTGGAACCTGGCCTTCCTCTACTTCGTGGTCGTCATCGAAGTGATTCCGCGCACCGTGCGCCGCCTGCTCGGGCGCAGGAGCGCACCATGAGTTGGGCCGCGCACGAGTTCGAGAACTACTTCATCCAGAAGCACCTGGGTACCAAGGTGTCATTCATAGCCATCGCCGCCGGCACTTCGCTGTCCGACTTCTTCACCAAGAAGTGGGTGTACTCGGCCGCCGATCCGCCGCAGTTCCATCGTGGCTGGCCCGGTGTCGGCTTCACCCACTCGTTCATCTTCGGAATGGTGTTCGCGCTCATCGCGCTGGGGGTGTTCCGCAGCCGAACCTGGGCGGTTGGCCTGTTGATCGGTCAATGGGCGCACGTCATCACCGACATGTGCGACACCGCCGGGGTGATGCCCTTCTTCCCGTTCAGCACCGAACCACTCACCATCGGGATGTGGAAGCACGCGGCAGTGGTCGGCCGTCACGGCGACGCCGCGGCGTATTACTCGAGCCTGGGCGGCGTGTGGGATTTCCTGTGGTTCGTGATCGTCGTGTTGTTCGCGCGCAACGTGCTGCGCGCCGACTATTTCCGCACCGTCATCGTTCCCGCCGACGAGAAAGCCTGGTCGGCGATCGGGCGCTGGACGCGATTGTCGGAACGTGGGTTGCTGGTGCTCTATCGCGGCTACTTCATCTACGGCTTCGCGCGCATGGTGTCGTGGTTCCTCTACGCACGCTTCGATGCCCGCACGCCGCTGGAGGCCTGGTGGGGGTCACCGTCGTGGGTGGTCGCCAACGACCTCAGCTCGGCCAGCGCGGTGGAGATGGTGTTGCGTACGGCCGCCGGAGGGGTGATGTTCGCCGCCTTCTGGTGGCTGTGCTGGAGGCTTTTCGTTCGGCGACTGTGGGTGCGCGCAGGAACTCCCAAAGGGTCTCTGCAGCCCGCCGTCGCCGCCGGCTAGCTGCTCATCCACCAGCCGGTGCTCGCATGGGCCGCTGCGCTCACTGGGCAAGGCGCGGATCGTCGGTGCACAGCACGTCGAATCCAGCCGCGCGCATCTCGGCCAGCAGGCGCGGGTCGTTGCTGTTCCAGCCCACTGCGGCCAGGCCTGCGCCGTGGATCGGCCCGATCCAGTCGCGAGCGAAGCGCGCCACCATGTGCGGCACGAAGTCGAAGCAGGGGTGGACGATGCGACAGCCGAGCACTGCGGCCAATTGCAGCGGGTCGGTTCGCGGGTCGTGGTAGAGCACCGATGCTTCCAGTCGTCCATCAGCGACGACCAGTTCGACCACGGCTCGATCGAACGAGCCGATCACGGCACGCTCGCTGAGGCCGGCTGCGGCAGCGGCATCGATCAGCCGCAGCAGGGCGGGCCCGCTCACGTCCTTGACGTCGAGATAAAGACCGAACTTCGCGTCCGCAGCGCAATCGAGCAGGTCGCCCACCGTGTCGACCGCACCCACGAGTTGCACCAACCCGGGCAAGTCCAGATCGGCAACCGGCACGGGGCCGGCGGCGGCGGGCACGTGCCGGTCGTGGAAAAGCACCAACGACGCATCGGCCAGTTCGCGGATGTCAACCTCAACCGCGTGGGCCCCGAGGTCGATCGAGCGGAGGATGGCCGCGAGCGTGTTCGGGGGGCCGACCGACGCGCCGCCGCGATGGGCCATCACCGCGCACCCAGGAGCCCAACCCGCGATCACGAGCGGGCAGCGAACAGGCTCGGGAAACGGGCGAGCACGGCGATCGCGTGCTGCAATTCGCGTTCGTCGACGCATTCGCCGATGCGGTGCGTGTTCTGCTCGATGCCCGCCCCGATCCCGAGCATCGGCGGGTGCTTCACGTTGCCCGACTTGACCCACCGCTTGTGCTCGGGCACCGCCAGCGCCGACGCCTCGTCGCATGGCACCGAGAACCCCACGCCATCGGTGGAGAACACCCACGTGTCGACTCGAGGCTCAACTCGCAGCGCTCCGCCGCGCGCGCCACCTGCGGGCTCGACCACGTGCGGGGTCACCACCCGCCGATAGGCGTCGACGGCGGCAAGTACCGCCGGATGGTCATCAGGGGTGATCCACCCTGGGTACACCTGCTCGTTGTCGACGGCATGACCGGTCCACGTCGCCTGGGTGTACCGCGGTACGCCCACCTCCACCGTCAACCCGGCCGTCCGCGCCGCCGCCACCGCGAAGAGCGAGTCGATCTGCGCGACTGCCTGCTCGGCTGTCTCTCCCACCGACAAGCGTCGGTCGAAGCGGAAGGTGAAGCGGTCGGGCACCGCGCAGTCGCTGGGCGTGTCGAGCCGCGCCCACGAGGCGGTGCGCGTACCGCTGCCAACCACCGGATGGTCGCCCATCCCCTCGCCGCGGCCGTGCCGGGCAGCGGCCTCGGCGATGATCGCCGAGCCGTACTCGAGCGGGTTGAGGCCCAGCTCTGGCATCGAGCCGTGGCACGAGCGGCCGGTGACGACGACCTCGATCTGCATCCGGCCACGCTGCCCGCGGTAGATGCCGAGCGCCCCTTTCACCGCATCGCCGGTGCCCTCGGTGAGGATCACCACGTCGGGCATCTGATCAGGTGCAGCCGTGGGCAACACCTCGCGGACCAGGTAGCGCGGGCTACCGCCGTCGTTGTCCTCCTCGGCCACGGTGGCCATGGCGCGCACGATGCAGCCGCGCAACGAGCCCTCGTTGCGCAGCTCGAGCAGGATCTTGGTCGCGACCACCTGCGCCACCACCCCGGCCAGCTGGTCGGCCGCTCCCCGCCCGAACACCAGGTGCTGCCACTCGTCGTCGGGCGGCAGATAGCCCAGTTCCGCGCGCAGCGCGGCGCGATCGAGACCCGCCTCATCGCGCAAGCCGTCAAAAGGATCAAGTGCTCCACCGAACTTCTCCCGCCACTGCTCGGCCAGCGGAGCGACGGTGTCGGAGTGCCCGTCGAGGTGGATCACTCGCTTGTCCTGCGGCGCCAGCCCGTCGAAGGGGTCGGTCACCGTCCACACCAGGTTGCCGAACGCGTCGATGCCGACATCGTCGGCATGTTCGACCGCGCCGACGTCGATGATCGTCCGGCGCAGCAGGTGCAAGCGAGGGCCTTCGTGGTTCGACTGCCCACTGAGCGGATCGCGCTCGCCTGCCGCATCCGCGTCGTCGCCCGCCGGCACGCGGATCGCTTCCCGCAGGATCTGCACGGCCAGCGGTCGGTAGCGCTCGGCCAGTTCGGCCACGCGTCGGTCGAGATCCATTTCAGCCTCCCGTCTCCAGCGCTGCCAGCCGCTCGGGCAGGTCGGCCACCTTGGCTACCGCCAACAACGCCATGATCACGTACACCTTCTTGTTCGCCTCGGCCGCGACGGCCGTGCGGAAGCGCTGCATCACCGCGGAGCTCACCTCTGCCCCGATGTCGGCGGGCAGGCAGTGCAGGTACAGCGCGTCGGCGGTGAGGCCCATCCGTCGCTCGTCGCAGATCCAGTCTCGATGCTGTGCGTTGTGCGCCAGAGCGCGGCGTTCCACGTCCTTCAGCGCCGCCGTGTCGCCGGCGCGGTTGGCCGCGACTCTCTCGCGCATCAACTCCATCGGGCCCCACGACTTGGGGTACACCGCCTCGGCGTTGGCGAAGGCATCATCCATGTCGTCGGTCACGCGCAGCGATCCGCCCGACGATGCGGCGCCTTCGCCCGCCCACTGCAGCGGTTCGGGTGACAGTTCGTATCCCGGCGGATGGGCCAGGGTCACGTCGGTGCCGTAGCGGGCGAGCAGGCTCACCACGCCCTGCGGTACCGACAGCGGCTTGGCGTAGCTCGGCGAGTAGGCCCACGACACGGTGATGCGCCGCCCGCGCACGTCGCCACCGAAGTGCTGGCGCAGCCAGGCCAAGTCGGCCAGCGACTGCGTCGGGTGATCGACGTCGCACTGCAGGTTGACCACCGGCACCACCCGTTTGTCGCCGCTGGCAGCCAGGTGGTCGGTGATGCCGGTGAGCACGTCGCGCATGAAGGCGTTGCCCTCACCGAGGATCAGGTCGTGACGTACCCCGAGCGCGTGGGCGTTCATGCCCAGCATCGCGCCAGTCTCAGCCGCGGTCTCGCCGTGGGCGACCTGCGTACTCGCACCGTCGACGATCACCGGATGCATGCCCAGGCGCGCGGCGGCCCCAGCCCAGGCCGACTTGGTGCGCGTCGAGTTGTCGAAGAACATCGCGTAGGCGAGCTCGTCGGGCAGCAGGTGAGCGCGCACACCTGCGCGATCGAGGCGCTCAAACCTGGCCGCGATGGCGAGGAGCGCATCGATCTCGGCAGTGGTCCAGTCGTGGGTGGTGAGCATGCTGCGCCCGTACAGGCCGGCGAGTATGGCCGCGAGATCTTCCATGGCCTGATTGTGCGCCGCCGGTGACGCCGAGCGCACGGGTACTTGGCCCCACACTGCGCGGCTCTGCTGCCCGGAACCACCAGCGACCGGCTCCGGTCGGCGCCGCCCTAGAGTGCGCAAACATGAGCCGCCGACGCGCACTTGGCGCCGCCGTCATGGCGACCATGACCCTCGCCGCCTGCAGCGGAGGGGAGGGCGACAACAGCGGCGGCGCAGCGATCTCACCTCCACCCACGACGTCACCGCCCAGCACCACGGCCAGGACGGCCACCACAGTCAGGTCGACCTCCACGACCTCCTCCACGACCTCCTCCACAGCCTCCACGACCGTCGCTGGCTGGCGCCGCTTCCCGCTCACCTCGGTGGCACCACCAGCGGGCACGCCCGTGCTGCGCCGCATCGACACCACCGACCGAGTGGTGTTCATCACCATCGACGACGGCTACTCCCGTGACCCGCGTGTTCCCGACCTGCTCGCCGAGCACGGGGCAACGGCGACCCTGTTCCCGGTGTCGGGCGTGGTGCGGGCCGATCCGCAGTTCTTCGCCCGCTTTCTCGAGTTGGGCGGCACGGTGAACTCGCACACCGTCTACCACGACCACCTTCCCAACCTCGACGCTGCCACGCAACGTCGGGAGGTCTGCGGTGCTGCGCAGTCGATCGCCAACAGTCTCGGCGGGGTCGGGCCGTTCTTCCGGCCGCCCTACGGCGAGTGGAACAGCGACACCGTGGCGGCAGCGCGATCGTGCCGCCTGCGTGCTGTCGTGCTCTGGTCGGTGTCGGTCAACAAGGGGTTCATCGCCACCCATGGCGGGCCGATCAAGGCCGGCGACATCATCCTGATGCACTTTCGCGAGGAGCTGTACACCGACCTACAAGCGGTATTCGCCGAACTCGACCGCCTCGGCCTCAGCGTCGCCCGCCTGGAGGACTATCTGCCGGCGGCTTGACCGCGCATCGCCTGGTGGCCGGTCTTCTGTACGCCGATCACCCGCGACTGCAACTGTTGCTTGCCGGGCTTGCCCGCCACAGTCAGCCGCCGCGGCCGATGCCAGCCTTCTTCAGCACGGCGGCATCGACGCCAACGGCCCTCCAAGCAGCGTAGGAAATGCCTCGGCGCGCGCTGTAGGCCGCGGCCACCTCGACGAAGCGGGCCTCGATTGCCGACAGATCGGTGCGCGCTGACATTTCGCTCAATTCGCGCTCGAGGTCGATGCGTTCTTGCACCAATTCGAGTTCACGAACGGGGCTTGCCGCTGCCATTTCCGCGCCGAGCGCGGCAAGGCGCTTGGAAATCGAGTCTGGAGTGCGCTTACGCCCCGGGCGGCCCTTGGTCGACCGAACAGCCTCCAAATACTCGCGAACCACGCGCCCCTCTGCCCGACCCTCGGCGAGCGCAGCCTTGTGTTGCGCGCTCATTGCCCCTTTTGCACTCTTCTTTGCTGCCATGACACCACGCTAGCAGGCAATCGATGCTGCCGCATCGGGCACATAGATCGCCGTCGACTTCTGAGCATTGGCCCATATCCGGCAATTCGCGATGCACCTCAGGCGAGTTGCGACAAGGCTCTCCTGACACTCTTGTGAATCAGGCGCGCAGGGCGCCCACGACTGCGTCGATCAGGTCGGCTGCGAACACATCGGCCGCGAGCGGAGGACGCGGCGGGTCAGATGCGTCGATCAGCCGTGACTGCTCCGCCAACGCGGCCACGGCCATGCCGATGCCGAGGCGAAACCGATGATGGCGAAGCTCCTCTGGAAGGTGTTCCACCAACGGCGCCACAACCCTCCACCCGCGGATGATCGACGGCGAGTATTCGGTGATCGAGCGCCGGTAGTAGCCGGGGTGATTCGCCGCCTGGTGCAACAGGCGCAGGTAACGACGGCCCTCCACACTGGCGAGCAGCTCGACCAGCGGCACCACCGCAGCTGCGATCGCCTCGCGCGGCTGCTGATCCCGCGACGACTCCAGGGCGTCGAGCATGTGCATCCGGCGCTCTTCCACCGCCGCTTGGCGGCGCGCGAGAACGGCTGTCACCAATTGCTCGCGGCTGCCGAAGTGGTAATTGACGGCCGACGAGTTGCGGTGGCCGGAAGCCTTGGTGACAGCGCGTACCGACACCCCATCGATGCCATGACGGTCGAGCAGTTCCTCGGCGGTGTCGAGCAGGCGCGTCCGCCCGTCGGGCCGCGCTCTGTCCGCCGCACTGCGAGTGCTCATGCGGCCACGCTACTCGGCACTGCCGAGCTGACGCAGCCCGACAGTGCCTGCTGCGGGGATTAAGCGGGCCGTCACCGGTGTTGTCCACCGCACACCCGAACACAAGGACTCCGCGATGACCTCCATCCAACAGATCCCGCTCACGACGATCGACGGCAAGTCGGCCAGCCTCGGTGACTACGCCGGAAGCGTGCTGCTGATCGTCAACGTCGCGTCGAAGTGCGGCCTCACGCCGCAATATGAGGGGCTCGAAGCACTCTACGAGAAGTACCGCGATCAGGGCTTCGCGGTGCTCGGGTTCCCGGCCAACAACTTCCTCGAGCAAGAGCCGGGAACCGACGACGAGATCGCCGAGTTCTGCCGCAGTACCTACTCGGTCGCCTTCCCGATGTTCTCCAAGATCAGCGTGGTGGGCGACGATCAGCACCCGCTTTATCGAGAGCTCACCAGAGCAGTCCCGATGGCAGCCGGCAACCCGCAAGCACAACGCGAGCGTTTGCAGGGGTTCGACATCGCCACCACCGACGAACCGGAAGTGCTGTGGAATTTCGAGAAGTTCCTCATCGACCGTGACGGCGCAGTGATCGGCCGATTCGCGCCGACGATGGAACCCACCGATCCCCACTTGGTGGGAGCGATAGAGTCCGCGCTCGGCTGAGCATCACCCCGGTCGGCGCTTCCGCAGCGGGATCAGTCGCCGCTCAGGAACTGCGCCGATTCGATGGCGAGAAACAGGCCGCGCACGCGGGCCACGACTTGTCCGCCAGCGGTAAGTTCGCCGGAGATGTACATCTTGCGGCCATCGCTGCGGTCGAGACGGCAACGGCACTCCAGTGGCACTCCGATGGGCGTACCGGTCTCATAGCGGATGGTCAGTTCACCGGTGTACGCCGGCCGGGCGTGAATGGTGAGTACGAACCCGCAGATGTCGTCGAGCAGCGCGGCGACGATTCCACCGTGGCTGCGCCCGGGGGCACCCTCATGGGCCGACCGCAGGGTGATGTGCGCCACCGCCTCGTCGCCCTCGCGGAAGATCCGCGGGTCGAGCCCCCACGGACTCGCCCGACCGGAGATCGGCCGCTCGTCGTGACCGGACAGCTCGCCACCGTCGGGCGGGCTGGGAGTGGCGCGGAAGTGCTTCAGCGCCAGTTCGGTGCGATCTCGGCGGCTGCCCTCCTCGAAGCGATCGACGAGTCCGCGCACCGTCGACGTGGCCTGCGTGAGCAGGCTGAGCGGCACGTGATGACCGCTGACCGCATGGCCCAGATCACGTATCGCCCGGCCGAGCCCAGCGCGTGCTTCTGCCTCCGCATCGGGCTGATCGGGTTGAGCCACGTGGGTCAGCGGGTCGTAGCGCGCCTGCTCGCTCATCGCCCGCTGACCCTACGACCCTGATCGTGGCCCCGACGTGTCCGACGGCCGGTCGGTTCAGCGCCAACCGGCGACGATCTCCATCGCTCGATTGATCGTGACCGCGAAGCCGATGTTCTCGGCGGTGACGGTGCGACTGCTGGTTGCGCCGGCGGTGACCACGCCGATCACCTCGCCGGCGGCGTTCACCAATGGCCCGCCGGAGTTGCCCGAGCTGATCGCCGTGTCGGTCTGCAACATGCCTCTGATCTCGGCGCCGTCCACCTGCACCGTGCGGTTCAAGGCGGAAATGATGCCACTGGTCACCGACATCGCTCCGTCGAGGTCGAGCGCGTTGCCGATGGCCAGCACGCCTTCACCCACGACGACCGTGTCGGAGTCGCCGATCGTGGCCGGGGTGAGGCCCGACACCCCCTGCACCTGCAACAGGGCGATGTCGTTGGCCGCGTCGGCGCCCAGCACCGTCGCCGGATGGCCAGCGGTCTCACCGGCGAGCACGACGGTGACCGTGGAGGCGCCGGCAACGACATGGGCGTTGGTCAGCACCTGGCCGTCGGCCGTGAGAACAATGCCGGTGCCGGCGGAACTGGCAGTCGTCTGCCGCGGCCCCTGGCGAACGGTCACCTCGGTGGTGATCGTCACCACCGGGGGTTCGACGGCGGCAGCCACTGCCGCCGCGTCGATCGCGCCGGCGGCGCTCGGGCTGCCGGCCGCAGCTGTCGAACCATCGTCGGCGACGTTGCCGGCAAAGTAGCCCGCTGCTCCGCCCACAAGTGCCGCGAGGCCCACCGCCGCGGCGAGCACCACCGCGCCCGATCGCCGCGCCGCACGAGGCGGCGCGGGCGGTGAGGATTGTGGCGGTCGCGGCGAGGGCAGCGGCAAGAACACCGGCTCGTCGAATGCCTCCGCGCCGGGCGCTGCATCCGGCGGTGGCGGTGGCGCGGCGGCGCGGCCGTCGCTAGAGCCAGGGGTGGCGGCCGGATCTGGCGCGGCGAGGTGACGGGTGTAACGGTCGAGGGTCTGCATCGTGGTCTCCGTTCGGTGGGGCGGCGGGTGGGCCGCGTTCGACTTTCGACGGAAGCGTCGACCGATGCGCTGCGAGCAGGCTGAGATGCAGCTGGGAGTTGGCTGTGGACCGAGGCCGTAGGCTGGCCACGTGAAGCTCGCCAACCGTCAGCTGTTCGGCTTTGACAACACGCTTGTGCGCGACCTGCACGGTCTGTACCAGACGTGGCAGCCAGTATCCGCGCCGGCACCGAACCTGCTGGTGCTCAACGACTCGCTGGCGGTCGAGCTTGATCTCGATCCCGATGCTCTTCGATCCGCGGAGGGCGTCGCGGCACTGGTCGGCAACGCTGCCCCGCCCGGCGCGGCCAACGTCGCCTTGGCCTATGCCGGCCACCAGTTCGGCGGGTACTCGCCGCGGCTGGGCGACGGCCGCGCCCTGCTGCTCGGCGAGATCGTCGACGGGCGAGGCCACCGTTTCGACGTGCACCTGAAGGGATCGGGGCGCACGCCCTTCGCGCGCGGTGGCGACGGCAAGGCCGCGGTGGGGCCGATGCTGCGCGAGTACGTCGTCGGCGAGGCGCTCCACGCGCTCGCCATCCCCACCACACGGGCGCTCGCCGTGATTGCCACCGGCGAAGAAGTGCTTCGTGAGCGACCGCTTCCCGGCGCCGTGCTCGCGAGGGTGGCGGCGAGCCACATCCGCGTCGGCACTTTCCAGTACGCCGCGGCCACCGGTGACAGCGACCTGCTGCGCCGCCTCGCCGACCATGCAATCGCTCGCCACTATCCTGCAGTTGCCGGTGCCGAGCAGCCCTACCTCGCCCTGTTGGACGCAGTAGTCGACGCGCAGGCGGCGCTCATCGCCAAGTGGATGCTCGTCGGATTCGTGCACGGGGTGATGAACACCGACAACATGACCATTTCCGGCGAGTCGATCGACTTCGGACCATGCGCCTTCATCGACGTGCATCACCCCTCGGCAGTGTTCAGCTCTATCGACCAGTTCGGTCGTTACGCGTACGGCAACCAGCCGCGCATCGGGCTGTGGAACCTGGCCCGCCTGGCCGGGACCCTGTTGCCACTCGTCGCTGCCGATGTCGATGAGGCCGTCGAAGCGGTCACGGAAGTGCTGCAGCGGTTCACACCCAGGTACGAGCAGCACTGGCTGGAGGGGATGCGTGCCAAGCTCGGCCTGCGTTCTGCCGGGCCGGACGACCGAGCGCTGGTCGACGACCTGCTGGCGCGCATGACGGACGCCGCCCTCGACCACACCGAGACTTTCCGCGCGCTGGCCAAGGTGCTGCGTGGAGCAGATCCGCCGCCGGAAGCACTCGAGCCGTGGGTGACGAGCTGGCGGGCGCGTCTGGCCGCGGAGGGCAGCCACGAGGCACCGGCCGCAGCGGCAATGGATCGGGTCAACCCGCTCTACATCGCCCGCAACCACCTGGTGGAGGAGGCACTCACTGCCGCCACCGACGGCGACCTGGCACCTCTGCACGATCTCGTCGCACTGCTGAAGCATCCGTTCGACGCAGTACCCGGGCACGACCGCTACGCACTGGCGGCACCGGGCGATGCTCCCCCGCACGTGACGTACTGCGGCACCTGACCGGCCCCTGACCGGCCGCTGACGGCGCCCGGCACCGCCGCGGATGGGGGTAGCCCCCGATTTCACCGTCGTGGGCCGGCGGCGGCAACGGTTGAATGGGGCGATGGAGTACACAGTCGTAACGCCCGCCGCCTTCGCCGATCTGCCCGACCTCGACGACTGGCAGCGTCGCGGACAGTTTCTCCGCGCTGCTTTCCGCGCCCCTTCCTACGCCGAGGGGGCGGCGCTGGTGGTGAGCATCGCCACCGCCGCCGACGCGGCCGTACACCACCCCGACCTCGAACTTGTCTACCCCGGGGTGGTCAAGGTGGCGCTCACAACTCATGCCACACGCTCGCTCACCACCCTCGACATCGAGCTGGCCCGCACCATCTCGCGCCTCGCGGCCGACAGTGGCGCGCATACAGAGCCGGTTCGCCCCGTTCGGTCCGGCCGTCGCCGCTGGGTTAGGTTCGGCCGATGAGCGGCGATCAGGCCATGCGCGAATACGCCTCAGCGCTTCCGGCGCCCACCTTCCCCGATCCGGCTTTCGTCACGCCGGTGCCGCTGCACCAGGCGACGGTGGCCATCGTCACCTCGGCCGCGTTGCACACCCCCGACGACGAACGCTTCAGCGCGGTCGACACCGGCTTTCGCCTCATCGACCGCGGTCGGCGCGACCTGGTACTCGGGCACTGGAGCCCCAACTTCGACCACAGCGGCATCGCCCTCGACCTCAACGTCGTCTATCCCATCGACCGCCTCGAGGAGTTAGCGGCCGCGGGCACGATCGGCGCAGTAGCGCCGCGCCATGTGTCGTTCGCCGGCAACCAACCCGACGACGTGGCCACCGTGCGCCTCGACAGCGGGCCGCGCGCTGCCGAGGCGTTGCGCCACGACGGCGTCGACGTGGTTTTGCTCACGCCTGTTTGACCGCTCTGCACGCGCACCGTGAGTGTGCTCGCCCATGTCTTCGAAGCCGCCGGGATCGCCACTGTGGTGCTCTCGTCGGTGCGCGCGATGGCCGAGAAGGTGGCCCCACCGCGTGCTTTGCACTGTGAGTTCCCGCTCGGCCGGCCGCTCGGTGTTCCCAACGACACCGCCTTCCAGCACGACGTGCTGCGCCGCGCACTCGACATGCTCGCCGCGCCCACCGGGCCGGTACTCGCCGATCACCCGACGGTGATCGAGGCCGACGACGCCCCGCTGGCGTGCACCCTGCCGCCGCGCTACGACCCCGATCTGCCCGCCGCGGTCGACGAGGCACAAGGACTGCGCGCGGCCTACGAGCGCACCCTCACCCGCCGCGGGGTGAGCGACGTCGGCCGCACGATGAGCGCCGAGCAGGTGCCCGCGGCCGTGGCCGCATTGGTTGCCATCGCTGCCGGTACCCCGTGGACCGAGGCCGGCATGCCCGGGGGCAACCCGGTAGCCGCGTGCCACGACATCCGCTCCTACTACGAGGAAGCAGCACTCGCCTTGGCCGGCGAAACCGCGCCCGGTGGCCGCTCGCTGGAGGAATGGTTCTTCGCCGCCACCGAGACCGGCCGCACGCTGTTGGCGGCCCGGGCCGCGATGCGCGACGCAGGGGTGAAGTTCCCGATCTGGTTCTACATGGCGCCCGGCCACCGCTGATCCGGTTGAGCAACCGCACACGCGGGTGCATGATGGATGTGGACAAGGCGTGCGCGCCTGACATCCACAGGAGCATTCCGGAGGTGGAGCATGACCGACCGCAACGAGTATCTCACCGCCACCGACGACGAAATCATGGCCGGCGAGATCGAAGAGACGATCCTTGACGACCTCCCGCGCCCGGCCCCACCGGCTGATCTGCCGCTGGAGGCCGATGCGGCCGATGCCCTCGACCAGCGCGCCGAGATCGACGGGGACACGCTCGAATAGACCGGCCCGATGACGGCCTGGGCGCTTGACCACACGACCCTCTGAGCAGCCCGACTGCACAAATACGTTGACGTCAAACTAATCTGTCGGTGTGGGTTCCACCGACCTCCACCAGCCCGTCAACCCGGTGCGCTTCGTCACCGCCGCTGGCCTGTTCGACGGTCACGACGCGTCGATCAACATCATCCGCCGCATCCTGCACAGCCAGGGTGCGGAGGTGATCCACCTCGGACACAACCGCAGCGTCGAAGACGTGGTGCGCGCTGCTGTGCAAGAAGACGTGCAGGGAGTGGCCGTCAGCTCGTACCAGGGCGGGCACATGGAGTACTTCACCTACCTGCTCGACCGTTTGCGCGAGTTGGACCGCGCCGACATCAAGGTGTTCGGCGGCGGCGGCGGGGTGATCGTGCCCACGGAGATCGAAGAACTGCACCGCCGCGGTGTGGCGCGCATCTTCTCGCCGCAGGACGGCCAGCAGATGGGCTTGGCGGCGATGATCAACTCGCTCGTGCAGACATGCGACGTGCCGCCCCAGCGCGACGGCACGGTCGATGTGGAGGCACTGCTGGCCGGCAGCGAGCGCGATCTGGCCCGCGCCATCTCGGTGATCGAGGCCGGGCTGCTGTCGGCGCAGGTCGCCGACGAGCTCGCCGCCGCCGCAGCGCGGCGCTCGATCCCGGTGGTGGGCATCACCGGCACCGGCGGGTCGGGCAAGTCGTCGCTCACCGACGAACTCCTGCGCCGTTTCCGGCTCGACCAAGGCGACAAGGTACGCATCGCCGTGATCGCGATCGACCCCACTCGCCGACGTGGTGGCGGGGCGCTGCTCGGCGATCGCATTCGCATGAACACCCTCGACAGCCAGCAGGTGTTCTTCCGCTCGCTGGCCACCCGCCCGGGGCCCGATCCGGCCGGAGTCACTGTGCCGCGGGCGCTCGACCAAGTGGTGATTGCAGCCAAGGCGTGGGGCGCCGACCTGGTGGTGGTGGAGACGCCAGGGATCGGGCAGGGCGATGCGGCCATCGTGCCCCACGTCGACATCCCGATCTACGTGATGACTCCCGAGTTCGGGGCCGGCACGCAGCTGGAGAAGATCGACATGCTCGACCACGCGCGGATCGTCGTCATCAACAAGTTCGAGCGCCGTGGTGCGGTCGACGCGCTGCGCGACGTGCGCCGCCAGTACGCCCGAAACCACGAGCTGTTCACCGTCGATCTCGAGACTCTTCCCGTGTTCGGCACCATCGCGGCGCGGTTCAACGACGACGGGGTCACCGCCGTTTACCACCACCTCAAGCAGTTGCTCGCCGACAACGGGCTCACTCTCGGCGATGGCGAGCTCGCGCCGGTGGCGACCCGCACCAGCACGCACATCGGCACCATCCTGCCCACTGCGCGGGTGCGCTACCTCAGCGACATCGCCGACACGGTGCGCCGCTACCACGTCGTCACTGCCGAGCAGGCCGCGGCCGCCCGCCGCCGCCAGCAATTACAGGCCGCAGTCGCGATGGTGGAGGCGGCCGGTCACGATCCATCTGCGGTGCAAGCCACTGCCGCACATTTCGCCACCGAGGTCGCTGCCGCCACCGACGTGCTGCTCTACGCGTTCGGGCAGCGTCGCGCCGAGCTGACCGGTGCCGAGCGCCCGGTGCGCACCTCGCTGTCGGGCAGCGAGGTGCCCAAGCTGGCGCTACCGCGCACCGACGATCATGGCGAGCTGGTGCGCTGGCTGCGCAGCGAGAACCTGCCCGGCTACTTCCCGTTCACCGCCGGTGTGTTCCCGTTCAAGCGCGAGGGCGAAGACCCGGCGCGCATGTTCGCCGGCGAGGGTGGCCCAGCGCGCACCAACCGCCGCTTCAAGCTGCTGTCCGAAGGCCAGCCCGCCACCCGCCTGTCGACGGCATTCGACTCGGTGACGCTGTACGGCTGCGACCCGGCCGAACGGCCCGACATCTACGGCAAGGTGGGCAACTCGGGAGTTTCGATCGCAACCATCGACGACATGAAGGAGCTGTACGCCGGCTTCGACCTGTGCGATCCGACCACCTCGGTGTCGATGACGATCAACGGCCCGGCGCCGACGATCCTGGCAATGTTCCTCAACACTGCGATCGACCAGCAGATCGAGCGCTTCGCGGCCGCCGAAGGCCGACATCCCACCGCCGCCGAGCACGCCGACATCAGCGCGCGCACGCTGCGCACGGTGCGGGGCACGGTGCAGGCCGACATCCTCAAAGAAGACCAGGGGCAGAACACCTGCATCTTCTCCACCGAGTTCGCGCTTGGGGTGATGGCCGACATCCAGCAATGGTTCGTCGAGCAACAGGTGCGCAACTTCTACAGCGTTTCGATCAGCGGCTATCACATCGCCGAAGCAGGGGCCAACCCGATCAGCCAGCTGGCCTTCACCCTGGCCAACGGTTTCACCTACGTCGAGGCCTATCTCGCCCGCGGCATGCACGTCGACGAGTTCGCCCCCAACCTGTCGTTCTTCTTCTCCAACGGCATGGACCCCGAGTACACGGTGCTCGGCCGTGTCGCCCGGCGCATCTGGTCGGTGGCGATGAAGGAGCGCTACGGCGCCAACGAACGAAGCCAGAAGCTGAAGTATCACATCCAGACCTCGGGGCGCTCGCTGCACGCGCAGGAGATGGCGTTCAACGACATCCGCACCACCCTGCAAGCGCTGTGCGCGATCTACGACAACGCCAACAGCCTGCACACCAACGCCTTCGACGAAGCGGTCACCACCCCCACAGCGGAGAGCGTGCGGCGGGCGCTGGCGATCCAGCTGATCATCAATCGCGAGTGGGGCCTGGCGATGAACGAGAACCCACTGCAGGGCAGCTTTGTCGTCGAGGAACTGACCGACCTGGTGGAAGCAGCGGTGCTCACCGAACTCGATCGCATCAGCGAACGCGGCGGTGTGCTCGGCGCGATGGAGACCGGCTACCAGCGCGGTCGCATCCAGGACGAGAGCATGCTGTACGAGCATCGCAAGCACGGCGGCACGTTGCCGATCATCGGGGTCAACACATTCCGAAATCCTGATGGCGACGAGATCCCCGAATCGCTCGAGCTGGCCCGCTCGAGCGACGCCGAGAAGCTCGACCAGATCGAGCGATTGCACGCCTTCTGGCAGCGCAACGCGGCAACCAGCGCGGAAGCGCTCGAACGCCTGCGCCGCACGGCGCTGGAGGGCGGCAACATCTTCGGCGAGCTGATGCACACCGTGCGCCATGCTTCGCTGGGGCAGATCACCGATGCGCTGTTCGAGGTGGGCGGCAAGTACCGACGCAACGTCTGACGACGCTGCCATGCGACGCGCCCCGGGGCGACGAGTCGCGTCAGCCGCCCAGAACGGCGTCGACGGTGGCGCTCGGCAGCGCCACGTCGGCCGCACCCGGCCGACGACTGAGCGGCCCGGCGGCGAAGCAACGGGCCCGGGCCACGGCGGCAGCGCGCTGAGCGTCGTCGGTGGCTTGCACCGCCGAGGCCAGCAGCAAGTGCCCGCACACCACCAGCGACAACAGCTCTTGGTAGGCGGTGGCGCCGGTGAGCACCCCGTCGCGGTGGGTCGCCGCGGTGGCGATCTGCCACGGACCCAGGTCGCGCGCCGCGCCGGCCGCTGCGGCGCGCTCGGCGCGCACCTCGGCCAATGCCTCGATCGCCGATGCGGCCTCGATGCCGGACGCGATCTCGTCGAGCATCTCACCCAGCGCCAGACCTTGGTCGCGTACGATCTTGCGCATCACCAGGTCGATCGCCTGGATGCCGTTGGTGCCCTCGTAGATGGGGGCGATGCGGGCATCGCGATAGCGCTGGGCGATGCCCGTCTCCTCGACGAAACCCATCCCGCCGTGCACCTGCACGGCCAACGACGCCATGCGTACACCCTGATCGGATCCGAACGACTTGCTCAGCGGTGTCAACAGATCGACCCGGCGGCGAGCACGCTCGCGCCGCTCCTCGTCGTCGTGGCGGTCGGCCAGATCGCCGGCGATCGACGTCGCGAAGCACAGCATCCGCGTCGCGTCGACGGTGGAGGTGATGTCGGCGAGCATGCGCCGCACGTCGGGATGCACGTCGATCGTCACCGATGCGCCCGGCCGCTCGGGGTCGGCGCCCTGGCGCCGCTCGGCGGCATAGGCCACGGCCTGCTGGCGCGCCCGCTCACCGATCGACACGCCCTGCACCCCAACCGCCAGGCGGGCCGGATTCATCATGCTGAACATCGCGGGCATGCCGCCGTGCAGCGGCCCCACCATCTCGCCGATGGCATCCTCGAACGACATCACGCAAGTGGGGCTGCCATGGATGCCGAGTTTGTGCTCGAGGCCCACGCACCGCACACCGTTGCGCGCACCGAGCCCTCCGTCTGCGGCGAAGTGCACCTTGGGCACGATGAACAGTGAGATGCCGCGGGTGCCGGCGGGGGCGTCGGGCGTGCGCGCGAGCACGAGGTGGATGATGTTGTCGCGCAGGCCGTGCTCGCCCCAGGTGATGAAGATCTTGGTGCCGTTGATCACCCAGCGCCCGTCGCCGGAGGGTTCGGCGGTGGTGCGGATAGCCCCCAGATCGGAGCCGGCATCGGGTTCGGTGAGGTTCATCGTGCCCGTCCACTCGCCGCTCACCAGGCGGGGCAGCACCACCTCGCGCTGGCGATCGTCACCCCACCGCTCGAGCAGTTCGATGCCGCTCTGGGTGAGCATCGGGTTGAGCGAGAGAGCCATGTTGGCCGAACCGAACATCTCGTGCACGGCCGTGGCGACCACCTTCGGGAAGCCGCCACCACCATGCTCGGCAGGTGCCGAGATCGCGCCCCACCCCCCGGCGATGTACTGGTCGAAGGCATGGGCCACCTCCGCGGGAACTGTCACCTCGCCGGTGTCGCGCGCGAGCACCGGCGGCTGGCGGTCTCCGATCGCGTCGGTGGGCGTGACCACCTGCCCGGCCAATGTGCCAAAGCCCTCCAGCGCCGAGGCGATAGTGGCCTCGTCGATGCCGTCGTAGTGCGCCATGGCGAGCAGTTCGCCGAGACCGGCCACGCGCATGGCGCGCATGATGTCGTCGATCGGGGCGTTGTAGCCGTGCATGGTGAAGACCTCCGATGGTACGTGGATCGCGGGGCGAGCGAGAGTGCCGCCGTGGCGCTTGCGCCACGAGTCTGCCAGCCGCGCTGCAACGGGTGAAAACAGCCGCCGACAGAGAGGTGACCTTCGACCATGCCGATTGCTGCGATTCGCGGCGATGATGGCGCCCATGACTCCAGCCGGCCACAATCCGTCTGCCCCCGAGGCAGCCGATCCGGCAAGCCCCAACCATCACGCCACCCAGCACGGCGCCCGGCAGGGGGCTCCCGGCATCGATCTCGACCAGCGCCCGATACTGGTGTTCTGGGAGTCGACCCGCGCCTGCGGGTTGGCCTGTCGCCACTGCCGCGCCGAGGCGCAGTTCACACCGGTACCCGGCGAGCTGAGCACCGAAGAGGCAGAGGCGCTGATCGACTCACTGGCCGGGTTCGGTTCGCCGCCACCCGTGTTTGTGGTCACCGGCGGTGACGCGCTCATGCGCAGCGATCTCGACTCGCTCATCGCCCGCGCGCGGCAGGCCGGGGTGCACGTCGCGATCGCGCCCAGCGTCACCCCGCTGCTCACCGACGAGCGCCTGGCCCAGATCCGCGCGCTCGGAGTGAAGGTGGCCTCGCTGAGCATCGACGGCGCGACGCCCGCGATTCACGACGTGATGCGCGGTGTGCCCGATCACCTCGCCGCCAGCGTCGATGCCATCCGCCGCATGCGCGCCCACGACTTCGTGGTGCAGATCAACACCACCGTCACCCCCACCACCGTGTTCGACCTGCCCGCGGTGGCCGAACTACTGGTGCGCAACGATGCCTCCATCTGGGAGGTGTTCTTCCTGGTGAACGTCGGCCGTGGGTCGGCGCTGGCCGAGCTGAACCCGGACGAGCACGAGGACGTGTGCCAGTTCCTGTACGACGCATCGATGTATGGCTTCATCGTGCGCACGGTCGAGGGGCCGATGTTCCGGCGCATCGTGCGCTGGCGACAGCAGGGCCACGACGGCCCAAAGGGGGCGCTGTACACCCGGCTGCGCAGCGAGCTGGAAGAGCGGCTGGGGCCGCCGCATTCCGAGTCGCGCGCCCAGGCCCGCGGCACCCGCGACGGCCGCGGCATCGTGTTCGTATCGTCCACCGGCGAGGTCACCCCGGCCGGCTTCCTACCACTCGTGCTCGGCAACGTTCGCGAGCGCAGCCTGGTCGACATCTACCGCAACGACCCGGTGATGCAGCGCCTGCGTGCCGCCGACTTCGAGGGTCCCTGCGGCCGCTGCGACCATCGCGAGCTGTGTGGCGGCTCGCGCTCACGCGCCTACGCCGCAACCGGCAATCCGTTCGCCTCCGATCCCGCCTGCGCCTACGCGGCCACCCTCTGAATCCGAGGCCGACCCTCGCTCGACTCAGCGACGCGGGTCTCGCGCGGGCACACTAGGGCCAACCCCCTGGAGGTAACCGTGCCCCGACCCGAACCGTTCGACTGGACCCTGGAGTCTCCCCGCGTGAGCACTGCCCCGGCAGACGACCCGTGGGCGCTCGACTACGCCGACCTGGAAGGTGAACCGCTGCACCTGCGCAACTACGCGGTGCGTTCGTACCGACTCGGGCGCGACCGTTTCCTCATCCGCGGTGTGGTCGACGACCGCAAGCACGCCTCCACCTGGCTACCCGACGACGGCTCGATGATGGTGATGCACCACATGGTGCTCGACCTGCTCGTCGAGTTCCCCACACTGGTGATCCTCGAGGCGAAGATGGTGATGGAGGCCCACCCCCACGAGGTGTGCATCGAGATCGAGGACAAGTACGAGCAGTTGCAGGGTGTGTCGATCGCTCGCGGCTTCACCCACAAGGTGCGCGAGATGTTCGGCGGGCCGCGTGGCTGCACCCACGCCACTGCGCTGTTGCAGGCGATGGCTCCGGTGGCGGTGCAGACCACCTGGGGGATGATGATGGCCAACCGCTTGGACGACGCCATCGAGCGTGGCGAAGACACCCGCCCGGAGATGTTGATGCCGCTCGCCGAGGACCGGGCCGAGTCGGTTGCCCGCAGCCTCAACACCTGCCATGTGTGGGACGAGCAGGGCCCTGTGGTGGCCCACCTGCTCGGCGGGGGCACGATCGAATTGCCGCTGCCACTGCGCCGGCGGATGGCCCGGCGAGAAGCAGCGCCGGACTCATAGCCGGCTGAGCCCGCCGGCGGCTAGCGGCGGTCGCGCTCGCGAACTAGGCACTGCCGTGCAGGTGGTCGCAGAGACGCTCCTCGTCGGCCGGGATCTGCCCCGCGCCGACGCCCTCCAGCGCGGCGAACGGGCCGCACTCGTGGGCCACGATCCACACGTGAATCATCGCGTAGGGCGCGAACATCACCGTTCCTGCCGGGCAGGGTCCGCCACTGCCGGTAACGGTGGCCACCTGTGGGGCCACCGGATCGGTGGTGAAGCACAGGTTGTCGTGCACGTGCCACTGCATCAGTGCGCCGCCGATGTCGGGCACATCCTCCAATGCCACCGACCCGGGCAGCATGTACATCGCGCTCACCAGCAAGCGTGAACCATCGGGCTGGGGCTGGTACACGAGGCTCTCGGGGTGGTCGGGGTCGAGCCACACGTCGTCGTCGATCCAGTCCCAATTGATGAAGTGCTCGTGACCGGTGGCCCCGTCGCCGATGCTGTGGAATCCTGCCGCCTCGGCATCGCGGTAGTCGGCCCATTGCGGCAAGCGCACCAGCGTGACCGCCACCAGGTTCTCGGCCGCGGCCTGCTGCTCGGGGGTGACTCCGTCGAAACCGCTGAGGTCGATCGGCAGCGAGGGGTCGTACGGCCGCCCTAGCGCGTGCTCGTCACCGGCGGCGTGATCGTCGGCGCCGTGATCGTCACCGTCGGCGTGATCGTCACCGTCGGCGTGATCGTGAGCGGCGTCGGAGTGCGCGTGCACGTGAGTACTCGCGCTCAACATCGCCGGTACCGCCAGCGCGGCGACGACCATCGCCGGTAGCGCCCAACGCCCTCGCCACCGCATCGCGTACGCGCGCAGGAAGCCGACCGCACCGGCCAAGGCGGCGGCCACACCGAGCGCGGCGCACACCGAGTCGGCGAACTGGGCGGCCTCGCGCTGTTCCAACCCGTCGATCCACGACACCCCGGTCAATCGCGACAACAGCCAGCCACCGACCGCAGCTGCGTTGATCACGACCACCAGCACCGCCGCCCACCTGTGTCGGCCGAGCAACGTCCACACACCCGCGCCGATCTGCAGCGCCGCGAGCACGACGAAGATGCGCGCCAGTTGCGCATGTTCGGCGTGGATTCCTGCCGCCGCGGCATGTACTGCACCGGCACCGACCGACAACAAGCCGGCGATACCTGTGAGCGTCACTGGACTGTGCGCGGCGGGGGGCGAACCAGCGGCGAGTGCGCTCGATGCGGGTGTGGGCAACGGTTCCATCGGGCGACAGTAGCCCGCGTCTGTCGCGCCCACCTGTCGACCCCGGCGCGAGGGTCACACTCCGCGGGGTGGGCCGCGACGCATGATTTAGGTGATGACCAGTGCCGATACGCGCCGCAGTTTGGGGGCTTGCATGCTCGGCGCGCTCTGTTCGGTGATCTGGCCGGGGGCCGGGCATCTCGCCGTGCGAGCGCCACTGCGGTGGCACGTGATCGTCGCCGGGGCACTGAACGGCATGGCCCTCGCTTCGACCGTGGTGATCGTCACCCGCGTGCACGATCGTGCTGCGCTGGCCGCGGTGATCGAAGACCGGCGCGTGCTGCTGCTGCTCTGCGCCAACCTGGTGGTGCTCGCGCTCACCCGCTTGTGGACGACGATCGACGTCGCCTGGGCAGCCAAGCCGATCACCGCCCTGCGGCGAGTTGCGGCCGGCTTCAGCGTGTGCGCAGTAGTGGTTATGGGCGTCGCCCCGCTGGCCGTCGCCGCCGACTACGTGTGGGTCACCGATCGCACCGTCGAGCGGGTGTTCGGATCGGGCGATGCGGTCACCGCCAACCCCACGCCGATCGCCACCACGACCACCGCCCCCGACACGGCCGATTCCACCACCTCCACGTCCAGCACCACCTCGACCACACAGCCCCCGGCCACACCGTTTGCCGGCTACGGCAGGGTGAATGTGCTGTTGCTCGGCGGCGACGCCGGCCCCGGCCGCTGGAGCCTGCGCACCGACACGATGGTGGTGGTGTCGATCGATCCGGCAACCGGCGACACTGCGATGATCTCCGTGCCACGCAACCTGCCCAAGCTGCCGTTCCCACCCGACAGCGCGTTGGGCAAGCGCTTCCCGCGTGGCTTCACCGACCTGGCCAACGC
>CAUJEE010000227.1 GCA_963169215.1 Actinomycetota bacterium
GTGACGTCGTAGGTGATGGTCGGCGCCGCGCTCCCGGGGGCGAGTGCGCCGGTGTACTGCAACTGCACGAGCGTCCCCGAGTTGGGGGTGTTCGGTGCGGTGGGCGTGCAGCCGCCGGGGGTGAGCGCCTCCAGCGCCCAACCGTTGGCCGGCAAGGGCGAACCGCCGGCGAGGATGTTGCTCACCACCAGGTGCGAGCTGAACGGCACGCAGTCGGTGAGCTGTGGGTCGACGAGCACGTCGGTGGCGTCACTGTTGTTGGCCGCGACAAGCGTGTAGGTGATGGTGTCACCGGGCTGCATTGTGGACGGCGCGTTCTTGGTGATCGACGGGTGGGGCTGGGGCACCTCGAGCAGCACGCTCGCACATCGCTGGCCGCGGTTCTGATCGACCCCAGCCTGCACCCCGCTGAGCGCCGCACAGTTGGTGAGCGTCTGGGTCGGAGCACCACTGATGGTGCCGATCAGTCGCTGGCCGGTGGCGTCCCAGCCTGGGCCGATCTCGGGCGCGCCGGGCGACGTGAACACCCAGCGCACGTACTGCACACCCGTGAGCCCGGTAGTGATCGTGGTACTCGCCGTAGTGGCCACCTGCGTCCAGGTGCTGCCGTCGGGCGACGTCTCGATCGACGCGGTCACCGTGCCTTCCCACGTGCCTGTACGGATCTCGGTGAGCGCGAAGCCAGTGGGGAACGCACCGTCGGTGAGGGTCGCGGTGGAGAACGGGACAGCTTCCGCGTCGCTGGTGTTGCTCGCGCCGAGGTGATAGGTGACAACGTCATCGGGCGGCGAGTTGTCGACGTAGTAGTTGCCCCCCGTGTTCTTGGTGGGCGAGAACCGGGTCACCGGCCCGGTGAGGGTGAGCGTGGTGTTGGCCGGACCGACGCCGACGTTGCCGCCACCCTCGGGGTGGCCGACGACGGACACCGAGTTGATCTTCTGCGCGCCGATCACGTTCGACAGGTCGCCGCTGGCGAAAGCGTTTACGAAGTGCGCCTGGAAAGTGATCGCCACGCACCCCGTGGCCGGATCGCGCGGTGGCAGGTTGTTCTCGTCGATCTCCCACGTGATGGTGCCGCCGGTGCCGGGCACCAACGTCGGCTCGGTCGCCGGAGGCACCGGCGGAATCTCGGTGCTGGGCGTGCCCGGCGTGTAAACACCTCCGTAGGGCACCGGCACGACGATCGAAACCCCCACGGGCAGTGTGTCCGAGACGCTGTAGGCGGGGTACAGAGCGCGATCGGCTTGCGGGCAGATGTTGATCGTGTAGGTGAGGTTGTCGGTGCCGGCCGAGTTGAGCAGCACCGAACTCGGGCCCGACTTGCTCAACGACGAGCCGACGGCGACGGCATTGATGTAGCTGGTTGATGTGCTCGAGTCGTCATCGGGCTGCCCCGCGAGCGAGACGGTGGCATCGTTGGTAACCACCTGCGACGGGGCGGTGAAGGGCACGATGCCATTGGGCACGCGTAGCTGCAGCACGACCGCACCGGAGTCGCCGGCACACAACCCGGTGTTGGGATCGTTACCCGGTGGGGTGCAGCTGTTCGCGGTCTGCGGCACAGCGTTCCAGGTGGCCACCTGGTTGGGCACCGTGCCGGAGACGCCCTGGAAGTCCCAATCGCCGGGAGCCGTAAAGCTGGCCGCGACGAACTCCAGCTGCGCGGGGTTGCCATAGATATCTGTGAACGTGGGCAGCGCGTCGGTGAGCACCGCGCCGCCGCAGTCGTCGCCGAGCGACAGCCCGGAACAGTCGTAAGCGATGGTGAAGGTGAGCACGTCGCCGGGCAACGCGGGCGCGCCGGAGGTGGTGGTGGGGGTGACGCTCTTGTCCTGCAAGGCCACCGTGCCGGTCGCGGCGCGCACCTCGCTCACCGGCACCGCCACCGCCACCGTGGTGGTCAACAGGGTGGCGGCCAACAGCGAACGAACACCTGATCGGCGGACGGCCCTCACCATGTCACGCCTCTGTTGTAGTCGCACTGTGTCGCCCCCCACGCGTCAGCTTGCCTCACGCTGCGTGACAGGTTAGATACGCAACGGAAGGTTGGCAACGGACTCGCCGTTCAGTTATCCCGTGCGGCCACCGCCCTGCGTGACGATCCCGACGCTCAGGGCAGTCGGGTGACGGCTACTTGGCGATCAGTCCACCGAGCGCGGCAATAGCGACGAGCAGACCGATCAGGGCCATCGTGATGCTGCGGCGGCGCGGCGCGCGATCGAGGTCGGTCTCGCTGTGCGGACTCTCGGGAGGGCGGATGAGGGCCATCAGGTTGCCGGCGAACAACGCGCCGCCCATCGCCAACAGCAGCCACACGATCAGGTCGTCACCGAGGAACATGGCTCTCAGTGTGCCCGGCCGCTCGCCACGTCGCGCGGTCGGCTCACACCGAGCGGGCCGCGTTGGCGAACTTGGTGTACTGCCCGCGGAACACCAACCGAGCCAGGCCGGTGGGGCCGGAGCGGTGCTTGGCGATGATCAGTTCGGCGCTCGCCTTGTCGGGCGAATCGCGGTGGTAAACCTCGTCGCGGTACAAGAACATCACCACATCGGCATCCTGTTCGAGCGACCCCGACTCGCGTAGGTCGGACAGCATCGGCCGCTTGTCACCGCGGGTCTCGAGTGCACGGCTGAGCTGGCTGAGGGCCAGAATCGGCACCTCCATCTCGCGGGCGAGGATCTTCAGCCCACGGCTGATCTCGCTCACCTCCAACTGGCGGTTCTCGGCGGTGATGCCACCGCCGCTCATCAGTTGCAGGTAGTCGATGACGATCATCGCCAGCCCCCCGTGGCGGGCCTTGAGCCGACGTGCCTTGGCGCGGATCTCCATCACCGTCACCCGCGGGTTGTCGTCGAGGAACAGCGGCACCGTGTCGAGTCGGTTGAGCGCCTTGCCGATCTTGGTCCAGTCGCTCTCCACCAAGCGGCCGGTGCGCAACTTCTGCGACTCGACCTCGGCCTCGCTGGCCAGCACGCGCTGGGTGAGCTCGGCGTGACCCATCTCCAACGAGAACACCAGCACCGGACGATGCACCGTCTTGGCAACGTGCAGCGCAATGCCGAGCCCCATTGCGGTCTTGCCCATCGATGGCCTGGCACCGATGATGTTGAGCGTGCTCGGCTGGAACCCGGCGAGGATCTCGTCGAGGTCGTTGAACCCCGACGCGACGCCGGTGATCGTGTCGCCGCGGTCGTAGGTCTCCTGCAGCTTGTCCATCGCCACCGGCAGCAGATCGCCGAGTGGACGGGTGCTGTCGGTGACCCGATCTTCGGCCACCTCGAACACCTTGCTCTCCGCCTCGTCGAGCGCCTTGGTGACATCGTCGGGCTCGAGGTAGGCGATTTCGGTGATCTCACCGGCGACACTGATCAGCCGGCGCAGCAAGGCCGTGTCCTGAACGATCTTCGAGTAGCGGGCCGCGCTGGAGATCGCCGGCGTGGCGTTCTGCAGGTCGAGCAGCGTCTGGGTGCCGCCGACCTCGTCGAGCAGGCCGTTGCGGCGCAGTTCGTCGGCGACGGTGACGATGTCGACCGGCTGACCGGCGGTCATCAGCCCGCGGATGGCGGTGTAGATGTGCTGGTGCGACGGCTTGTAGAAGTGGTCGACCAGCAGACCCAACTCGGCCACCTGACCAACGACATCGCGCGACAGCAACAACGCCCCGAGCAGGCTCTCCTCGGCGGCAAGGTTGTGCGGGGGCACACGGCCCTCGGTGCGGCGCGGCATGGCCCGGTCGCGAGGGTTGTCACGGGCGCTGCGTGTGTCCGACATCAGAGCTACCTTGCACTGCCGATCCTGTGGATCGCTAGGGGGGTGAACGTTGGGGACGAGCTGTGGACAACCTGATCGCGGCAACGACGATCAAGCCCCAGCAGGCAACTGCCGGAGTCCGTTGCATCACTTGTGGATAACCCTGTGGATGGCCGGTCGGCGGTTGGCCCCGCGACCCGCTCGCCCGACTACTTGGCGACTACCTCGAAGGTGACCGGGAACTCGACATCGGCGTGCAGACGCGCGGTGGCCTGGTAGGTGCCGGTGGTCTTGACGTGGTCGACGTGCAGCTTCTTGCGGTCGATCGCGATCTTGGCCTCGGCCTCTACCGCCGCAGCCACATCGGCCGCCGTGACCGACCCGAACAGGCGGCCTTCGGCCCCGGCCTTGACCTTGATCGTGAACGTACGCGAGACGAGCTCACGGGCCACCAGCTGGGCCGCCTCGCGGTCGCTCGCGTCACGCAGGTCGCGCGCCCGGCGCATGGCCGTCGCCTGCGCCACGGCACCGTCGCTGGCGGTGATCGCGTGACCCTTGGGCAGCAAGAAGTTACGCGCGTAGCCGTCGGACACCTCGACGATGTCGCCTCGCTTGCCGAGACCCTTGCGATCGGAACGGAGGATGAGCTTCATCGTCAGGCCTCCACCGCGTCGGGTTCGCCGCCGGCATCGCCGGCCTGCTCGGCGTCGACTTCCGTCGACTCCAACTCGGCGCCCTCCACCTGGCTCTCGCGCACCTGGTCGTCGCCACGCTCGCGACGGCCCTCGCCATCGCGCGGCGGGCGCGAGGTGCGGGTCTGGGCCACACGCTTGGTGTAGGGCAGCAGCGCCATCTCACGGGCGTTCTTCACCGCGTTGGCGATCTCGCGCTGCTGCTGCACCGAGTTGCCCGTGACGCGTCGGTTGCGGATCTTGGAACGATCGCTGACAAAGCGGGTGAGCAGGTTGACGTCCTTGTAGTCGATGTACTCGACCTTGTCGGTGACCAGGATGCTGGTCTTCTTCTTGAACTTCTTCGGGTTGGCCGCATCCTTGGATGCTCGCGGCTTGCCCTTCTTGTTGTTGTTGTTGCTTGCCATGGGAGTGCTCTCTTCGATCGGGGAAAGTGTGGGTCAGAACGGCTCTTCGTCGCCGTACACGGGGTCGGGGGCGCGGCCGGCACCGCCAGCCGAAGCGCCACCACCACTGGAACCGCCGGAACCGCCGCCGGAGTCGCGGGCGATCTTTTCGATCTCGGCACGCGCCCAGCGCAGCGAAGGGCCGATCTCGTCGGCGACGATCTCGACGATGCTCTTCTTCTGGCCTTCCTTGTCGTCGTAGCTGCGCTGCTCGAGGCGACCGGTGACGATCACCCGATGGCCCTTGTTGAGTGACGCGGCCGCGTTCTCGGCCAGGGTTCCCCAGGCGACGATGTTGAAGAACGAGGTCTGCTCCTGCCATTCGTTGTTCACCTGGTAGCGGCGGCTGACGGCGATACCGAAGTTCGCCGTGCCGCGCCCCCCGGTGGTGAAGCGGAGTTCGGGATCGCGGGTGAGGTTGCCCACGACGGTGATGGTGCTGTCGGCCATGGTGGTGGCTCCTTTGGATGAGGCGGCTTGGTGCGGGAGTGGCTAGGCGCCCACCGCGATGCCGCGGCGCGCGGCCTCGGCCTCGGGCAGACGCAGCAGCTTGTGGCGGACGACGTCGTCGGCGATGCGCAGCGCGCGCTCGAACTCGTCGAGCGCGCCGCCGGGGGCGACGACATGCATGACGGCGTAGTAGCCGTACTCCTTCTTGTGGATCGGGTAGGCGAACTGGCGCTTCCCCCACCAATCGGGCTTGCCGTGGACGTTGCCGCCGGCCTTGGCGATGGAGTCGGACACCGACTTCACCCAACCCTGGGCCGCAGCCTCGTCGAGATCACCGTCGAGGATGATCATCAGCTCATAGGCACGCATCATGCGTGTGATTCCTCCCTTCGGACCCGGGGAGCACCCGGGGCCCCGGAATGGGGCAGGGCCAATATGACCGGGCGAGTGTACCCGGCCGTGAAGCGGTTCGGCAGAACGTGTACATGGCCGCCAGTGTGACGAGGGGGTGTTACGCGGTTGGCACCGCGGCCGCCTCGGCCGGGCAGCGCCCAGGCGGCGCCACCGTGCCCACTACCTTGCAGGGTGTGGACCTGCACGGATGGATGACCAGCGACCTCGCCTCACTGCGCGGCAAGTTGTTCGACGGAGTGGTCGGGCTGGTGCCCGTGCAGTACTGGCGCGAGCAGGCCGACGGGGGCGGGGCCACCCTCAACGGGCTGTTGCTGCACCTCGCCCGTCACCACGATCTGGCCGTCAACGCCGTCATCCGCGACCGCGAGCCGCTGTTCATCGCCCACCGCGACGCGCTCGGCCTCGCTGGAGCGCCCAGTGGCGTGGGCATCGCCGAAGCCGAGGACCGCTCGCTGTCGGCCGCGGTCGACACCGCCGCGCTGGCGCGCTACCTGATCGACGTGTTCGACACCTCAGCCGCCTGGCTCGATGCGCTCGGGTCGTTGGTGCTCGACAGCGTGCCGCACAGCGATTACCGACTCACCACCCGGGCCGCGCTCGACCGCGACGAACTGCCCTGGCTGTTCGCGATGTGGGAGGGCAAGCCGATCTGGTGGCTGGTGCAGTGGCCGGTGATCGGTCATGGCCACGCCCATGTCGGCGAGGCCACGTCGATCCGCAACCGCCTCGGCTTCAGCCCGTTCTGACGCTGCCGGTCAGAGTCGGGGGTAGAGAGTCGGGGGTCGAGGTCCTCCGGACAGCGAGGTTATACATACTTGACATAAGTACATGTCCGGTCGACTATGGTCGACATGAATTCATCCCAGGTGTCTCCAGCGGCTCGTGAGGCGGCCCAGCTTCTGGGATCGATGATCCGCGTCGGGCGCTTGCGGCGACGGTGGACGATGGCCGAGCTGGCCGAGCGTGTCGGTGTATCCCGTCAGACGCTGGCCAAGATCGAGCACGGCGACCCGACGGTAGCCATCGGCACCTGCTTCGAGGCCGCCCACCTCGTTGACGTCCCCCTCTTCGACAGCGAGGACAACCGCAACCGCCTCGCCGCGTACAAGCGTGCAGAACTGGCACTGCTGCCGGCCAGCGCCCGCAAGGTGACGGTCGATGACGACTTCTGAGCTGGTGCGGCGACCGCCCGAACAGCTCTATGTCTGGATCTGGCTACCGGACGCAATCGAGCCGGTGGTCTGCGGGCGGCTGGACGCCGGCGCTGTTACACGGCACCTCGATCGGTGGCGCGCGTCCGAAGGCCCTGCTGCACGACGCCGGCCGCAGCTTGATCGCCAAGTTCGCCTCCACCAGCGACACCTACCCGGTGGTGCAGGGTGAGTTCGTGGCGATGTCCTTGGCGCGGCGCTGCGGACTCGACACAGCCCGGGTATCGCTCGTACAAGCCCACAAGCGTCACGTGCTGTTGGTGGAGCGGTTCGACCGAATCGGGGCCAAACAGCGCGTGAGAGCCGATTCGGCGCTCACCGTTCTCGGTCTCAACGCCTATCCGAGCGGCCGCTACGCGACCTACTGGGCCCTCGCCGACGAGATCCGCAATGCCTTCGTGCAGCCCGACCTCACGCTCCGCGAACTGTTCGGCCGGATCGCGTTCAACATCGTCTGCGGCAACACCGACGATCACGGCCGCAACCATGCCGCGCTCGTGGGCGCAAGCGGTCTGCAGCTGTCGCCTGCCTACGACATCTGCCCGCAGGCCCGCTCGGGAGGTGAGGCGAACCAGGCGATGGCGTACGGGCGCGAAGGACAGCGAGCAGCCAATCTCGCCGCGCTCGTGGCCCGCGCCGACGTGTACCACCTCGACCAAGCGACCGCCCGGGACATTGTCGATGCCCAGGTGCAGGTCGTGCGCGACGCGTGGGACGAGGTGTGCGACGAGGCGCAGCTCACCGGGCAGGACAGGTCGGCGTTCTTCGGTGGCCAGTTCCTCAACCCGACGATCTTCGAGTCGTGAGCGCTTCGGCTTCAGCCCGTTCTGACGTCGCCGGTCAGAGGGCTGCGGCGCGTGGGGCGCGGTTGCCCACCGGCAGAACGCGCAGCAGGTGGTGCCAGCGACATTCGACGCAGGCCTCCACGACATAGGCGGTGAGCTCGTCAGGGCGGGCGTCGAGGCGGCGCAGTTCTTGCGCGGTGGAGATGCAGCGCCCGTGCGCCGGCAGTCGCGGACCGAACACATAGGTGATCAGACGCAACTCGTCGGCGGTGCAGATCGGGCAGGCCACCGACGCCGGCGCGCCGACGTTGCGGGCGGCGCGGATCAGTTCCGGATGGGCGTCGCACACCTGATCCTGGCGCAGGCGACCACGCTTGTATTCGTTGATCAGGTGCCGACGCGACAGGCGATGGTCGACCACACCGGCCTGGCCACGCAGCGAACCCGTACCGAAACCCATGGGCGGCGA
The DNA here is from genome assembly GCA_963169215.1 of Actinomycetota bacterium. Taxonomy (GTDB): domain Bacteria; phylum Actinomycetota; class Acidimicrobiia; order Acidimicrobiales; family Ilumatobacteraceae; genus UBA668. Next base: position 8,219 of record CAUJEE010000227.1, read on the forward strand.
GGTTAGCCCGCACCCTTCACCGTGCACGTCGCGCGAAACCCTCTGATCGCGTGGCCGCCGACCCGGTTCATCCCCCGCGACAGGCGCGCGGCGGTGCAGACTGGGGAGCGATGAACATCTCCTTCGGGGCCAATGTCGCCGACGACGGCGAGTTGCGGCTGTGCGGCGACATCAGCGGCAAGCGGGTGATCGAACTCGGTGTCTCCTCACCGCCCAACTCCGTCGCCATGGCCCGCCTTGGTGCCAAGGCGATCGCCGTCGACCCCGATCAGCGGGCGATCGACGGCCTGCGTCTGGCTGCCGACCGCGCCGAGGTGCGCGTCGAGTGCCACCAGGGCGACCTCGCCGACCTCGGCTTCGCCACCAGCGCGTCGGTCGACATGGTGCTCGCCGCGCACTCGCTCGGCGGGGTCGACGACCTGCCGCGAGTGCTGCGCCAGGTGCATCGGGTGCTCAAGCCGGGCTCGGCCTTCGTCGTGGCTGCCACCCACCCGGTGGCGGTGATGTTCGACCAGACCCGCACCGCCAACCATGTCTATGCCCACGGCGTACAGAGCTTCGCCGAGCTGTACATGGCCTTCGAGCGGGCCAACTTCCACTTCGACATGGTGCTCGAACTCAACGACGACCGGGTGCACGACCCGCTGTGCCCGTCGGTGCTCGTACTCCGCGCCCGCAAGCTGGGCGTCTGACCGGCGCGGGGCGAACACCTGGCCGGCATCAGGCCAGTGAGTACTCGGCCTCCACCAGATCGGGGGGACGCGGGCGACCGAACAGGTACCCCTGCCCCTGATCGCACCCGAGTTCGCGCAGGCGGGCCAGTTGCAGCGGGGTCTCCACACCCTCGGCCACCACTACCAACCCCAGCGAGTGCCCGAGGTTGACCACCGCCTCGACGATCGACGAATCCTCGCTGTCGATGCCCAGGCCGTTGATGAACGTGCGATCGATCTTGATCGCCTCCACCGGGAAGCGCTTCAGGTAGGTGAGCGACGAGTAGCCGGTGCCGAAGTCGTCGACGGCGAGGTGCAGACCGAGACTGCGCAGTTCGCGCAGGGCGACAGTGGCGGCCTTGACGTCGGCCATCAGCGCGGTCTCGGTGATCTCCAGCCACAACGCATCGGCGGGCACCCCGGTCTCGGCGAGCGTCTGCGACACCAGTTCGGCGAGCGCGCTGCTGGCCAACTGGCGCACGCTCACATTCACCGACACCGACAACTCGGCGAAGCGAGGATTGCCGACCTGCCACTGACCAAGCTGGGCCAACGAGCCGCGCAGCACCGCCGCACCGACCTCGCCGATCAGCCCGGTCTCCTCGGCCATCGGCAAGAACTGCTCCGGCCCGAGCAGGCCACGATCGGGGTGGCGCCAGCGGGCGAGCACCTCGAACCCCACCAGCTTCCCGCTGTGCAACTCGACCACCGGCTGGTAGTAGGGCACCACCTCGCCCCGCTCGAGACCGCGGCGCAGTTCGTTGGTGGTGCGCAGCGTGAGCAGCGACGAGTCGTGGGTGTCGGCGGAGAACACCTCCACGCAGTCGCGACCGCGAGCCTTGGCCCGATACATCGCGGCATCGGCATCACGCAGCAGGTCGGTGGTGCTCACCCCGCCGCGGTCGGCCACGGCGATGCCGATGCTGGCGGTGACGTAGATGTCGCCCTCATCCATCGTGAACGGGCGGGCGATCTCGCGGCGCAACCGATGGGCGATATCGAGTGGATCGTGGATGCCCCCCACGTCGCGCAGCATGACGATGAACTCGTCACCCCCGAAGCGACCGAGCAGATCGCGGTCGCGCACGACGGCGCGCAACCGTTCGGCCAACTCGCGCAGCAACTGGTCGCCGGCATCATGGCCGAGGCTGTCGTTGATCACCTTGAAGTTGTCGAGGTCGAGGAACAGCACGGCCACCGACCCGGGTGGTGAATGGTCGAGATGCACCGCCAGCCGATCGAGGAAGCGGAAGCGGTTGGGCAGGCCGGTGAGCCCGTCGTGCGATGCCGCCCATTCGAGGCGCTCCTCGTTGCGCCGCCGCTCGGTGATGTCCTCGATGTGCGCGATGGCCAACCGACCACCATCGCCGTCGTCCATCACCGACACCCATGTGCGCGCCCACACCACCCCACCATCGCCGCGCAGATAGCGGCGGTCGTGACGGAACTGGTTGACCGCGTCGCCCTCGTCCGCCATGGCCAGCGCGCCGGTGAGCAGCGAAGGCAGGCCTTGATCGTCGGGGTGCACCAACTCGTCGAGGGTGTTACCCACCAACTCGTCGCGGCTACGGCCGAGCATCTGCTCCAGCGAGGCGTTGACGTCGAGCACCACCCGGTCGGGCAGCGACGACAAAGCCATGCCCGTGGGCGCGCCGTGGAAGGCCAGCCGGAAGCGCTCACGGGCGCGGCGCAGACGATCGGCGGCAGCCACGCCTTCGGTGACGTCGCGCAACGCGATCGGGATGCGCCGCATGTCGCGGATGGGGAGATTGGTGTCGGCCTCGAGCAGCACTGTCTTGCCGTCGGGATGGTCGACGCGCAACGTCGGCCGCTCTACTCGCGGTATCTCGCCGACGCGCATCATCCCCCACAGTTGACGCAGCGTGTCGCGGTGCTCGCGGGCGAACACCTCCTCGAAGTAGCGGCCCAACAGGTCGTCGCGGGTACGGCCGGTGAGCTTCGCGGCAGGGTTGTTGAGTTCGATCATGCGGCCGTGTTCGTCGAGCACCAGCACGGCCGTGGGCAGGTCGTCGATCAGCTCGCGCAGCTCGTCTTGGGCCACGCGCAACTGCTCGATGTTCTCGTTCAGTTGGTCGGCCCACCGTGTTGCCTGGCGGCGCGAGGCCAGTTGGCTGAGCGAGAAGAGCACGGCGGTGGCGATGCCCAGGGCGACGGTGGTGGCGGTGGCCTTGGAGGCGCGGGCGACGTACTCCCACACGCCGATGGCCAGCGCCACCGCCAGCGAGCCGTGCACCACCACCTCGCGCCACACCGTCGGGCGCAGTGGCGCCATGCGCGACATGCGGGTGAGCGCGCAGGCGGTGATCAACGCCCCCACACCTGCTACCCACAGAGCAAATGCGGTCCACATGCGCGCTGTGGTGGTGAGCCATCCAGATGCCGCCCACACGTCGGCCACCCACAGCGCGAGTGCACCGAGCAGCCCGACGAGACGCGGGGTCGACACCTCGGCGATCAAAAGCAGCACGATCACCACCACGGCCAGCAGGTCGAAGAAGGGCTGCGCCACCACGATCACTTGCGTCGCCGCGCTGTACACCGACGGATCGCCGAGGCCGCTGCGGATCACGACCTCCCACAGCACGAACGTGCCCGCGGCCGCGACCAGCAGCGAGTCGGCGAGGTGCACGTGCAGCACACTGCGGTCGGCGGCGCGCAGCAACTGCACGAAGAACGCGACGACGAACACGTAGAAGCCGAACGTGAACAGGTCTTCGATGCCCGGCCCGTGCCGCTCGAGCCACCGTTCGGCCCGCACTGCCAACACGGCATGAGCTACCGCCGAGCAGGAGAAGGCCGCCGTCGACAACCGCCAATGCGGCGCGGCGGCCAGGCGCGCCCGCCAGCGCGACACGGCGACCCCGAGCAACGACACACCCACCAGGGCCAGATCGGCCCAGGCGCGGATCTGGTGCGGGTCGTCGCGACCCGAAACGAGCGCGGCCACGGCGGTGACCACGCCGATGACCACCACCGAGCCGGCAACGGTGAACGCGGCACGATTGCCGGGCTGGGCGGCCCGCGGACTCAACACCCCGAACCGGCCGCGCCCCAGGGCCGGATGGGCGATCGCGGTCGAGCTACTGGCGGTACTGCCCGGATCGCCGGCCCGTGAATCGACCATGCCTCCCCCTCCCCTGAGGAAGAAGAGCGACGGTATCACCCTCGATGGTTGGTGCGCCACCAGTCGTCGAGCCGCTCGCGGACGGCCTGCTCACCGAGCAGCCCCTCCTCCAGGCGGATCTCCAGCAGGTAGGCCAGTGCGGCACCCACCACCGGGCCGGGCCCGACGCCGAGTTGCTCCATCACCTGGCCACCGTTCAGCTCCGGGCGGATCGCGGCCAGCTCCTCGCGCGTCGCCAGCTCGTCGATGCGCGCCTCCAGGTCGTCCATCCGCGCCGCCAACTGCCGGGCCTTGGCCTCGTTGCGGGTAGTGCAATCACCGCGGGTGAGCACGTTGAGTTCGCGCAGGTACGGGCCCGCGTCGCGTACGTAGCGACGAACCGCCGAGTCGGTCCAGCCCATCGAGTAGGTGTGGAAGCGCAGGTGCAAGGCCACCAGCTCGGTGATCGCGGTGACGTCGTCGTTGCTGTAGCGCAGCGCCTCCAGCCGCTTGCGGGTCATCCGCGCCCCCACCGCGTCGTGGTGGTGGAAGGTGACCCCGCGGCCCTTCTGGTAGCCACGGGTGCGCGGCTTGCCGACGTCGTGGAACAGGGCCGCGAGCCGCGTGCGGCGGAAGTCGAACGGCGGCCGATCTGCTGGTTGCTCGGCGGGTGGGCGGATGTTCTCGAGCACCGCCAGGGTGTGGGTGAGCACGTCCTTGTGGCGGTGTACCGGGTCTTGTTCGAGCCGCATCGCCGGCAGTTCGGGCAGGAAATGCTCGGCCAGGCCGGTGTCGATCGCGAACCACAGCCCGGCGGAGGGGTGCGCGAGGGTGACCAGCTTGTCGAGTTCGTCGCGGATGCGCTCGGCGGACACGATCTCGAGGCGGGTGGCCATGGCCTGCACCGCGGCCACCAACTCGGGCACTGGCGTGGCCTCCAGCGCGGCGACGAACCTGGCCGCACGCAACATGCGCAGTGGGTCGTCGGTGAAGCTCGTCTCCGGCGCCAGTGGTGTGCGCAGCGTGCGGGTGGCGAGGTCGGCTGCCCCACCGAAGGGGTCGACCAGCGTCGGCTCGCTGCCGGTGAGTTCGAGGGCCATCGCGTTGATGGTGAAGTCGCGCCGCGACAGGTCGGCCTCGATGCGATCACTGAACTCCACGTCGGGCTTGCGCGAGTCGGAGGAGTAGGCCTCGGCGCGGTGGGTGGTGATCTCGACCGAGCGCAACCCCGAGGCAAACTGTTTCTTGGCGCCGATCGTGCCGAAGCGTTCGCCCTGGGTCCACACCGCGTCGGCCCAACCGCGCAGCAACTGCTTCACCTGCTCGGGGCGGGCATCGGTGGTGGCGTCGTAGTCGGCCTCGGTCGTGGTCGGCCCGGCGAGCAGGTCGCGCACGGTGCCACCGACGAGGTACAGCCGGTGCCCGGCCGCGGCGAAGCGAGCCGCGAGCGGTGCCAGGTCGTCGAACACCGGTTGGAACCGGGGAGGGATCACAGCAGGCCTTCGAGTTCCCAATAGTCACGGGCACGCCGTACCGCGCCGTGCCCCGGCCCGCCGGAACTGCACTCCTCCAGCGGTTCGCCGTCGATGTCGGCCATCGCCCGCAGCACTGTGGCCGCCGAGTTCGACAGGGCGGCCAGGTCGTAACCACCCTCGAGCATCACCAACCGGTGCCCGGCAGGCACCAGCGACAGCACCCGGCGCACCAACGGCCCGTAGTCGCCGGCGGTGAGGCCAAGCTCGGTGATCGGATCGTCGCGGTGGGCGTCGAAGCCGGCCGAGACCAACACCCAGGTGGGTGCGAAGCGGGTCACCACCGGGGCGACCAACTCGTCGAACGCGTACAGGTACACGTCGCCGGTGGTACCCGCGGGTAGCGGGATGTTGAGCGTGCCGCCGCGCGCCGCCCCTTCGCCCACCTCGCTGTGGCGACCGGTGCCCGGGTACAGCGGCCACTGGTGCAGGCTGACGAACATCACCTGCGGGTCGTGGTAGAAGATCGCCTGCGTGCCGTTGCCGTGGTGCGCGTCGAAGTCGAACACCAGCACCCGCTCGCCGGCAGCAGCCAGCGCGGCGGCGGCGACGGCGACGTTGTTGACCAGGCAGAAGCCCATCGACTCGTTGCTGGTGGCATGGTGCCCGGGCGGGCGCACGGCACAGAAGGCCGAGGAGGCCCGTCCGGCGCGCAGCGCGTCGATGGCGGTGAGCCCGGCTCCTGCGGCCAGCGTCGCCGCCCGCCACGAACCCGCCGCGGCCCAGGTGTCGGGGTCGAGTTGGCCACCGCCGGCGGCGCAGATGCCCTCGATGCGGGCGAGGTAGTCGGCCGGATGCACAAGTTGCATGTCGGCGAGCGCGGCCGGCCGCGGTTCGAGCATCTCGATCGCCTCGCCGACCCCCGCCAACTGCACGCCCGCCCACACCGCGTGCAGACGCTCGGGACGCTCGGGATGGCGCGGCCCGGCGAGGTGCTCGAGGCAGTCGGCATGGGTGGTGAACAGCACCGTCACGGCCGCGACGCTATCGGCCACCGCCCGCGCCGACAGGGGTGAGCGGATGACCGAGCGGCCGCCGCCGGGCGTGCCATGGGGCTGGCCCGCTACCGTTTCACGATGATGCAGGTGGCCGACCAACGCACACCTCCGCAGGAGCCGCCGCGCACCCCGTTCCTGCTGCACGGCAGCACCACCTGCCGTGTGCAGCGCTGGTCGTACCGACCGCGCATCGCACACATGGTTTGCTACCTGCAGCGCTCGGCTCCCACCGCCGACGACCTGCTGCGCTGGGGGGAGGCGATAGCGGCGGTCGGATTCACCGCCGTGCGCACCTCGGTGATGAGCGGGCCGACCGCCGACCTGCTGGAATCCGTCGGTTTCCAGGTGCTGCAGGAACTGGCCCTGCTCGAGAACCGCACGGTGCGCGATTCGGCGGCAGCCCTCGCTGAGTACGCGGCGAGCACCGAGCGGCTCAGCCCACGCCGACTGGGCCGCGCCGCGCAGATCGACCTGGCCGCCTTCGGGCGCGAGTGGGCGCTCGACGACAACGCGCTGCACGACGTGTGTTCGGCGACCCCGCGTCATCGCCTGCGGTCCGCCGGCGGCGATGACCTGGGCGGCGAGTCTCCGAGCGGCACGTCACTAGGCAGCACGTCACTAGGCAGCACGGTCGCCTACGCGGTGACCGGGCGCGACGGGCGGCGCGGGTTTCTGCAGCGCCTCGCCGTACTCCCCGCGGCCCAGCGACGCGGCTTGGGCCTCGCGCTGGTGGCCGACTCGCTGGGGTGGATGGCCCGCTGGCGGGTGACGAGCGCGTTGGTGAACACAGCATTCGACAACGCCGCCGCGCTCGAGTTGTACGACCGCACCGGCTTCGTGCGCCTCCCGACGCAACTGCGAGTGTACGAACGGAAGCTGGCGTGAACCTCGGACACGGTCGGCCGGCGCGCGCCGCGACCACGTTCACCTGGCTCGTACCACTCGTCATCACCGCCGCGGCACTAACGACGGCGGTGGTCGTCGGCGGGGCTACGCCGGCGGCAGCCGACACATCGCCCGCGACCCTGATGGGCGCCGAGCCGCTTGCGTTGCGCCTGGTGGACCAACACCTCGACCTCGCCG
>CAUJEE010000228.1 GCA_963169215.1 Actinomycetota bacterium
TGCGCGCTCAGCGGAGGTGTCGACAGCGCGGTGGCGGCAGCGCTGGTGCACCGGGCCATCGGCCACCAGCTGGTGTGCATCTACGTCGACACCGGCCTGATGCGCCTCGACGAATCCGACCAGGTGGTGGAGACGTTCAAGCGCAACATGGGCATCGAGCTGATCCACGTCAGCGCCGGCCCGCGCTATTTCGAACGCCTGGCCGGTGTGGTCGAGCCCGAGCTGAAGCGCAAGATCATCGGCGAGCTGTTCGTGCGCATATTCGAAGAGCACACAGGTGGCCTCAGCGACGCCAAGTACCTCGTGCAGGGCACGCTCTACCCCGACGTGATCGAGAGCGGCGGCCACGACGGCACCGCGGCGGTGATCAAGAGCCACCACAACGTTGGTGGCCTGCCCGAGGACATGACCCTCGCGCTGGTCGAGCCGCTGCGCGAACTGTTCAAGGACGAGGTGCGCAAGCTGGGCAAGGAGCTCGGCCTGCCCGACGAGATCGTGCTGCGCCAGCCGTTCCCCGGCCCGGGTCTCGGTGTGCGCATCCTCGGCGAGGTGACCCCCGAGCGGGTGGCCATCTTGCAGCGCGCCGACGCGATCGTGCGCGACGAGATCCACAAGGCCGGCCTCGAGCGCGAGCTGTGGCAGAGCTTCGCGGTGCTCGCCGCCGACGTGCGCTCGGTGGGCGTGATGGGCGACGAGCGCACCTACGCCCACCCGGTCATCATCCGTGCAGTGACCAGCGACGACGCGATGACCGCCGATTGGGCGCGGCTGCCCTACGACCTGCTCGAGACGATGTCGAACCGCATCATCAACGAGGTGCCGGGGGTGAACCGGGTGGTGTACGACGTCACCTCCAAACCGCCGGGCACGATTGAGTGGGAGTAGGTGGGGGAGTAGGTGAGGCGAGCGACGGGGGAGCGACGGGCGAGCGACGGGCGCTGGTGGCGGGTGCTCCTGTCACATCAGACACCTGCGCGAAAGTCCTGCACAGAAGGCCTGTGACCGATACCCCGGGGGACGACAGAGCCCTGTTCGCAATGCATTCGTAACATCCGCTAACATGTCTCCGTCATGTCCGCTCGACGCTCGCTCCGCCCCCCGCACGGCTGGCTGACGGCCGGCGCGGCGGCCATCCTGGTGGCCTTGGTCGGCCCCGCGCAGCTGGCCGTCGCCGACGGGGTCGACGAAGCGCAGCGCCAGGTCGACCGCACCGCCGCCGAGCTGGAGAAGTACCGCGACGATCTCGGGCGCATCGAGGAGAACTACTCGAACGCGCAGGAGCGCCAGACCGAACTGCAGCAGGAGATCGCCGAGTCGCAGGTGCGCATCGACGAGATGCAGTCGCAGTTGGGCACGGTGCAGACGGTGCTCACCGACATCGCCGTAGATCGTTTCGTCACCGGCGACTCGTTCATGAACAGCCCACTGTTCGCCTCCGCCAGCAGCTTCATCGAGGGCGAGCAGAAGTCGGCTCTCGGGCTGGCGGCGATCGACTCTGGTTCGGCGAGCATGGACTCGCTGCAGGCGTTGTTCGACCAGCTGAGCGACGAGCAGACCCGGCAGGAGCGCAAGAAGCAGGAGCTGGGCGAGCTGATCACCACGCTCGAGACGCAGCAGACCGACTACGAGTCGCTCGAGAAGGAATACACCGAGAAGCTCGCCCAGGCCAAGCGCGATCTGGGCGAGGCCAAGCTGAAAGAGGCGGAGGAACGTCGCGCCGCCGCGGCTCGCGTCAGTCGGCGCAGCGCGTCGTCCGGTGGCTCGACATCGTCGACCCGGTCGTCAGGCGGAAGCTCGGGTGGCGGCGGAGGCGGCGGCAGCTACCCCGCACCGTCCAGCCGCGCGCAAGTGGCGGTGAACGCCGCGCTCAGCCAGATCGGTGTGCCCTACAAGTACGCCACCGCCAACCCGGGGGTGTCGTTCGACTGCTCCGGGCTCACCGCGTGGGCGTGGGAGCGGGCCGGGGTCAGCCTGCCGCACCAGAGCGGACGCCAGTACTCCTCCACAGCCCATGTGCCGCTCGACCAGGCGCAACCGGGCGACCTGATCTTCTACTACACGCCCATCGGCCACGTCGCGCTCTACATCGGCGGTGGCCGCATCGTGCACGCAGCACAGCCGGGCACCAACGTCACCATCTCCACCGTGAGCTGGAACAAGGTGGTCGGCGTCGGCCGGCCCTGACACGCACTACGGTGACCGCCCGTGCAGGGCATCGAAGTCGACAAGGTCAGCCATTGGCTGCAGGAGCACATTGCCGGGGCGCTGGCGCCGTTCGAGTTCGAGCTGATCACCGGTGGGCGTTCGAACCTCACCTTTCGCGTGCTGGGCGCTGACGGCACGCAGTTCGTGCTCCGCCGCCCGCCGCTCGGACATGTGTTGGCCACCGCTCACGACATGGCCCGCGAACACCGCATCATCTCCGCCGTCGGTACCACCGGCGTGCCGGTGCCGCGCGCCCTCGGATTGTGCACCGACGAGGCCGTCAACGGCGCACCGTTCTACGTGATGTCGTTCGTCGAAGGTGTGGTGCTCGATGGCCCGGAGCGGGTGGAGCAGATGTCGGCCGACCTGCGCCGCGGTGTGGCCGAGCACCTGTTCGACGTGCTCGCCGACCTGCACGCGGTCGACGTCGACGCGGTGGGTCTCGGCACACTCGCGCGCCGCGAGGGCTACGTCGAGCGGCAGGTGAAGCGCTGGAGCACGCAGTGGGAGCAGTCGCGCACCCGCCAGTTGCCGGTGGTCGACGAGGTGGCCCGCCTGCTGCGCGAGCGCATGCCCGCGCAGCAGGGTGTGTCGATCGCTCACGGCGACTACCGCTTTGGCAACGTGCTCGCCGACACCAACCGCGGGCGGGTGAACGCAGTGCTCGACTGGGAGTTGTGCACGCTTGGCGACCCGCTGGCCGATGTCGGGTACCTCGGCGTGTACTGGTTCGACCCGGCGCTCGGCAACGCACGCCAGAACGACCCGACGGTGGCCGGCGACTTCCCGCCGTATGGCGCGATGGTGCAGCGCTACGCGCAGCGCACCGGGCGCGACGTCTCCGACATCGGCTACTACATCGCGTTCGGGGCGTGGCGGTTGGCAGTGATCAGCGAAGGCGTGTACGCCCGCTACCTCTACGGGGCGATGGGGCAGCAGGAGGGCGTCGAGTTCGACATCTTCCGCACCGCTACCGAGGCGCTGGCCGAGCAGGCACTCGCCGCGTTGAAGGCAGACTGAGGGGCAATGGCCGCGATCGACACCTGGGTCAAGTCGTCGTTCACCGCCGCCGGACTCACCCGCGACGTGTACCGCAGAGGCAGCGGGCCGGGTGTGGTGGTGGTGCACGAGATCCCGGGCATCACTCCCAAGGTGCTCGCCTTCGCCGACGACGTGGTCGCGGCCGGGTTCACCGTCGTGTTGCCCTCGTTGGTGGGCAAGCCGGGCCGGGAGGTGAGTGGGCGCTATCTCGCCTCCTCGATGCTGCAGGTGTGCGTTGCCCGCGAGTTCACCACCTGGGCGCTGAAGGAGACCTCGCCGGTTATCGGCTTCCTGCGCGCGCTGGCCCGTTCGCTGTACGACGACGTCGGTGGGCCGGGGGTGGGGGCGCTGGGTATGTGCTTCAGCGGCGGCTTCGCGTTGGGGATGATGGTCGATGATTTCGTCGTTGCCCCCGTGCTCAGCCAGCCGTCGATGCCGTTCGCCGTCACAGCCAAACGCGCCGACGACCTGAACCTGTCACCCGATGACGCGCTGCTGGTGGCCCGCCGGGCAGCCGAGGGTTGCGAGGTGCTCGGGTTGCGCTTCACCGACGACAAGTTGGTGGGCACCCGCTTCGAGCGTTTGCGCGAACTACTCGGCGACGCCTTCCTTGCGATCGAGCTACCGAGCAGCAAGCGCAGCGATCACAGCGTGCTCACCGAGCAGCGCGACGAAGCCAGCGTGCAGCGCGTGCTGGCCTTCTTCCGCGAGAAACTGCAGGTCAGTCCGCGGTGAGCGACCCGACGGCGAGGTTGAACGCCGTCTTGTAGTCGGCCTTGCCGTTGGGGGCACGCGGCACTTCGGCCACGAACACCACGTGCTTGGGCGCCTTGTAGTGCGCCAGCTCGCCCTTCACCGAAGCGATGACGTCGTCAGCAGTCACCTGAGCGCCGGGGGTGAGCGAGGCGACGGCGGTCACTACCTGGCCGAAGCGATCGTCGTCGGTGCCGACGACCAGACAGTCGATCACGCCGTCGACGCGCTTCACAGCTTCTTCGACCTCCTCGGGGAAGATCTTCTCGCCACCCGAGTTGATCACCTGGCTGCCGCGGCCGAGCAGAACGATCGACCCGTCCTCGCCCACCATCGCCATGTCGCCGGGGAACGAGTAGCGCTTGCCGTTGATCGTGCGGAACGTGCGCGCCGACTTCTCCGGGTCCTTGAAGTAGCCGACCGGCACCATGCCACCTGACGCAAGCATGCCGATCTCGCCCGAGCCGGGGGTCACCTCGCGGTCGTCGTCGGTGAACACCTTGGCTCCCTCCGAAGGCGAGAAGCGGGCGGTGGCGGCGGGCATGCCCTTCATCGAGATGCTCGTGCCCATCGAGCCCTCGGAGGAACCCATCGCATCGACCAGCCACACTTGCTCGATCCGCTCGAGCAGCTGTTCTTTCACCTCTGAGGTCCACATCACCCCGGAGGAGATGATCATCTTCATCGCCGACAGGTCGTAAGGCTTGCCCGCAGCCGCAGCCGTGTCGATGGCGCGGATGATCGGCTTGGCGAAGGCATCACCGACGATGGTGAGGTTGGTGCACCGTTCACGTTGCAGCGTGGTGAGCACCTCGTCAGGGTCGAGCGAACGCCCCTGCAAGGTGACAACCGTCGCCCCGCCGAGCTGGGGCACCATCGCCCCCAGCCATACGCCGGTGCCGTGCATCAGCGGCGCGCCGGTGAGGCTGATGATGCGCGAGCCGGCGGCGACAGCATCGGACACGATGGCGGGGATGTCGGCCGCTTCCGCCGGTGGTTGGCGGCCGATGATCGGGAAGCCGATCGACACGAAGGCGCGGGTGATGTCGCCCATCTGGTACATCACGCCCTTGGGCATGCCTGTGGTGCCGCCGGTGTAGAGCATGTAGATGTCGCTCTCCTCGCGAGCGATGCGCGGCATCGGGTCGTGTTCGGCGATCAGCGTCTCGTAGGGCACCGAGCCGGGCACCTGACCGGGTGAGCCGTCGTCGACCTCGACCCAGAGCTTCACCCCCGGCAGACGATCCTTCACCCGCGCCACCCGATCGCCGAGCGACGAGTGGTAGACGAGCGCCTCGGCGTCGGCGTTGTCGAGCAGGTAGCGCAACTCCTCGTCGACGTAGCGGTAGTTGACGTTCACCGGCACGGCGCGCATCTTGAACGCGCCGAAGTGGCTCTCCAGATACTCGTTGCCGTTGAACAGGTAGAGGCCCAGCTTCGAGTCGGGACGCAGGCCGGCCGCCGAGAAGGCCGCTGCCATTCGTGAGGCGCGGTCGTCGTACTGACGCCAGGTGACCCGCGACGAGCCGTGCACGAGTGCGTCGTCATCGGCGAGCACATCGGCGACCGACTCCCAAACAGTGGCAAAGTGAAATTCCATGGGCGCATGGTAGACACACCGGCAAGTGGCCACGATCACCGTGCTGCGGTGAGAGTGCGGTGGTACCGTGCGATGAACGACCGGAGGTGACCATGATCAGGCGCGTTCCACTCAAGAAGCGAGCGATCGTTCGGCTGGGGGCGGCGTTGGCCGCGGTGGCGCTGCTCGGCGCCTGCAACGACGACGGCTCCGGCGAAGCGGGTGACGACGATCCCGCGGCGACCGCCGATGCCACCGGTGCGGGCAACGACAACGCCGACGGCGACGACGATGGTGGCGGCGATGGGGGCAGTGATGGCAGCGGCGACGCAAGCGACGGCACCGACGCCGGCGGCACCACCATCGACGGTTCGGGCGTCGCCACCGGTGGGCCGAGCGGCTCGGGTATCGCCGCGGCCACCTACACCGGCGACACCGCGGCGACGGTGAGCGTCTCGTCTACCGCGATCACCGGCCATGCCGGCCAGATGCTGCTGGTGTTCGTCACCTCCGCGCAGGGTGGGCAGGCCGGCGTGGCGTGCGTGCCGATCACCGGCGATCCATTTGCCATGGCGCGCACGATCCTGGCCGAGGTGCCCGCGGGCAACAACCCGTGCGACGGTGGCGACACGGTGGCCTTCCTCGCCGACGGCGCCTACACGCTCACGGCGGGCGTGTACGAGCCGGGTCAGCAGCAGCCGATCCAGGAGATGACGATCGAGTTCGAGTCGACTGGCGGCACTACCACCTTCGAGTTGGCCGGGGCTCAACTGTCGGCATCGTGAACTGCGGTCGCGGCAGCGTCAGCCCACCGGCTTGCCGTACATCTCCAACAGCGGATCGCTGATCAGTTCCAGTCGTTCGCCGTCGGGCCCGCGGAAGTAGAGCGACGAGCCGTCGACGTGGGCGTATTCGATGCCCGCGGCATCGAGGCGGGCCCGTGCTTGCTCCCACTCGCCACGTTCCATCGAGATGGCCAGGTGGTGGTGGCCGCCGAGCACCTCTTGGTACGGTCCCAGGTCGAGTCCGGGCAGGTCGAAGTAGGCCAACGTGTTGCCGAGGCCGATGTCGAAGAAGAAGTGTGTGCTGCCCTGGTAGTCGCGGTTCTCGAACATCTCGATCAGCGGGAACCCGAGGACGTCCTGGTAGAAGCGGATGGTCTGCTCCAGATCGCTGCAGATGTGCGCAGTGTGGTGCACGCCACGCGCGGAGGAGGCGGCACGCCTGTCGCGTGGGGCGAGGTACTGCTCGCGTAGCGCATCGCGTCGCACGGTGAGTTGTTCGCGTTCGTCGCCCTGCAATCCGTGTCCCATGGTGGTGGCGGCTCCTTGCTGTGGTCGGCGGGTGTGCAACTGACAACGCCTGCGGCGAGGTGCCTATTTCACCGAGCTGTGCACGCAGGTCACTGCGTGGGCAGCGTGCGGGGGCGGGCGACGTCGGCGACCACAGTCCACGAGTCGGGTGTCTCGAACCCCATCGCCCAGAAGATCACACCCCCGATGCGCATTTCGCGGGCGATGTCGACTCGGGCGCGGACACCCTCGGCGTCCATGTAGTGCACCTCGCGCGTCTGCACGCATGCCCCCGTACCGTCGGGACGTTCGTAGGTGAACACAGCCTCGTCGAAGGTCTCGTCGCGCGTGGGGGTGATCGCGTACTGCTGCAACAGGTTGGCGACCTCCTGCTGGTTCGGGCTCGCCCGCCCCGGAGTGCCCTCCGGGCAGGTGCCCTGCGTCGATACCACCCAGTTGCGGCCGTAAAGCGGGATGCCGAGGATGATCTTCGAGTCGTCGTCGATCAACTGCTTGGCAGCCTTCAGCAGCTTGCGCACCCACTTCGTCGGGGCGATCGGGCCGGGCGACGAGGTGCTGTAGTCGTAGGCCATGAAGCGAACTGCGTCGGCGACCTCGGCGACGGCGCGCGGGTCGTACACCCACTTGCCGCTGTCGGGCGTGCGGTCGTCGTCGTACACCGGTGGGATGGTGACGGTCAGCAACTTCCCCTCGGCGTGCAGCGCCGCGGCAAGCTCTTCGACGAACGCGACCCAGTTCGGTCGGGTCGTCTCCCACGTCGAGTACGGGTCGGCGAAGGCGAAGCCCTCGTAGTCGAGATCGATACCGTCGTAGGGCTGAGCCAGGTCGACCAGCGCCTGTACGTGCAGGGCGCGGCGGTTGGGGTCGGCGAGGATCGCGGCCATCTCGCCTGTGCCTGTGCTGTCGGTGACCGCAGGGATCACCAACGCTCCCGAGCGCTCGGCCGCGGCAGCGAACTCGGTGGTGTCGGCCTCGACGATGTTGGCCGAATATTGGATGGTGGTGGCACTAACCGCCGTGTACCAGAACGGCGACACCTGGTGCAGCGTGCTGCCATTGGCGCCGATGCAGGCCGACGCCGCATCGAGTTCCCAGTACGGTGCCCACTCGCTGATCGTGAGGTCCTACAGCGGAGGGGGCGAATCGTCGCGCAACACAAGTGCAGCGCCGAGTCCGGCGACGATGAGCGAAGCGAGAGCCAGGTACGACGTGCGTTGCCGGCGTTGTCGTTGCCGTCGCTGTGACCGCGCCGTCGCCGCCGATGCCGACGCAGCCGCGGTTGCACCATTGCCGGCGCGCGCCGCGCGCGCCGGTGCGGCGCGGCGGTCGAGCCCCAGTGCTTGGCGGGGAATCTCGGCCAGCGAGCCCACCACCGTGTACCCCTCGCCTGGCGCGACGGCCACCACGTTGGGCACAGCCCATACCGAGCAGCCGGCGGCGACCGCCGAGCGCACCCCGGTGGGCGAGTCCTCGATCGCCACACAGCGGTCGGCACGCACCCCGAGCGCGGCTGCAGCGGTGAGGTACGGCTCGGGGTGTGGCTTGCCGCGCTGCACCACGTCGCCGCTGATCACGGCGCGGAACGAGTTGGCCGGAAGCGCGTTCACCACCGCCTGCGCGAAGCGGTGCCAACTCATCGTCACCAGCGCGCACGGCACGCCAGCCGCGGTCAGCTCGGCCAGCAGCTCCCTCGCTCCCGGGCGCCAGGGCACTCGTTGGCGGACGCGCTCGATCACCCCGTCGAGCAGCAGGTTGACGATTTCGTCGATCTCCAACCGCACGCCGCCACGCTGTTGCATGATGCGCGCGGAGTCGCGCAGGTCGTGGCCGACGAGCGAGTGCGCCTTCTCCGTGTCCCAATGATCGCCGTACAGGAGCACCACCTCGTGCTCGGCCTCGATCCAGTACGGCTCGGTATCGACGAGCGTGCCATCCATGTCCCACAGCACAGCGTCGGGCCCGGCCGGGGTATTGCGACGATCCGGCCGACCACTCATGACGGCCGCCACCCTACCCCGCCCGCGTTCACCAAAGTCGGCGTTGAGTCGGAGCCGCGGCCGGTGTCAGCGCCGACAATCCGCGGGTGAGCCACAGTCGGCGTTGAGTCGGGGCAGCGGACGGTGTCAGCGCCGAGATCAGAGGGCGAGGGCGGCGCGGCGGGCTTCGAGCACGGCCTCCAGCACCGTGCGCGGGGCCACGCAGTCGCCGATCTGCACCGTGGCGGCCGGGAGCGCATCGGTGGGCAGGCGGTAGCCACAGTCGACCAGCGCCGCGCAGGCAATGGTGCGGCGCTCGCCGCTGAAGCGGTCCTCCACTTCCAGCTCGTGCGCCCGTACAACCCGCAGCAACGTGCGCCGCTCGATGCGTACTCCACTGCGTTGCAGGCGCACGTTCGCCGGCGCGAGATCACCGGTGCGTGCCAACTCGTTACCCGCGACCTGGTCGGGGGTGATCAGGATCGCCCGCGCGGCGAACCCTTCGGCCAGCCCGACGGCGATCGGCCCACCGATCGGGTCGAACAGCGCCACCGGTCCGTCGGGCAACTGTGCCGATCCGTCGAGCACTTCGACCGCGTCGAACACCACGGCCTGCGGCTCGACCTGGTACGGACGCAAGCCCGGCTGCCCGCCGGTGGCCTGCACCAGCACCTCGCCCTCGCGCAATGCGGTGTGATCGGCCCCGGTGAGCACCTTCACTCCCTCATGGGCCAACTCGGCGGCCAGCCAGGCCACCAGCGGCCCCGCGGGACCGGCCACCGCGGCGACGCCGCCGAGTCGCGCCGAGCGCTCGACCACCCGCACGCGATGGCCGCGGCGGGCGGCCACTCGCGCCGCCTCCAGGCCCGCCACGCCGGCACCGACCACCAGCACGTCGCGCGGGCTGGTGGCGGGCGCGTACCAGTCGGGGTCGTCGGTCTCGTGGCCGCTGCTCGGTTCGACCACGCAGGTCACCACCGGGCTCCGCGGGTCGCGTACCTGGCAGGTCTGGTTGCAGCGCAGGCAGGGGCGGATGCGTTCGGCTTCGCCCGCGGCGAGCTTGGCCACCAGCTCGGGGTCGGCGATCTGGGCGCGGGTCATCTCCACCGCGTCGCACACGCCGTCGGCGATCGCCCACTCGGCCTGCCCCGGATCGACGACCGATCCCTGCAGGAACACGGCCGTCGACGCGCACGCGGCGCGCACCGCCCGGCAGACGTCGATGTTGAACGCGGCGGGCTCGTGGAAGTCGGGGCGGGTCTTCTCCACGGAGTAGATCGAGCCGCGCACCACCACCACGTAGTCGACGCCTGCGGCACACAGATCGGCGGCAATCGCGGGTGCCATCTCGGGGGTGACCCCCGCCCACGGCGCCAACTCGTCGCAGCACAAGCGCAGACCCACCACCGCGCCGGGCGCAGCGGCGGCGACGGCCGCGATCACCCGCCGCGCGAACAGAAGGCGGTCGGCACCCCATTCGTCGTCGCGATGGTTGGTTAGTGCGGAGAGGAACTGGCGCACCAGGCTGTGCTGCCCGGCGTTGATCTCCACGCCGTCGCAGCCCGCGGCCACTGCCGCCGCCGCGGCCGCGCCGAAGCCGTCGATCACTTCAGCGATGTCTTCCGCCTCCATCCACTTGGGCACCTCGCGTGTGTTCACCTCCGGCACCCGGCTCGGCGCCCACAACTCGCGTTGGCTGTACGCGCTCGATCCCTGCCCGCCAGCATGGTCGAGCGCAGCGATTGCCAGCGTGCTGTGCGCGTGCACCGCGGCCGCGATAGCAGCCCAGCCTGCCTCGGCCCGGGCGGCGAGCGGAGCGCGCTCGTAGGGCCAGTCGAGCGGGTGCAC
>CAUJEE010000229.1 GCA_963169215.1 Actinomycetota bacterium
GCCTGCGCCGACACCACTCGCGCCTCGGGCGTGAAGACGGTGGTGTCGCTGAACACGATCATGGTCGACGGCACCGGCATGTGCGGCTCGTGCCGGGTGAGCATCGACGGCGTCACCCGCTTCGCCTGCGTGGAGGGCCCCGATTTCGACGCCCACCAGGTCGACTTCGTCGAGCTGATGAACCGCCAGACCCGCTTCAAGCCCGAGGAGCAGGCCGCGGCCACCGACTACGACCACCGCTGCCAGGTGGAGCAGACACTGTTCGTGCAGGGGCGGCGCACGTACAAGAAGATCCGCGAGATCGAACCCACCCGAGTACCGATGCCCGAGCGCGACGCGCTGGGGGGTGCCCGCACCTTCGACGTGGTGGCTCTCGGATACTCGCTCACCGAGGCGATGCGCGAGGCCGAGCGCTGCCTGCAGTGTGCGCGCCCGACGTGCATCGCCGGCTGTCCGGTGGGCATCGACATCCCGCGCTTCATCCGCCACGTGCTGGTACGCGATGTCGATGCTGCTCTGGAGGTGATCCACGAGGCCAGCATCCTGCCCTCGGTGTGCGGGCGGGTGTGCCCGCAAGAGACGCAGTGCGAAGCGCAGTGCGTGATCGGCAGGCGTCTCGAGCCGGTGGCCATCGGGCGGCTCGAGCGTTTCGTCGGCGACCACGGCGTTACCCGCGAGTTCGAGCCGGTGCCAGCGACCGGGGCGCGGGTGGCCGTTGTCGGGTCGGGACCGGCCGGGCTGGCCTGCGCCGCCGACCTCGCCCGCGCCGGGGTGGAGGTGACCGTGTTCGAGGCATTGCACGTCGCCGGTGGCGTGCTGCGCTACGGCATCCCCTCCTTCCGGCTGCCGCGCGAGATCATCGATCGCGAGGTGAACTCGCTGGTCGACATGGGCGTGCACTTCGAGACCGACAAGGTGGTTGGGCGCACCTTCACCGTGCAGCAACTGATCGACGAGCGCGGCTTCCACGCCGTGTTCCTCGGGGTGGGCGCGGGTGCGCCGAGCTTCCTCGGCATCCCCGGCGAGAACGCGGGCCGGGTGGTGAGCGCCAACGAGTTCCTCACCCGCGTCAACCTGATGGGCGGCGATCGCTTCCCCGACATCGACACGCCGGTGGGCATCGGTACCGACGTGGTGGTGATCGGCGCGGGCAACACGGCGATGGACTGCCTGCGCGTGGCCAAGCGGCTCGGTGCCCAGGTGCGCTGCGTGTATCGCCGCACCCGCGCCGAGGCGCCGGCGCGTGTGGAGGAACTGCACCACGCCGAGGAGGAGGGCATCGAGTTCTTGTGGCTGCGCAACCCGCGCGAGGTGCTTACCGACGAGAGCGGGATGGTGCGCGGGGTGCTCGTCGAGCGCATGGAACTGGGAGAGCCCGACGAGTGGGGCCGGCGCAAGCCGGTGGGCACCGGCGACCTCGAGGAGGTCGCGTGCGACACGGTGATCGTCGCCCTCGGCACCAACCCCAACCCGATCGTCACCCGCAACACGCCCGGGCTGGCGCTCGATTCGCGCGGCTATGTGGCCGCCGACCCGGTGAGCCAGGCCACGTCGCTGCCGGGGGTGTTCGCCGGCGGCGACATCGTCACCGGCGGCGCGACCGTGATCCTCGCAATGGGCGCGGGACGCAAGGCCGCGACGGCAATCCTCGACTACCTGTCGAACCGCGGCGTGATGGCGCGCACAGTGGGCGGCGCGGCCGTGTGCCCACGTTGTCGACGGCCGCTCGACGACGAGGAGGAAGAAGCCATCTGCTGCGCCGACTCGGTGGTTGCCTGGAAGTGCACCGCCTGCGCCAAGCGCAGCGAGGGGTTCGCCTTCCCCTACGGGCGTTGCCCGGCATGCGGTGGCGAACTCGAGCGCGTCGACGTCGGTCAACCCGACGGGGGTGCCGACGCTCGCGAGGCCGTGCGGCGCGCGTTCGAGATCGAACTCGGTGGCCGCGACTTCTACGTCGCCGCCGCGCAACGCACGTCAGACGATGGTTTGCGCGACACGTTCGAGCGCCTGGCGAAGATGGAACTCGAGCACATCGACACGCTGGCCCACCGCTACCACCTACCACCGCCGCCCGACAGCGACGGCACGATGCACCCGGGCGTGCTCGGCGGGCTCGATCGGCAGCCGCAGGACGCGGCCGACCTGTTGGGCATGGCCCTCGAGCTGGAGCGTCGCGCGGAAGACTTCTTCCGCACTTGGGCCGCCACATCCACCGGCGCGGTGGCCGACCTCTACCGCGAGTTGGCCGCGGAGGAGGTCGAGCACATCGACCTGCTCATCAGCGAACTCACCGCCCTGCGCGAATCACGCGCCGGCCTGCTCTGACCCCATCTCCCAAGTCGGCGTTCGGTCGGGCGGCAGCCCGGCATCACCGCCAACTTGACTCGGCGACGGCGAATCTTGGCGTTGGGGCCGACCCACGCCCGGCATCACCGCCAACTTGGACGGTGGGCACGGTGGGGGCTAGCGGCCCGGTTGGCGGATGACGGCCGCGTTGGCGTGGGCGGGGAAGCCTTCGTGTGCCGCCATGGCCAGGATGGTGGGGGTCATGCGCGCCAGCGCGGCGGCGTCGGCCCTCGCGACCGCGGCGCGCTTCAGGAACGTGTCGGCGGTGATGCCACTGTTGACGTGGGCGAAGCCGCCGGTGGGCAGGCTCGCCGGGCAGCCGATGACGAAGTTGCCGGCGCTGAACAAGGTGCTCTGGCCGACGAGGATCTCGCCGGCGTTCACCAACAAGTCGAGCAGCTCGCCTTCCGCATCGGGAGCGACCACCACCTGCAGGTGTTCGGGCGCCCAGCGGTTGGCCACTTCCGCCGCCTCGGCCAGGTCGGCGACCATCACACAACCACCGTTGCGGCCGAGCGCGGCGCGGGCGGCCTCGGCGCGGGCGGCGGGCAGTTGCGCCAGCTGTTGTCCGAGCTCGCGGTCCACTGCATCGGCGAACACGCCCGACGTGGTGACCAACAGCACGGTCGAATCGGTGCCGTGCTCGGCCTCGTTCAACAGGTCGGCGGCGGCGAGGCGCTGGTCGGCGCTGTCGTCGGCGATCACCATGCTCTCGGTGGGACCGAGGATCATCATCGTCGCCACTCCGTAGCGCTGCATCTCGACCTGCGCGCAAGCCACCGGCGGGCTGCCCGGGCCGACGATCTTGCGCACCTGCGGGATGGTCTCGGTGCCGAACCCGAGTGCGGCCACACCCGCGGGGCCGTTGACGCGAAACACATGCTCGACACCCAGCTTGCGGCACACCACCAATACCGCCGGGTCGATGCGGCCACTGCCGTCGGGCATTGGTGGCACCACCAGCGCCAGCGTGGGCACGCCGGCCACGGTGGCGGGCACGGCCAACTGGTAGGCGACGCTGGGGTAGCTGGCCTTGCCGCTGGGCACGAACAGGCCGGCGGAGGTGATGGGCGTGATCTTCTCGCCCACGGTGAGGCCCGGCTCGCTCGCGAAACTCCAGTCGGCGGCGCGGGCCACGAGCTGCTCGTTGAACGCACGCAGATGGGCAATGGCATCGTCGATCGCCGCATCCACCTCGGGCGCCACCGCCGCGTCGGCAATCTCGTCGGCCGTGGCGCGCAGCTGGTGCGGCTGCAGCGACACCTTGTCGAAATCGCGCAACGCGCGGCACACGGCCTCGTCGCCGTTGGCACGCACGTCGTCGATGATCTTGCCGATCGCGGCCTTGAGCGCGTCGTCGAAGATCGCCTCCAGCCCACGCTCACAGAGGGCACGGCGACCGGGTTCGTCCATCGCCGCCCATGTCATCCGTCGCATCACCGGCATGGCTGTTGACGCTATCGGGGACCCACCCACTCGTAGTCGACTCCGATGCACCGATAGGTGCGTTGGGCGCGCTCATCGCGGCTGAGAAGACGCCTGCCGTGTGCGAGCGCCGCCGAAGCCACCAGTGCGTCGTACACCGAGCCACCGGCGAGATCCATGTCGCCGAGATGACGCAGCAGGGCAGCCTGGCGGCGCGCATCGAGAAAGCACGGCTCGGGGAATGCCTGCGCGATGAGTTCGGCCGCCATGGGTGCCTCCACCCGCGCCACACCAGGCAGGCGGGTGAGTACCGAGAAGGTCTCGAACGCGGCATGCCCGGCGAGTGCGGGGCGGTGAGTCATGACAGCTGCTCGGCACGGAGCGTGCATCGAGTGCGACGCATCGAGCGCGGCAACCGCCACGCTGGTGTCGACAGCGAACCTCGTGTCAGCGCTGGTCACGATCTCTCAGATCTCTCACATCAGCGTCGGTGAGCTGTATGCCGGTGCGCTTCAAACGCGGAAGACCATCGACTACCTCAACGCTTCGGCGATGTCGATGTATCACTTCGACCCTGATTGCGTTGCCGTCCTGCACCATCTCGACCTCAGCGTCAGGACCGATCCCTGTCGCATCGCGCAGCGCCTTGGGAATCACGACTCGTCCAACCCGATCGACAGTTGCTCGCATGACTTCAACGATATCCACCTGATTGGCAAATTGGTACTGCATTCCCACACCAGCGGCAAACGGCTGCGCAGCGCGGCAAGCAGTAGGCTTCTCTCACGTTCCCCCCATTCGCGAGGAGCGTTCGCCATGCCCGTCACCGTTGTCGTAGGCGCCCAGTGGGGCGACGAGGGCAAGGCCAAAGTGATCGACCTGCTCGCCGCCGAGCACACCCACGTCGTGCGCTACCAGGGCGGACACAACGCCGGGCACACGGTGGTGGTGGGCAGTGAGCGCTATGCGCTGCAGCTGGTGCCGTCGGGGGTGCTCTACCCGCACGTGGTGCCGGTGATCGGCAACGGCGTGGTGGTCGACCTGCCCACGCTGTTCAAGGAGATCGACACGCTGGAAAGCCGCGACATCTCCTGCGTCAAGCTGAAGGTGAGCAGCCACGCGCACCTCATCTTCCCCTGGCACCAGGCACTCGACGCGCTCTACGAGGCAGGCCGCGGCGACGAGCGCATCGGCACCACGCTGAAGGGCATCGGGCCGGCCTACGCCGACAAGGCGCGGCGCACCGGCCTGCGCGCCGGCGAGGTGCTCGACCCCACCGCGTTCGCCGCCGCGGTGCGCGTCCAGGCGATCGGCCACAACGCGGAGATCACCGCGCTCGGCGGCGAATCGCTCGACGTCGACGCCGTGGTGCAACAGTTTGCCGAACTCGGCGCGCGCCTGGCGCCCTACGTTGCCGACACGGTGGAGCTGCTGCACGCCGCGCTCGACCGTGACGACGCGTTGTTGCTGGAGGGTGCGCAAGCCACCTTCCTCGACGTCGACCACGGCACCTATCCGTACGTCACCAGCTCGAACCCCACCGCCGGCGGCGCGTGCGTCGGCACGGGGATCGGTCCGCGCTACCTCACCCGCATCGTCGGCATCACCAAGGCCTACTCGACGCGTGTGGGTAGTGGCCCGTTCCCCACCGAGCTACACGACGAACTCGGCGACAAGCTGGTCGAGATCGGTCACGAGTTCGGCACGGTCACCGGCCGTCGCCGCCGCTGCGGCTGGCTCGATTGCGTGATGCTGCGCAAGGCGGTGCGGCTGAACAGCCTCACCGAGCTGGCACTCACCAAGCTCGACGTGCTCGACACCTTCGACGAGGTGAAGGTGTGCACCGCGTACACCGCCGACGGTCAACCGGTGTACGCGGTGCTGCCCGGGTGGCTCACCGACATCAGCGCGGTCACCACCGTCGACGGCCTGCCGGAGAAGGCACGGGCGTTGATTCGCCTGGTGGAGCAAGAGGCCGGAGTGCCGGTGCGGATCGTCGGCACCGGGGCCGAGCGGGCCAGTTTCGTGAGTTGGTCGTAGGGAGGCCCGATGATCGCCCGCTACACAATGCCGGAAATGGCCGCAGTATTCAGCGACGTGGCCCGCTTCGAGCGTTACCTGGAGATCGAACTGCTGGCCACAGAGGCACACGCCGCGTTGGGTGTGGTGCCCGGGGCCGACGCCGCGGCCTGTCGCAATCGCGCACCTGTGGTCGACGACCACTTCGTGCAGGCGGTGAGCGAGCGAGAGGCGATCACCGACCACGACGTGGCCGCCTTCGTCGACGTGGTGCAAGATCGCATCGGTGCGCCGGCGGGTGCGTGGATCCACTACGGCCTCACCAGCAGCGACGTGGTCGACACCGCCTGGTGTTGGATGATGCGCGATGCGTGCGACCTGCTGATCGCCGCCACGGGCGAACTACTGCGCACCCTCGTCGGCATGGCCCACGAGCATCGCGACACGGTGATGATCGGGCGCACCCACGGCATCCACGCCGAGCCCACCACGTTCGGCGCGAAGGTGGCGCTGTGGGCTCTGCAGGTGGAGCGCGATCGACACCGCTTGATCGATGCCCGCCGCACCGTGGCGGTGTGCAAGCTGAGCGGCGCGGTGGGCACCTACAGCAACATCGACCCGTCGATCGAGCAGCACGTCGCTGCCGCGCTCGAGCTGCACCCGGTGCCGGCGACGCAGGTGATCGCCCGCGACCGCCACGCGCAGTTCTTGTACGCGTGCGCGGCGGTGGGCACCACGATGGAGTTGATCGCAGTCGAGTTGCGTCACCTGCAGCGCACCGAAGTGGGCGAGGTGCAAGAGGGGTTCAAGCCGGGGCAGAAGGGTTCGAGTGCGATGCCGCACAAGCGCAACCCGATCGCCGCGGAGACGATCAGCGGCCTGTCGCGCGTGCTGCGCGGCAACCTGCAGGCTGGTTTGCAAGACGTGGCCCTGTGGCACGAGCGCGACATCTCGCACAGTTCGGTCGAGCGGGTGGTGCTGCCCGACAGCGCGCTGCTGGCCTACTACGTGCTGCGGCGCATGAACCGTCTGCTGCAGGGGTTGCAGGTGTTCCCGCAGCGGATGCTCGCCAACCTGTGGGCCAGCCACGGGCTTGTGTTCAGCCAGCCGGTGCTGCTCGGGCTGGTACAAGCGGGCCTCACCCGCGACGAGGCATATCGCGTCGTGCAGGAGAACGCGACACGTGCGTGGGACGAGGGGCGCTCGTTCCGCGAACTGCTCGACGACGACCCACGGGTGACCGTGGCAGAGAGCGTGCTCGACGAGGCGTTCGATCTCGCCCGCGCCGTGCGGCACGCCGGCCGCGGCGTCGACGCCCTCGACACGGTGCATTCCGGCTGATGGGTTGCCGGGTGGTGAGCTGCCGGACGAGTTGCCGGACGAGTTGCGCAGTGAGCTGGCGCTGATGGACAAGTTGCCGCTGTTCGACCTGGCGCCCCAGGGTGACGACGTCTACGTCGGCTACGGCCCGCAGTATCCGTGGGGCGGGCTGTACGGCGGGCAGATCGTCGCCCAGGCGCTGCGCGCCGCGTCGTACACCGTCGAAGCGGGCGTCGACGTGCACTCGCTGCGCGCCTACTTCATCCGCCGCGGCGACCATACCGAGCCGATCCGGTTCGAGGTCGATCGCATCCGCGACGGGCACAGCTTCGTCACCCGCCGAGTCGTGGCGCACCAAGCGGTGGGAGCGATCCTCAACCTGGAGGCATCGTTCCATCGGTACGAGGAAACCGAGGACATCCAGTCGGCGGTGCTCGACCCGTCGCTGCCACGGCCAGACGAGCTGACCAGCGACGCGTGGACGCCGGCGTTCGACCGACGAGTGGCAGGCAAGATGCCCGATGGTCGGGTGCCTGTGTGGATGAGGGTCGACGGCAGGTTGCCCGACGAGCCGATACTGCACGCGTGCTGGCTCGCCTACATGAGTGACGACATTCCCACCGAGGCGGTGTTGCACGGGGTGCCCTACTTCGATGGCCCCGACAGGCACACGCTGGCGATGGCGGCCAGTCTCGACCACACGGTGTGGTTCCACCGCCCGTTCCGCGCCGACGAATGGCATCTGCACGAGATGCGCTCCGAGACCTACCAGGGGGCGCGGGGACTGTCGCTGGGGCGAGTGCTCGCGCTCGACGGCACGCACGTCGCCACCATCGCCCAAGAGGTGCTCGCGCGCCGTGCCCGCAAGCCGCGAGACTGAGGCCGTGTCGCAACCGCTGCCGCCCGACGCGCTCGCCGCGCTTGCCGCGCGGGTCAACGCCGTCGCTCGGCTGACGGGCAGCTTCACGCTGCGCTCGGGCCAGATCGCGAGTGAGTACTTCGACAAGTACCGCTTCGAAGCCGTGCCCGCATTGCTGGCCGACATCGCAGTTGCCCTCGCGCCGCTGGTGCCGCCCGACACCGAAGTGCTCGCCGGGCTGGAGATGGGCGGCATCCCCATCGCCACCGCGTTGTCGCTGCACACCGGGCTGCCCGCGGCGTTCGTGCGCAAGCAAGCCAAGACGCACGGCACGGCGCGCCTGGCCGAGGGAGCCGACATCACTGGCAGGCGGGTGTGTGTGGTGGAGGACGTGATCACCACCGGCGGTCAGGTGGTGATCAGCACGCAGGAGTTGCGCGCGCTGGGAGCAATCGTCGAACACGTCGTGTGCGTGATCGACCGCAGTCCCGACGGCGGGGCCGCACTGCGCGAGGCAGGGTTGACCATGCACGCGCTGTTGACACGCGCCGATCTAGACGCGGCCGAGGCGCGACCGGCCTGATTCAGCGGTCGACCACCGGCCCGCGCGCAAGTCGGCGTTGAGCCCGGCCCGCGCCCCGACCCAGCGCCAACTTGAACGTCTCAGGGCAGCAGCACACCGGGGTTGAGCAGGCCCTGTGGGTCGAGCGCCTGCTTGATCGCCCGCAATGCGGCGACGTGGGCGGGCCCGTGGAGGCGTTCGAGCCAGTCGACCTTGGCCACGCCGATGCCGTGCTCGGCGCTGATCGTGCCGCCCAACTCGATCGCGGTCATCAAGATCAGGTCCTTCAACAACGGTCCAGCATCACCCGCATCGAGCACGTTCACGTGCAGGTTGCCTTCGGCGAGGTGGCCGAACACGATCAGCCGCGCCCCCGGCGCGTGCTCGCGAATGCCACTGCGCACAGCCCGCACCAGGCGGTCGAGGTTCATCACCGGCACGGCCACGTCGAGCTTCAACGGCTTTCCCAGCGCGCCGATCGCAATCGTCACGTGATCGCGGATCAGGAACAACTGCTCGCGCTGGGCACCGACCGCCATCACCCCCTGCTCGCTGGCCAAGAAGTCGGCCAGTTCGTCGCCCGGGTCGGTGTGCGCCGCGCAGTCGATCATCACGAACGCTCCCGCCGACGACGGGTCGATCGGCGGTGCCACGCCGAGGTGCTTGCACGCCACCTGCAACGCCTCGGGCAGCAGCACCTCCACCGCGTCGAGGCTCGACAGTTGCCGCAAGCGCGGCAACATCGCGACGGCGTGCATCAGCGAGTCGCAGGCGACGAGCGAGGCAGCGGTCTCGCGGAACCAGGGCACCAACCGCAGACGGACTGCCGTCACCACCGCGAGCGTGCCCTCGCTGCCCACGAGCAAGTGCGACAGCGACGGCCCGGCGGTGTTCTTCGGTAGCCCGCCGAGCTCGTCGATCAACGAGCCGTCGGCCAGCACCGCCTGCACACCCAGCACCTGCTGGCGCATGGTGCCCAAGCGCACCACCCGCGATCCACCGGCGTCGGTGTTGACCGCGCCGCCCACCGTCGCCGAGGAGCGTGCCCCCCAGTCGACGGCAAAGTCGAGGCCGACTGCGCGCGCGTGCTGCTGCAACTGCTCGATCGTCACGCCCGCGCCGACCGTCACCTGATGCGCTTCGCGGTCGACCTGGCCTAGATCGGTGAAGCGGCGCATCGACAGCAGCACCGCCCCGCGCCGCGGCGTGCTACCGCCGACGAGGCCGGTGTTGCCGCCCTGGGGCACCACCCCGACGCCGACCTCGCCGCACACACGCAGCACGCCCGCCACCTCCGCCGCGGTGTGCGGACGGACGACGCAGGGGGTGTCGTCGATGTACTGGCGCAGCCAGTCGATCTCGTAGCTCGAGCGCAGATCGGGATCGGTGAGCACGTGATCCTTGCCCACGACCTCGCGCAGGCCCTGCACCAGACGGTCATGGTCCACCGACCTCACCGTACTCGCCGGCCACCATGCGGCGCCGCGCCGCCTTCGGCCTCTGGGCAGCCCCAGTCCCGTCCGCCGGGACCAGATCCACCCAGAAGCCGGGATGGGAAGATCGCTTCCCAGAAGCCGAGGGGGTTACTCGATGATCACCTTGTCGCTGGCGGCGCGGCCGAAGGTTTCGGGGGCGTACATCTCCTCGGCGCGGGTGGGCGGCACCACGAACGTGCCCGGCGTGGTGGCGCGGGCCACGTACGAGTAGGTGTACACGCCGGCGGGCAAGAAGGTGGTGAACGCCTCGGTGCGGTCGTCGCGCAGTTGCTGGTGCTCGTACCATGTACCCCACCACCACGACCGCATCTCATAGTCGCCCAGCAAGTCGTCGACACCATCCGCGCCGCCGGAGCCGTCGACCGACTCGGGTGGCACCGTCTGGGTCACCGCCAGCGCGGGGTTGAGGCTCTCCAGCCCGGCGGGCAGCGGATCGATCAGCGCCACATGGGTGCGCTGGCTCTCGGCCACCATCGTCAGCGTCACCCGCACGCGGGCACCGGCCTTGATGTGCCACACCCCGTCGGCGTCGAGCCGCACGTCGTCGGGGTCGTCGACAGCCTCGTACGAACGCTGCACGACGAAGCCACGGTCGAGCGCCTCCACCTCCAGATCGTCGGGGGCGTAGCGCAGAGCGATGCGGTAGTACATCCGCCCGCTGCCGCTCTTCGACAGCACCAGGTCGGTGTCGCCGGCGGCCACCACGTCGCTCATCGGGATCGACAGCCGCGAACTCTCCGTGCTACGTCCAGAGAAGTCGTGCTCGCCGGCGAACTGCTCGCCGAGCCACACGCGGGCGAGGAAGTCGGGAGTCGCCGCCTCGTACACGTCGAAGTAGTGCTTCAGCGCGAGGAGGATGAATGCGTTCTCCTGCACGCTGTCCCACCGGCCCTTCACCTTGTTGGCCAGCAGGCCGTTCACCACCTTGGCGATCAGGTCGCTGTCGGGGCTGTTGGTGATCAGCGCATCGAGCACGATGCCGTCGCTGCGCCGGTCGCTGTGCATCACCATGTACGCGCCGTCGCTGTACTCGGTGGTGAAATTCGCCGCGCCCGCGGTCTCGACCACCCGATTGCCCAGCGTGCGCTCGATCGCGGTCGCGATGCCCGGGTCGTGGGTGGCAGTCCACAACCACGCCAGCGCATCGACGCCGAGGTGCGCTTCGTGCTCGCGATAGAACTGCACGGCCTTGGCCGCGTCGCCGCTACCAGCCAGGTCGCGCACCCACAGCGCATAGGCGCGCACCGTGTCGCGCTGCGTCTCGCCCCACTCACCGGGAATGTAGGCCTCGACATCGGCGAGGAACTGCAGCGCCATCGTCAACGCGTCGGTGGGCACGCGGTAGCCCTCGCCATCGGCCAGCACCAGCGCATGCGCGGCCTGCACGCTGATCCACGGGTCGGAGCGCTCGCCGCGCCGCCACCACGACCAACCCCCGTCAAAGTTCTGCAGGGCCGCCAGCGCTTCGATGTCGGCCGCGGCTGCGGCCTCGATCTCGGCCGCGGCGGGCATGTCGGCAACCTCGAACGCCTCCAACACCTCACGCAAGGCGGCGATCGACATCAGCCGCGAGGCATGCGCGTCGACCGAGTCGTAGGGGTAGTCGAGCAGGTAGATCACCGCGTCGGTGAGCGCCTGCAAGGAAGTGGACGAGGTGGTGATCTCCAGCCCGCCGAACTGCTCGATCACACCCTCGGGGGCGATCAACGGCTGCGCGACCGCGCCTCCGTCGACCGTTCCGCCGTCGACCGTGCCGTACGTAGCGAAACTCTCGGCCGTTGCCGGCGTGTAGACCGGCAGCGACACCGTCGCCGAGTCGGCCAGGCTGCCGCTCACCACTGTCGCCCGGAAGCGGGCGTCGCCGGCCTGCTCGGTAGACACCGGGAAGCGCACCTCGACCCGATCGTTGGCGGGCACGGTCACCGTGCGGCCGAAGGCGAGTGCGGGCAGCAGGTTGTCGGTCTCGAGCACGACGTCGACGGTTAGCGGCGCGTCGGTCTGGTTCTGCACCACCACCGGCAGCTCGAACTCGTCGCCGTAGTTGGCGAACCGCGGCCCCGAGGGCCGCACCGACAGCGGCAGGCGGGCGGTGAGGTTGCTCTCCGCGCTGCCGAAGCGGTCTTCACCGCTCACCGCCACCACCATCACCCGGTAGCGGGTGAGGTTGTCGGGCAGCGTCAGCGGCACCGCCGCAGTTCCGTCGGCACCGGTGGCGACATTCGGCTCGAACAGCGCGAGGGCGTCGAAGTTGCTGCGCACCTGCACCGGATCGACATCCGACTCCGCCTTGTCGTCGCCGGCGCGCTCGGCGATCGCGGGAACGGTGGTGGAGGGCGCGAAGCCGTCCTCGTCGGCCATCTCGCCGGTGGCGCCGTCGGTGCCTGCGCCGGAGGGCTGCTCGCCGCCCGTGTCGCCGGCCAGCGACAGCGGGTCGACCAGGCGGATCTGCGCCCGGCTGTAGATCGCCTGCACGTAGTCGTAGCCACCTGCGTAGAACACGCCGAGCGGGTCGGCCAGCGAGTACCCCGACAACGCGAGCACGGCCTCGTCGACCACAACCACCGCGAACTCCGCGCCCGCAACCGGCGCGCCGTTGGCATCGGTCACCCGCACGTCGATGGTGGAGGATGCGCCTGGCTCGAGCTCGGTGGCCCGCGGCGTGGCCTCGACGGTGAGCGTGCGCGACGCGGGCGGCACCGACAGGGTCATGCTGCCGGTGGCGTACGCCGGCCGCTGCGGCGCGTCAGGGAGGGGGTTGCCGTCGTCGTCGGTGCGGGTGGTGGCCCCCACCACCTCGAACGACAACGACAGGGAGGGGATGTCGGCCTCGCTGATCGGCACGGTGATCACCGCGCTGCCGTCGGCGACGGTGAACCGCTCGGTGCTGCGGATGCCGTTGTGCGACACGGTGTACAGGCCCTCGCCGCTGGCGAACGGTGCCTGCACGAGCAGTTCGGCGGTGTCGCCGGGGGCGTAGCTCGCCTTGTCGGGCACGATCGTCAGCGACTGCTGCTCGACGTTGCGGCTGGGCCGCGCCTCGGCGCCGCTCACCCAGGTCGTCAGCTCGCTGCGGTTGCGGCCCGCGGCTGCACCATCACCACTGCCGGCCACCACCGCGGTGACCTTGTACTCGCCGCCGACCTCGGTGGTGAACGAGCAGGTGTCCGACTCGCCACCGGAGGTGATCGTGCATGTCTGCGGATCGACGACGGTCTCGGTGAACTCGCCGTTGACGAACTTCCACTCCACCCGGCCGGCGACGACGTCGAAGGTGACACCCGGGATCGACGCACCGTCGATGTCGGTGACCGCCGTCTCGATCTCCAATGGGTCGCCCTGGCGCACGAATGTGCGCGACGAACGCAAGCCCACATAGCGGTCGGCGGCATGCACGAGCAGGCCGGTCGAGCTCGACCACGCCTGACGGTTGACGTCGGTCACCGTCGCCTCGGCGGTGACACTCACCGGCAGATCGGGCAGCGCGCCGTCGGCCGACTCGAAGCCCAGTTGCAGGTAGTGGGTGCCCGACGAGTCGGTGGTGCCGTGGTAGGTGGCGGTCTGCGTGTCGCCCACCGGGCCGCAGCAAACCTCATCGACGTAGTACGCGTCGCCCTCATACACAGCGCTGGTGTAGATGTCGCTCCCGACGCGATAGTCGAGCCACCACGGGGTCCACACGCCGAAGGTGAAGTCAGCCCAGCCGGGGGGCGAGTAGGTGGCCGGGGCGGTGGTTACCAGCCAGTCGACGGGTGAGTCGACCAGCGGACCGCCGGCGTAGTACGAGCCGGTGGCGGCCACCGTCGCCGGCTGGGTCGAGAGGTAGGGGCCCTCGCTCTCCGGGCGGGTGACCACCTCGAACTCCGGTCGGCGGTACTCGAGGATCTGGAACGAGTGATAGAAGTCGGCGCCATCAAGGCTGCGGCCACCGCGCAGCCGCAGCTGCAGTCCGGCCGCGCCGAGGTCGGCAGTGTCGGGGATGGCCAGCTCGAGATCGAACCCGCCGAGGCCGGTGATGTCGGTGCTGCCCTGCAGCAACTCGTTGCCGTACGAGTCGAACACCGAGTAGTCGATGCCCGTCGCACCGGCGACCGAACCGACGGAAGCATCGGTGGCGGTGGCGATGCGCCGCACCCAACCCTTGACCCGCATCGTCTCTCCCGGCTTGTAGATCTGCCGGTCGTCGAACACGTACCAGCGGGCCTGGTCACGCAGCGTGCCGCGGGTCGCGTAGGTGGTGACGATCGCAGTCTCGTCGCCGTCGGTGGCCACCAGCGCCACCAACCCATCGTCGGTTGAGCCTGTGGGCAGGTCGAGCACGGCTGTTCCGTCGGCGCCGGTTGTGCCCGAGTCGGTTGCGGCAGCGGCGATCATCGACAACTCGACGCCCGCACGCGGCTCGCCGGTGCGCAGGTCGGTGGCCCACGCATGCAGATTGGTGGCATCGGCGAAGGCATCGATGCCGAGCGTGGTCGACTGCACCCAGGTGATCGCCGGGCGGTTCTGCCAGTACTCGTTGCTGCCCGGGCGCACGGCCGGCACCGGCTCGACGAGCACGATCACCTGTCCGCGAGCGCCCTGCAACACCTCGGCCAGGTCGAGGTCGGTGAGGATCGCCTGGTTGCGATCGCCGTCGACCGCCAACGTCGCGTCGGACAACACGGTCCACGCGGGGAACGGCGTGCGCTCGTCGTCGCGTGTGTAGAGGTAGGTGAAGTACTCGGCGAACATCGCCGGGTCGGCCGCGAACGCGCGCACGCGCAGCTGCTCGTGACCCACCGTCCACAGCGACAGCTGCCGGGTGGTGGCAAACGGGTCGAGAGTGGTGATCGCGTCGAACTCCTGGATCGACGGTTGTGCGTTTCCGATGCGCACGGTGACAGTGCGCTCGCCGCTGATGGTCTGCCCGAAGACGTCGGTGAACGACGCGGGAACGGTGATGTCGTAGTCGGTGCGCGCCACCGTGGCCCCGCCGACCACCAGCGTTGAGCCCTGTACCGATGTGGTCATCCCGGCGAGAGCGGGCGACACACTCACCTGACCGGCATCGCTCTTCGACTCGTCGAGCGCGTTGTTGAACTCGACGTACATCGTGCTTCCCGGAGGGCACCCGTCGCCGTACGAGCAGGAGGTGCGCACGATGCGCAGCGGGGCGTATGTGCGCCCGTTGAAGTTGACTGCCTCTGTGGTGCGCCGTGGACCCTCGACGGAGGGCACGTCGGGGCCGATCGAGATACGCACGTCGGCGTCGGTGGGCATCTCGCCCACCGGACGGAACGCCAGCCAACGTTCGGGCTCGCTGTTCTCGCTTACCATGCGCGCGGTGTCGTCGGCGGCCACCTCCTCGGCGGTGGCCAGGCGGATCGCCACCTGTTGGCCGGCGGCGGTGACGCGGATGGTGGCCAGTACCGCTTCCGGATCGACACGTTGGTCGAAGGTGGCGATGAACAGTTGCTCGGGGGTGAGGCTCTCGCTGATCGGCGACAGCGATTGCACCGTCACCGGCGGGGTGGTGAAGTTGAAGACGACATTGGCACCGAGCGAGCCGCCGGTGGCCGACTGGGTTCCTTGCGGGATCGTCACCGTGTATTCGGTGGCCATCGGAAGTCGGTCGGCGCCGCTGCCGGTGGCGTCGAAGCGCAAGGTGCGGGTGCCGATCCACTGCCAACGCCCCTCGATCGCAGGCGTGATCTCCACCGGCACGTCTGCGCCGGCCAGTTGGCCGACGGTGCCCACCGCCACCATCGGCTGGTCGAAGGTGATCGCCAGATAGGGCGCGATGGCCACGTCGCCCTCGGGCTGATAGCGCAGCACGTGCAACGCGCCGGTGGGAACGACATCGGGAGGCAGTTGCTCATCGGGCGGGAACACCCCCTGCACCACCGAACCGGCGCGCGGCGGGGGCGTGGTCTGCGTTGGCCAGTTGAACTCGGTCTGGGTGGCACTGCCGCGCAGCCACTCGGGCAAGCGGGCGACGATCTCGGCGACACGCTCGGGGTCGAGCGGATCGCCGGCCACCACTGCGGCGTTGTCGGCAACTCGTTCGGAGGTGCCCTCCGACAGGCGCAGGCGGAACACGCGCGAGGCGCCTTCGGTGACTGTGGTCGAGCCACCGGTGGTCGACGAGGTCTCGTCGCCGCGATCACCCCCGTCGTCGCAGGCGGCGACGACCAACGCCGTCGAAACCAGCAGAGCTGCGCCCCGCACCAGCCCCCGCCGACGCGGACGACCCGTACGAGACTGACGGGACTTGCGAGACTTACTAACGGCGTGCAGATCCATGACCATGCTCCTCACCCAGT
>CAUJEE010000230.1 GCA_963169215.1 Actinomycetota bacterium
GGAGGGGAGCGGGATGAACCGCGGCTACACCTTCGACACCTTCGTCAAGGGTGCGTCGAACCAGTTCGCCTTGGCCGCGGCCCTACGTGTGGCCGAGACGCCCGGGAGGTCGTACAACCCGCTGTTCATCTATGGCGCGGCCGGCCTGGGCAAGACCCACTTGTTGCACGCCATCGGGCACTACGTGCACAACCACTACCAGCACGACATCGTCCGCTACGTCACCACCGAGACCTTCCTCAACGAGTACGTCGATGCCATCCGCACCAACTCCACTGCCAACTTCAAGCGCCGCTACCGCGACATCGACGTGTTGCTCATCGACGACATCCAGTTCATGGAAGGCAAGGAAGGCCTGCAGGAGGAGTTCTTCCACACCTTCAACTCGCTGCACGGAGCGAACAAGCAGATCGTCATCTCCAGCGACCGCATGCCCGACGCGATCCCCACCCTCGAGGAGCGCCTGCGCGGCCGCTTCCGCTGGGGGCTGATCACCGACATCCAGCCGCCCGACCTCGAGACCCGCCTGGCCATCCTGCGCAACAAGGCCGAACGCGACCACAGCCCGGTACCCACCGACACGCTCGAGTACATCGCCTCGCACATCACCACCAACATCCGCGAGTTGGAAGGGGCTCTGATCCGCGTCACTGCCTACGCCAGCCTCAACCAGGTGCCGATCAGCACCCACCTGGCCGAGCACCTGCTCGGCGACCTGATCGCCGACAGCTACGTCAAGCCGCGCACCGACGAGGAGTTGCTCAGCGAGATCGCGGTCATCCTCGGTTTCAGCGTCGATGCACTGCGCGGCAAGAGCCGCCAGCGACCGCTCGTCACTGCCCGGCAAACGGCGATGTACGTGTTCCGCGAGCTCACCGATCTGTCGTATCCGGCGATCGCGAGGCTGTTCGGGGGCCGCGACCACACCACCGTGATCCACGCGGTCGACAAGATCCAGCGTCTGATGAAAGAGCGCAAGCAGATATACGACCAGGTCACCGACCTCGTGCAGCGTTTGAAGAAGGCCTGAGCGTGGTCGCCAACCCTGTGGGCAGCATGTGGAACAACATCGCCGGGCCGGGGACAACCGTCGCTTGTCCACCGAAGCACAATCATGTCGTTCGCGGCCTGTGTACGCGTGGGGAAGACGCTGTGCACACCGATCTGGCCCCTACGCTGGCCCGATCATCGGTTGTGCACAATCCACAAAGCTTATTACCACTATTAGCTTTTCCATCACCTCTTCGACGCGAAAGGGAACGCTGTGAAGTTCCGCTGTGAACGTGAGATCCTCGCTGAGGCACTGACCACCGCAGGGCGGGCTGCCACCGGAAACACGGGGGCGCTGCCGGTGCTGTCGGGATTGCGGCTCGAGTTGCGTGCCAACCAGTTGTCGATCACCGGCACCAACCTCGACCTCACCATCCAACTGACGATCGAAGTCGGCGGCGACACCGACGGCGGTGCGGTCGTGCCGGCGCGGCTGGCCGCCGACATCGTCCGCTCCTTGGGCGCGGGGGCGGTGGAGGTTCGCGCCGATGGCGACGAGGTGAGCATCGACAACGGTCGCTCGCACTTCACCGTGCGCCCGTTGAGTTTCGACGACTACCCCAAACTGGCTGCACCGGTGACCAGTTCGGTCACCCTCCCCGCGGCACAGTTCGGTGAGGCCCTGCGCCAAGTGGTGCGCGCAGCCAGTACCGACGAAGCCCGCCCGATCCTCACCGGGGTGATGATGACCGCCGAGGGCGACGGGCTGCGCATGGTGGCCACCGACTCGTACCGGCTGGCGGTGCGCGACCTCCCCGGCCATCAGGTGCTGGCCGCCGAACAGAAGGTGCTGGTGCCCGGCCGGGCGCTCACCGAGTTGCAGCGCCTTGTCGGCGGGGGAGACGACGTGACCATGCGCCTCGGTGATCGCGACGCCACCTTCGAGGTGGGTTCCACCCGACTCTCGACCCGGCTGATCGAGGGCGAGTTCCCCAACTACCGCCAACTGATACCACCCAGCCACCCGAACGCGCTCACCGTCGAGCGCGAGCCATTCCTGGAGGCCATCCGCCGAGTGAAGATCCTGGCCAAGGATGCCACGCCGGTGAAGTTGCAGATGGGCGGCGACACCCTGCGCCTGACCGCGATCACCCAGGACGTCGGCAACGCGTCGGAAGAACTCGATGCCGACTACAAGGGTGGCGACCTCACCGTCGCTTTCAACCCCGAGTACCTCATGGCTGGCGTCGAGGCCTGCCAGGGCGATGCGGTCACCCTCTCCACTCTCGATGCTCTCAAGCCGGCCGTGGTGCGCGGTGTCGGCGTCGACGACTACCTCTACCTGTTGATGCCTGTGCGCGTGCCCTGAGCGGGGCGTAGGGCTGGCTGCGGTATCAATCGACGACGACGCCTGCGGAGATGCGCACGATCGCGTCCGGATGGGCCGCGTCGGGGAGTCGGGCGGCGGTGGTGAGCACCACCTGTCCACCCGGAAGGTGGTCGAGCAGCGCTGTCGCGCGTTGCGGGTCGAGTTCGCTGAGCACATCGTCGAGCACGAGCACAGGGGGGCTGCCGACCTTGTCGGCCACCATCCGGTGCGCGGCGAGTCGCAGCGCCAGGGCGAGGGTGCGCTGCTCGCCCTGCGAGGAATGGGTGCGAGCGGGCATCCCGGCCAGTGTTACTTCCACGTCGTCGCGGTGCGGGCCGACGGTGCTCACCCCGCGGCGGACGTCATCGGCGCGAGCGGCGGCGAGGGCCGCAGCCAAGCCCGACAGGCGCCACTCGGGGGCGTAGCGCAATTCGACAGCGCTGGGACGATCGGCCAACTGGTCGTAGGCGGTCGCCACCATCGGGGCCAGTCGCGCGACGAGGGTGGAGCGGGCATGGCCGAAACGGTCACCGAGATCGGCGAACTTCGCGTCCCACACGTCGAGCGTCAACCCGGGATCTGCGTCGAGGCGGCCACCAGCCTGGCGCAGAAGGGTGTTGCGCTGCTTGAGGGTGCGCTCGAGTTCAAGTCGCATCGCGTCGTACTTGATCGCCAGCGAGACGAGGGTGTCGTCGAGGAATCGTCGGCGTTCGCCGGGGGCGCCCTTCACCAACGCCAGATCATCGGGGGAGAACACGCTGACCCGCAGCACGCCGAGCAGGTCGCGCGTGCGTGCCAGGCGCTGCTTGTTCACCTGCACCCGATTGCGCCCCTGGCGGGCGAGCTCGAGCTCGACCTCCAACTGGCGGCCGTCGGGGTGCACCACGACGGCACGCACGACGGCCGTGTCGGCCCCACTGCGGATCAGGGCCTCCGCAGGCGCGGCGCGGAAGCTGTCAAGGGTGGCCAGGTAGCCGAGGGCCTCGACCAGGTTGGTCTTGCCCTGGCCGTTGAGCCCGACGACGGCGGTGATACCGGGGTGGAAGTCGAAGCAGGCAGCCGTGTAGTTGCGGAAGTCGACAAGTTCGAGCCGGGAGACGATCATGCCCCGTCCACACTACGAACAGGGCGGCACCCGGCAGGCGATCACCGTCCGGCGACTGCCCCGTGCAGTCCTTTGACGACTGCGACCTGTCAGAGTGTGCGCATGAACCGCACCCAAGACGAGCCGCTGCGCCTCGGCGACAGCCTGCACGGAGTGGTGCGCGGGCTGCGCCCGGTGAACGACCCGGGCGGCCGCGGGGCGTCGGCAAGTGTGCTGGGTGGTGTGTTCGGCAAGTGGGACGAGGCCGTCGGGGCCGCCGTCGCGGCTCATGTGCAGCCGGTGAAACTGGACGGAACCACCCTGGTGGTGAGCGCCGACGACCCGGCCTGGGCGACGCAGCTGCGCTTCTTGGAGGCGACGTTGCGCGAGCGCCTGGCGGAGGTGGCCGGGGCGCACGTGGAGCGGATCGAGGTGCGGGTGGTGAGAGCCCCGCGCTGAGGGCAGCGACGACGCTGTGGTCGCCGGTCGCCGGTCGCCGACAGGTGGCTGGATTGCTGGATTGCCGGCTGGCTACTCGGTCGCCGGGCGACGGCGATGGCGGGCGACGGCGGCGAGCAGAGCGCCGGCGGCAGTGACAGCAGCCGCGGCGCGCAGGGTGTGATCGGGGTCGGAACCGGTCGCGGGCACCCCGGAGATTGCCCATTGCACACAGTCGGCGGGAACGGCGACCACAACCTGGGCTGTCGCCGGTTCCAGACCGTTGGCCACGCTGTGCGCGACGCGTACCGGTCCGCCGGTCGGTCCGGTTGCTCCGGTCGGTCCGGTTGCTCCGGTCGGCCCGGTTGCTCCGGTCGGCCCTGTGGCCCCGGTGGCCCCGGTCGGTCCTGTTGGTCCTGTTGGTCCTGTTGGTCCTGTCGGTCCCGGTTCGCCGAGCTCCCCTTGCGGGCCACGGGGACCTTTCGGGCCGATCTCGCCCAGTGGGCCGGTCTCGCCGGCCGGGCCGGTGACGGCCACCCAACACTGATCGGGCAGATCCGAGCACACCGGGTCGGGGGTGTAGCCCACCGCGTGCACGGAGCGCGCGGGTCCGCCCGTCGGTCCGGTTGCTCCGGTTGGTCCGGTGGCCCCGGTGGCCCCGGTGGCGCCGATTGCCCCTGCAGGGCCGGTTGGTCCGGTTGGTCCGGTTGGTCCGGTGTCGCCCGCTGGACCGTCCTCGCCCAGGTCACCAGGCGCACCGATGTCACCCTGCTCACCGGCGGGTCCCATCGGTCCGGTGGGGCCTTGCGGCCCCGGCTCGATCACCAGGCAGGCGCCGGCGATCTCCTCGCAGTCGGGCAGGCTGACTCGATGCGCCAGCCGCGCCGGCCCGCTCACGACACCGGTGGGTCCGGTGGGGCCTGTCGGTCCTGTCGGTCCGGTGGGGCCGGTTGCTCCCGTCTCACCCCGTGGGCCTTGCTCCCCGGTGGCCCCGTTGCTGCCCCGCTCACCCTGCTCGCCGGTCGGCCCCACAGGGGCGTCGACCACGCATTCGGTGGTGTCGGGCGAGGGCACCGGGTCGGCAGCCTGTGCCCGCGGCGCGGTGGATGCGAGCAGAGCGAGGCCGGATGTTCCGGCGAGCAGCAAGCGACGGTGGCGCATGGTTCGAGTCCTTCCCCCTTCGCCGGCTGGCGGCGCGAGATGCCTTGCTTGGTGTCAGTTGACGGTGCGGCGACGGCGGGCGAGCGAGGCCGCAGCCAGCGCGGCGACACCGCCGGCGGTGATGATGCCTGCCGCGCGGAGCGTGTCGTCGTGATCGCCTCCGGCAGCGGGGATCGCGGCTCCGCTGGCCAAGTCGATGCACTCGGCGGTGACGGTCACGATCTCGGTCTCGGTGGCGATGTCCGCCGTGCGGTGGTCTGCCCGAGACGGCCCATCCAGCTGCCCGGTGGGTCCGGTCGGCCCCATCGGTCCGGTGTAGCCCTGCGGACCCTGCGGTCCTTGCTCGCCCTGCGGTCCGGTGGGTCCGGTCGGTCCGGTGGCGCCTGCGGGTCCGGTGACGGTGATGTGGCACTCGGCGGGCAGCTCGTCGCAGGGAACCGTCTGCGCCTGCACTCGGTGTGCCGGGCGCGAGGCGCCCGCAGGACCCATCGGTCCGGTGGGACCAATGGGCCCGGTGGGGCCGGTGGGGCCGGTGGCGCCGATCGGGCCCTGGTCGCCCGCCTCTCCGTTGGTCCCTGCCGGTCCTATTGGGCCGGTCGGTCCCGTCTCACCCTGCGGGCCGGGCACCAGGGTGATGCACGCGCCGGGCACGTCGTCGCACGGCGGAGGGAGGACGGCGTGCGGAGCGCGGCTCGCTCCGTAGTAGGAAATCCCTGTTGGTCCGGTGGGTCCGGTCGGGCCGGTGGGTCCGGTTGAACCCATGTCGCCCGCCTGCCCTTGCGGGCCGGTGACCCCCTGTTCGCCTGCCGGGCCTGGCGGCCCAACGGGACCGTCCTCGCCGACGATCGCGTCGACCACGCACTCGGTGTCGTCGCGGGCGCCTTGGGGGGCGACAACCTGCGGGGTCGCGGCGGCGGGAGACGCCGCGACCGGGGCGAGCAGGGTGAGGCCGGTGGCCCCGGCGATCAGGTAGCGGCGATGGCGCATGGTTCGAGTCCCCCTGGGCTTTCCGGCGACAGCCGGTGACAGGCAACCTTACTACACCATAGTTAACGCATCTTGCGAGGCGACCTGTCGACGCGGCTGGTTGCCCGGTCAGCGCGGCGGAGGGTCGGCCGCTGACGCATCCGCAAGCGTTCGACGGAAGAGTTCGACATTGGCGGCGATGCGCTCGTCGTCGGGCGCCAACGCCGCGGCCCGCAGGCCGTGCGCGAGGGCCTGCTCGTGGCGGCCTGTGCGCCATGCGGCCACCGAGGCCAGGTCGTCGAGTCGTTCGCTCCACGCCAACGGGTCGTTGATGTAGATCGCCGGCCGTTCGTCGATCGCCAGCCCGGCCACCGCCGCGTCGTAGCACTCCTGCCACAGCTGTGCGTCGTGACAGGCCTGGGCCAGCTCGACCCACGGCTCGCGGGTGTCGGGGGAGGTGACCGTTGCGGCGCGGAAGGCTTCCAGGGCCTCTGCCCTGCGGCCGAGGCGGGTGAGGCAGCGGCCGATGAAGCGCTGCGACGCGGCCCGCTCGGGCGCCCACGTGCTGGCGGGCAGAGCGAGGTGGCGTTGCAGTTCGGCGAGGGCCTGCTCGTCGTGGCCGCGGAACATCAACTCGCGCCCGTAGTAGTGGGCCATGCGGCTGTCGTGGGGCTGTTCCTCGGTGGCCACGGCGAGCAGCGGCAGGTATTGGCTGCGTGGCTTGGTGGGGTCGGGCCAGTGGTGCAGCTCGATGGCCAACTCGACGTACTGCTCGTCGATTCGATCCGGGTACAGCGTCTCGTGGCAAGGATGACGCCAGCGGTAGCCGCGCCGGGCGTGGATGCGGTCGTAGCGGTAGGTGACCGCGGGGGAGCCATCGGGATGGTGGCTCCATGTGTAGTCGTAGCGGGCGCGGGTGGCGTCGCCCCATCCGGCGTCGAGCACGGCTCGCCACCCGGGCGACAGCACCTCGTCGAGATCGATGGCGACACACACGTCGATGTCGGCCGGCACCAGCGCCAGGGCCGCGTTGCGGGCATCGTCGAAGCGCCACGGCGAGACGCTGATGCGGTGCACGACGGCCCCCTCGCGCTCGAGGGCGGCGACGGTGCCGTCGGTGCTG
>CAUJEE010000231.1 GCA_963169215.1 Actinomycetota bacterium
TCCCCGCCGTAACGACACGGAGCTGCCCACCGAGCATGAGCATCCTGGTCAAGATCGTCGCCGCCGCCACCAGCGGCGGGGTGGTGATCGGCGGGCTGCTCGGCGTGCTCACTGCCGATGATGCCGCCCCGGCGACGCTCGGCCGCGACGCGGTGACGGTGTACGCCTGCCCCGGTGAGGGCGCGGTGGGCACGCTGCACCGCGGCGATCGCATCCTCGTGGTCGGCCGCAACGAGCAGTGGCTGGCGGTGCGCAACGTGCGCGGCGCTGGCGAGCAGGTGTTCATCGCCGCCGAGGCAGTGGTGGCCGATGACGACCTCGACTGGTTGCCGCAGGTCGACTGTGCCGACGCGGGCACGCTGGCGGTGACCCCCACAACACCCGCGCCCACCACCGCCGTCGTCGACACGACCATGCTCGACACGACCGTGCCCGACACGACGTTGACGCCAGGCGCCCCCACCACCACGATCGCCACCACCACCACCCTTGCCCCGCCGACGGTGGTGAGCGTGCTCGACAGCCCCGACCCGATCTGGGAGCAGTACCCAGGCTTCATCGACGAGTACTGCACCGGAGACGGCGTTGCCACGGTGACGGCCTCGATCAGCGCCCCCGCGGGCGTGCAGAGCGTCGTCTTGTCGTGGACCAGTTCGGCGGGCAACGGCTCGAAGGCGATGAGCAAAGTGGGCGGCACCTACCGGGCGACGATCGGGCCGTTCACGGCCAACGACGCCGCCGATGAACCACCCGCGACGCTGACCTACACCGTCAAGGTCACCGACACCCTCGGCCGCCAGCATTCGCGCCAGGGCACGATCACCGTCAACGACTGCAGCGAGATCATATGAACAGCACCGCCCGCTCCCTGCTCGCCGGCTTCGGCGGGTTCGTGCTCGCCGGGGCGGGCGCGTTCGCCGTCGGGCGGGCCATCGGTGGCGACGATTCACCGCCAGCCGTGGCGCCCACCGCGGCGCAGGTCGAGCCACTGGCCGTGCCGCTGGTGATCGGGCCCGACGACGATCCCCTGGCCGCGATCCGCTCGCGAGCCGAGCAGGAAGCGGCCTCGCGCGAAGTGGCCAGCGAAATCGGCCAACCGGCGAGCGGCGGTGGTCTGGGCGTGGGCACCGCCGAAACCGTGCCCGCGGCGAGCGGCGACGAACCTGTCGAGCCACCCGCCACGGCCGAACCGCCCGACGCGCCCGCGCCCGACGGCCCGGCCGGCGGCGGCGGATCGGCGAGCGACACGGCCAGCGATGCTTGCGCCGACGGTGGCGACGGCTGCCCGAGCGGGGTCGGCGGCTATGTGCTCGCCGCGTTGCGCATGCCCCCGCCGCTGCGCGGCATGACCGACTGGCGCCCGGCGGAGGATTCGTCCTATGTGTGGTCGCCCACCTGCCCGGCGATCGACGTGCCCCCCGGAGCGGCCTATTTCGGCACCAGCACCAGCCGCCCGGTGACGATCACCATCCGCTACCGCGCCGGGCGCTGGACCGGTGACGGCTACGAGGAGGAAGGCACCTTCACCTACACCACCCCCGACGCGGCCGCGGGTGATTGGAACGCGTGGCTGGCCGACGACGCCGCCACCGAGGCCGACTCGCGCATGTGGATCAAGCATTGCTTCTTGATCGAAGACCTCGCCCCACGCGGCGACTACATCGCCTTCGTCGACTACGCCGACAAGTACGACCCGACGGTGACCACCACCAACCGACCGTATGCGATCGACTTCGACGTGTACCTCGACAGTGGGTTCCTGCCCGGCGAGCAACGGCGCCCGACGTTCCTGCTCGGCAGCGGCATCGACGAGTTGCTGGTGGGGGTGAGCGCGCGGCCCGACCACGAGTTCGTCGCCGTCGCCTTCGAGGGTGGCGAGGCGGGCAGCTGCGACACCGGCGGCGACGAGCGCAGCACG
Source organism: Actinomycetota bacterium (assembly GCA_963169215.1). Classification (GTDB taxonomy): domain Bacteria; phylum Actinomycetota; class Acidimicrobiia; order Acidimicrobiales; family Ilumatobacteraceae; genus UBA668. Next base: position 1,919 of record CAUJEE010000231.1, read on the forward strand.
CTCACGCGCGAGGGGGCGATCAGCAGCCAGGAGGTGTCGAACAACGCGATTCCGGAAGACCGACTGGCCGATCCGCTGTACCCCTACCTGCGCGACCACACCCGCTCGCTGGTTCATCGCCTGTGGCTGCAGGAGGGGCGTGACTACATCGTCTGCCTGTACTGGCTGGAGGGGGGCACCGAGTTCGATCGGCGGCTGGTCGAGATCGCCGAGGAAGTGGCGGTGTCGACCCCCGAGGCCTACCAGCCGCAGATCCTGCTGCACGGCTTCACCGAGTTGTTCGGCGAGATCGACCAAGTCACCGTCGGTGTCGAGAACTGCGGCTTCCAGGCGGTGGAGGTCGGCCCGTTCACCCGCGAGCGGCCGGAACACCTGTTCGACGAGCCGCTGGAGGTGTGCGTCGCCGACCAGTACCTCACCCTGTTCGACCGCGGCATCATGGTGGATACGCACGTGCACGACACCTTCGACGAAGGCATGTGGTACCGCGGCGGCGGTTGGATTCGTACCGACCTCGAGTGCCGCGCCGACCCGTGCCTGCTGAAGCTGCCCGAGCTGTACCGCATCCCGCTGCCGCTGGTGCCCGCCGAACGGCGTCTGTGCGGCACCGGTTTCGGTAGCGGGTGCGACGGCGAGATACCGATGCGCCCGGCCGGCTACGCCGAGTTGGAGGTGCGCTACATCAACCAGCTCGACAATCTGCGCACGGAGTGGTCGATCGGCGAGGCGGGCGAATTCGACGACACACCACCGCCACCGGTTGGTGAGGCACCGCGCCTCGACGTGGACGTCGACTGGGAGCTGATCGGCCGGCCCGACGAAGGGGTACGCGGCACGGTGACGGTCACCGCCGACCGCGAGGTCACCTTCTCGGCCGACCTGCGCAATCCCCCCGAGTGCGGCCTGGCCGAGGCGGGCGGCGCGAGCAGCGACGAGTTCGCCACGGTGCACACCTTCGTCGTCGAGCCGCTGTGCCTGGGCGAGCGCTACGGGCTGTCGGTGGTGGCCTACGACCGCACCCGTGCCGTGGTCGGCACGATCTATCGCTTCGGGCGCGAGCAGGGCACCGACATCGACATCGACGTGCCGCCGCTGCTGGCCTACTTCGACATGACGGTCGAGATCGACGCCCCCAATGCCGCAGGGGTCACCTACACAGCGATCGTGCTCCCCGTCGTGCTGAACACACCGACCTCGTTCATTCCTTACAGGTCGTCGCTGGGTTGGTCGTGGACCGAGCCCGACCGCGCCGACGCCCGCCTCGCCGGCTGGCAGATGTTCGGCCTCGACGGCCAGGCCAATGCGTGCAGCATCGCCGAGCCGGGCACGCTCACCGTGAACGCAGCCCGCCGCCCGGCCCTGCTCGCCCAAGACGACATCACCGTGTCACTGACGGTGCTGGTGTACGAGAACCGCGAGCCGGGTGGCCCGATCGGCGAGTGCGCGCGCGGTCGGGTGGGGATCTCCCACCCGCTGCAGGCCACCGTCTCGGTGGGCGACCTGCTGTCGGGGATCACCCTCACCGACGAGACCGGGCGAGTGGTGCTGACCATGCGCGCCCGCACCTACCGCGACGCACTGGTCGACTGATCACGCCGCCGGCGCCACCGACAGTCGACAGCCATCGCCGCCACTGCCAGCCGTACTAGCGGGCGCCCATCACACGCATCAGGTCGCTGCTGCGCGCGATGCAATCGCCGCCGGCGGCGTCGAAGGCCTGGTTGAGGCGCGCGAGCGCGGTGCGAAAGGTGGTGTTCCAGTCGTGCTCGAAGCGATCGCGGGCTGGGCCCATCCAGGTGGTGCCGGCCAGCATCGACCCCACCGTGCTGATCACTCCGTCGATGGTGGCGATCTGCTGCTTCATCGTGCGCCCGAGGGCGGAGAGCTGCTCGGGGTTGGCACCATAGATGGTCATCGTCGTGCTCCTTGTGTGTCCTTGTGTGATGGACGCCGCGCGAGTCGGGCGGCTCACCATCACTGGGTACGGCGAGCAGGTCATCCCGGCAAATTCGGTGCGAACGACGGCGGCCGTGGCGACGACGCTGTCGACCACCTCGGTCGCAGCCCCGATCGCCGCGCTGCCTAGCATGCGGCCATGGAAGCACTGCGCGAACAGGCCCGGGAGTTGCTCGACGAGACGGTGGCGCTGCGGCGCACGCTGCACCGCTGGCCGGAGTTGGGCAACGACCTGCCGGTGACCCGCGAACACGTGCTCGGCGCGCTCGACGGCCTGCCGCTGACGATCACCCGCCACACCACCACCAGCGGCATCGCAGCCGTGCTCGACGGCGGGCGCCCGGGCCCCACCGTGCTGCTGCGCGCCGACATGGACGCGTTGCCGTTGCACGAGGACACCGGCCTCGAGTTCGAGAGCGCGGTCGAGGGGCAGATGCACGCCTGCGGTCACGACACGCACACGGCGATGCTGGTGGGCGCGGCCAAGCTGCTCAGCGCGCGGCGCGACGAGATCGCCGGGCGCGTGCTGTTCATGTTCCAGCCGGGCGAGGAGGGCTTCGGCGGATCGGCGTTGATGCTCGCAGAAGGCCTGCTCGACCTGCCCCCGGCGGCCGACGGCAGCGATTCGCCGGTGACCGGCGCTTACGCACTGCACGTCACCACCAACCTGCCCACCGGCTGGATCGCCTGCCGCCCCGGGCCGATGATGGCCTCCGCCGACATGCTGCTGATCACCGTCACCGGCCGCGGCGGCCATGCCAGCCAGCCGCACATGGCGCTCGACCCGATCCCGGTGGCGTGCGAGATCGTGCAGGCGCTGCAGTCGATGGTGACGCGATCGATCGACGTCTTCGACCCGGCGGTGGTCACCGTCGCGCGCATCACCGCCGGCACCACCAACAACATCATCCCCGAGACAGCCGTGCTGGAAGGCACGATCCGCACGGTGAGCGAGCGCACACGCGCCAAGGTGCGCGACGGCATCCGCCGCGTCGCCGAGGGTGTCGGTGCGGCTCACGACGCGCAGGTGAAGGTCGACTTCTTCGACGGCTACCCGGTCACCGTCAACGACCCTGGCTCGGCCGAGTTCGCGCTCGACGTCGCCGCCGAGGTGTTGGGAGCCGACGCCACCGTGCGCTTGCCCAACCCGATCATGGGTGCGGAAGACTTCAGCTACGTGCTCAACCGGGTACCCGGGGCGATGCTGTTCCTCGGTGCCACGCCGCCCGACCGCGACCCGGCCACGGCCGCACCCAATCACTCCAACCGGGTGATGTTCGACGAGTCGGCGATGGCCCACGGGGTAGCCCTGTACAGCGCGATGGCCCTGCGCCACCTCGATCGCTCGGTCAGCGCATCCGCAGGGTGACGATCTCGAACGGGCGCAGAGCGAGGGCGACGATGCCGTCGCTCACCTCGAACGAATGCTGCGACTCCTCCAGCAGATTGCATGCGTCGGCCTCGGCGATGCGCCACGGTGTGCGCACGGTGAGATGCGTGTGGTCGCCGAGCGCTTCGTAGAGGCGCACCACCAGGTCGCCGCTGCCGTCGTCGGCACGCTTCACCGCCGTCACCTGCACACCCGGATGGTCGATACTCACCATCGGCGGGTGGTTGTTGTCGACGCCGCCGCGCACTACCCGCAACGGCACGTTCAGCGCCTCCGCCTCGTGCAGCACCTCGTGCAGGCCGGGCCCGTGGGGCAGGATCGACACGGTGAAGGTGTGTCGGCCGATGTCTTGCACCGGTGAGGGAAAGCGCGCCGCGCGCAGCAGCGACACGCGCATCCCGTCGCCGAGCAGGGCGTGGCCGTAGCGACCGTCGTTGAGCACGGCGACACCGAACGACGGCTCGCTGAGGTCGGCGAAGCGGTGCGCACACACCTCGAACTTGGCCGCATCCCACGAGGTGCTGGCGTGGGTGGGGCGCATCACGTGCCCGAACTGGATGTCGCACGCGGCCTCACGGGCGCGCACATCGACAGGCACGGCCAAGGTGAGCAGTTGTTCGTCGTCGTGCCAGTCGATGTCGAAGGCGATGTCGAGGCGAGCGCTGCCCGCGCGCATGGTGACGTGCTGCACGATCGTGCTGCGGGGCAAGCGGTGGATGATGCGCAGCGTGGCCAGCAGCGGGCCGGAATCGACCACCACCACCTCGTCGGCCGCGGCGAGTGGCTCGGCCGAGCGGCTGGTCCAATGTTCGAGATCCCACGCGTCGTACTCCACCGGACGGTCGGGCGCGATATCGAGGTGCACGCCGGCCCCCGGCAACAACACCTCGCGACCGGCGCGCACGTCGATGATCGAGGTGATCGTGCCGTCGAGTCCCCAGCTCATCGCGATCAGGCCGTTGGCGAAACTGTGCTCGGTGACATGCACCGCATGTGTCGCCTGTGTGGTGTCTGTGTCTGCATCAATAGAGGCCAGCGACGCCACACCGAAGGCCGGCACGGCGACCATCTGCGCCACCCGCCCGTCGGCCAGCGCCTGCGCGCCCGCCGGGAGCGGCCCCGCAGCTTGTGCCACCAGCACCTCGCGCCGCGCCCGTCCCGCGGCGTTGGCCACTGCGGTGCCGGCCGCGAGCCGCTGCATCGCCACCGCGATCAGTTCCTCCAGGCGGGCAGCCACTTGCGCGTGCGCGGCCTCGGTGTCGTCGTGCACCCAGGTGATCGACGAGCCGGGGATGATGTCGTGGAACTGGTGCAACAGCACCACCTTCCACAATGCGTCGAGTTCGTCGGCCACCTCCGTGGGCATCGCCCCGTGCTCGGCGGTGCTCCACCACAACTCGGCCTCATACAGCAATCGCTCGCAGCGACGGTTGCCCACCTTGGTGCGCGCCTGACTGGTGAGCGTGCCGCGGTGCGTCTCGAAGTACAGTTCGCCGTCCCACACCGGCACGCGCTCGGCCGCGGCAGCCGCCTCGGCCTCGACCCGTGCGAAGAACTCGTCGGTGGTGCCCTGGCGCACGCGGGGCGCTCCCTGCAGGTCGGCCAAGCGGTGGGCGCGCTCGATCATCTCGCGGGTGGGGCCGCCGCCGCCGTTGCCGAATCCGAAGGGCAGCAGTGACACGTCGCTCCAGGCGTGCTCTTTGAAGTTGCGTTCGTTGTGCACCAACTCCTCACCGATCACGGTCGCGTTGTAGGTGTCAACCGGCGGGAAGTGGGCGAGTACCCGCGAGCCGTCGAGCCCCTTCCACCAAAACGTGTTGTGCGGGAAGACGTTGGTCTTGTTCCAGCTCAGCTTCTGGGTGACGAACCGCGCGCAGCCGCCGGCGCGGAAGATCTGTGGCAGCGAAGCGGGGTAGCCGAACACGTCGGGGATCCACACCTCACGACAGCGCACCCCGAAACGGCTCTCGAAGTAGCGTTGCCCGTGCACCAGTTGGCGGGCGAGGCTCTCGCCACCGGGCAGGTTCATGTCGGCTTCCACCCACATGCCACCCACCGGGTGCCAATGCCCGCCGGCGACCCGCCCGCGGATGCGTTCGAACAGCGCCGGGTGCTGTTGTTCGATCCACGCGTACTGCGCGGCCTGCGAACACACGAAGTGGAAGTCGGGATAGAGGTCGATCATCGCCGTCGCCGAGGCGAATGTGCGCGCACACTTGCGTTGCGTCTCGCGCAACGGCCACAGCCAGGCGGTGTCGATGTGCGCGTGCCCGACGGCGATCACCTCGTGCGTGTCGGGCGCGTTGCGGCTGGCCAATGCAGGGGCGAGTAGATGGCGGGCCGTCGCCGCAGTGGCCTGCACGCCACGCGCGTCGCTCATGTCGATCGCGTCGAAGGCCCGTTCGAGTGCGCGCAACAACTTCTCGCGGTGCCGACTGCCTGCGGGCAGGGCGGTGAGCAGCCCGAGCAGCACCTCCGCGTCGAGCAGCAGGTGGAACACGTCGTCGTCGCGCAGGCCGAGCGCGGCCTGACGGAAGGTGTATTGCGGCGTGTCGCCGGCGGTGGCCAGCGAGCCGAGATGCCCCGCACGCGCGCCCACCATCGGGAACGCCGGGTTGGAGGCAGCCTCGACGACCAACTCGACCGGGCCGGGCGTCGGGGTGAGCGGCACGGCGGTGCGTCGCGGGTGGATGCCCTGCACCGGCAGGCCGTCGCCGGTGGAGCCGGGGGCCCACACCAATCCCTCGGCCTGGAACCCGGCCGCGTCGGGGTGGAAGCCGAGGTCGAGCACCGCCTCCACCGGCGAGCCGCTCCACTCGCCGGGCACGTCGCCGGTGAGGCGGAACCAGGTGGTGCCCCACGGTCGGCCCCACTTCTGCGGCACGGCGAACGGGCGCGCCTCTGCCGCCAGCGCGGCCGTTGCCTCGCGGTAGGTCACCGGTTCGCCGGGAGTGTCCCACGCCTCGACCGCTAGCGGGTGCAGCTCTCGGTACATCGCCGGCATCAGCCGGTCGCCGAGCTCACGGCGGATGCGCCGTTCGACCAGCGTCGCGTCGTCGTGCATGGGCCGAGGTTATGCCAGTGGCCGAGCGCGCGGGCGCGGGGGTGGACCGGTGGCGTTAGCGTTCGGCCATGATCGACTGGGATCTGGTCGAACTGCATCTGGCCGACGCGCACGCGTTCGTGGCTGCCGCGAGCCGCTGAGCGACGATGGTGCTGCGCTTCCCGGTGGCGCCGATGAAGGCCACGCTCGCCGCGCTGCCGACGGCCGCCGACGACGGGCAGTGGGCCTACGAGATCAAGTGGGACGGCTACCGCACGCTGGCCTTCGTCGACGACGGGCGCACCCGCTGGCAGAGTTCGAGCGGCGCCGACGTGAGCGAGCGCTATCCCGAGCTGTCCGGCTTCGCCGCCGCGGTGAACGCGCGCGGCGCGATCGTCGACGGTGAGTTGGTGGTGCTCGACGACGACGGGCGGCCGCGGTTCGAGCTGATGCAGCGCCACGCGGCACAGGTGGTGTTCCAAGCCTTCGACGTGCTGCAGATCGACGGCGCCGACACGGTCGCGCTGCCCTACGAGCAACGCCGCGCCCTGCTCACGCAGCTGGTCGAGGCGGGCGGCAACTGGGCCGTGCCCGCCCACCGCGTCGGCGACGGCGCGGCACTGCTGGCAGCTTCGGCAGAGCAAGGCCTGGAAGGGATCATGGCCAAGCGGCTGGGGTCGACGTACCAACCGGGCGCGCGGTCGGCCGCGTGGCGCAAGGTGAAGAATCGTCGACGGGTGACGTTGCCGATCGTGGGGTTCACCCGCGGTGAGGGAGCGCGGGTGACGACGTTCGGCGCGCTGTTGTTGGGGAGGCCAGCCGACAGCGGCGACGGCTTGCTGTTCGCCGGCGGCGTCGGCAGCGGCTTCACTGATGCGCAGTTGCAGTCGTTGTCGGCTGCACTGCGGCCGTTGGTGAGTGAGCACTGCCCGCTGGCGCGCGTGCCGTCGGCGCGCCAGACGGGAGTCGCGGCGTGGGTGCGGCCGTCGCTGTCGGCGGTGGTCGACATTGCCGAGTTCACCAACGACGGCCTGGTGCGCCACGCCGTGTTCGTCGCGCTCGCGTAGGTGCCGAGTCCGCGCCGCTCACCCGCGCCGCTCACCCGGCCGCGGGCAGCCTCAACACCGTGCAGCCCTCTGCCTCGGCAACGGCCAGTAACACCGGGTCGGCGGTGGCGAGTGCGTGTGCGCCCGCCATGGCCGCGGCCGCGCAGAAGGCATCGGCGAGCGACAACGTGCGCCCCGTCGGCCGGTAATGCCGCGCCCTCAGCCGGCCGGCCTCGGCCGCGACCGGATAGTCGACACCCAGCACGCCGATACCGAGCGCGGAGATCGCGACCTCTACCTCGTCTGCCGCGACCGTGTAGACCCGCTCCATCCGATCGATCACCTCCGCCAACTGAACGGCGGACATCACCAACTCGCCCTTCCACAGCAGATCCTGGACAACTGCCGCCGCCGGCTCGTCGCGCAGGTAGGCGAGCAAGGCGTAAGAGTCGAGCAGTACGGTCACCGTGCCCTGCGCCCACCCTTGGCCGTCTCGGCGCGAGCGTCGGCCTCACGCTCCATCGCCCGCAACTGGTCGGTGTTCGGGCCTGCTCCTTTGAACCGGCCGCGGAAGTACGCGACCGGGTCGTCGGGAACGGCGCGTACGACGGCGAGATCGCCGCGGTCGATCACGGCCACCCGGCCGACACCCCAGCGCTTGCGGATGGCTGCCGGCAGCGAGATCGAGCCGTTGGCTGTGACGCGCACGATCGTCGCCTCCGGTCCGATGCTGGGAGCCATCATATGATCAATCATGATTTCATGATATAGCGCCGGTCAAGCCCTGCATCTCGGCAACTGGTCTGGCCTGCTCCCGGGAGGCGGCACCAGGCCTGCCCAGAAGCCGAGAGATCCGGGGGCAGCGCGAACGTAGGATCGCGGGCGTGAGCGAACCGCTGTGGACCCCGTCGCTGGCGCGCATCGACTCGACGCGGATCGGCTCGTTGCGGCGGGCTGTGGGCGCGGCCGACGCGGGCGCGCTGCACCGCTGGTCGGTCGATCACCCGGGCGAGTTCTGGCAGCGCGTCTGGGACGACTGCGGCGTGATCGGCGATGCTGGCGATGTCGCCTTCGACCCCGGTGACGGCAGCGTGCGCGGCGGCCGCTTCTTCCCCCAGTCGGGTGTCTCGTATGCGGAGAACGCGCTTGCGCTGCGCGCCGGGCGCGGCGCGGAGGCGATTGTCGCCATCGACGAGAACGGCACGCGCCGCGCGTTCACCTGGGAGCAGTTGCGCGCCGACGTGGCGGCGCTGGCCGCGGCGTTGGTGGGTGCGGGTGTGCAGGTGGGCGACCGGGTCGCGGCGTACATGCCGCACGTGGCCGAGACGGTGATCACCTTCCTCGCGGCCAACGCCATCGGGGCGACGTTCACCTCCACCTCCAGCGACTTCGGCGTGGCGGGTGTGGTCGATCGCTTCGGCCAGACCTCGCCGACGGTGCTCGTCGCCGCCGACGGCTATCGCTACGGGGGCAGCGAGTTCGACTGCCTACCGCGCGTCGCCGAGATCGCGGCCGCCCTGCCCAGCGTGAAGCGCACGGTTGTGGTGGGCGTGCTCAACGACGAGCCCGACGTGAGCACGATCCCCTCCGGCGTGCGCTGGACCGACTTCCTCGCCCCGCATGCGGGGGTACCGCTCGCCTGCCTGCGCCTGCCCGGCGATCATCCGGTGTACATCCTCTACTCGAGTGGCACGACGGGTAAGCCGAAGTGCATCATCCACCGTGCGCTCGGTGTGCTGTTGATGCATCTCAAGGAACAGCAACTGCACTGCGACGTGCGCGCCGGCGACCGCGTGTTGTACTTCACCACGTGCGGCTGGATGATGTGGAACTGGCTGGTGAGCATGCTCGCCAGTGGGGCGACGATCGTGCTCTACGACGGCAACCCGGTGCATCCGCACGCATCGAGGCTGTTCGACATTGCCGCCAGCGAGCGGCTCAGCCTGCTCGGGGTGTCGGCCAAGTACATCGACTCGGTGGCCAGGGCCGGCGTGCGACCGGTGACCAGCCACGACCTGTCGGCGCTGCGCACCGTGTGCAGCACCGGATCGCCGCTGAGCGCCGACGGCTTCGCGTGGGTCTATCGCGACATGAAGCCCGACGTGCACCTCGCCTCGATCAGCGGCGGCACCGACCTGTGCGGTTGCTTCGTGGGCGGCGATCCCACGCGCGCCGTGTACGCCGGCGAGATCCAAGGCCCTGCGCTGGGCATGGCGGTGGAGGTGTACTCCCCCGACGGCGTTGCGCTCACCGCCGCCGACGGCAAGGGTGAACTGGTGTGCACCCGCCCGTTCCCCAGCACTCCTCTCGGCTTCTGGGGCGACGCCGACGGCAGCAAGTACGCGGCCGCCTACTACCAACGCTTCCCCGGGGTGTGGGCCCACGGCGACTTCGCCTCGTGGACCGAGCACGGGGGAATGGTGATCCACGGGCGCAGCGATGCCACGCTCAACGCCGGCGGAGTGCGCATCGGCACGGCCGAGATCTACGCCCAGGTCGAACAGGTGGCGGGCGTGGTGGAGGCAGTTGCTGTCGGCCAGGAGTGGGACGGCGACACACGCATCGTGTTGTTCGTGAGGCTGGCCGAGGGTGTGCGGCTGACCGATGCGCTGCAGGCCGAGATCCGTGCCCGGCTGCGGGCCAACGCTTCGCCACGTCATGTGCCGGCACGCATCGTGCAGGTGAGCGACATCCCGCGCACGCGCAGCAACAAGATCAGCGAACTCGCCGTCGCCGACATGGTGAACGGGCGCGAGGTGCGCAACACCGAGGCGCTGGCCAACCCGGAGTGCCTCGCCCAGTACCAGGCCCGCCCCGAACTCGCCGTGTGACCCGCCCCGCTTCCGGGCCCCCCGGCTTCTGGGAAGGAATCCTCCCGCCGCCGCTTCTGGGCAGCCGCAGTCCCGCCCCCCGGGAACGATCCAGACAAGTTGCCGCTGGAACGGGGCTCGACGGTTCGCCCGAGGTTCATCCGACATGGCGCCCGCGGCAGCGGTCAGGCGCGACGTGAGCGTGGGCCGGCGTGGGCGACGCGGCTGGGCACGGCGTGGCCGAGCAGCTGCTCGGCCAGCAGCGCGGCCTCGATCAGCGCGTCGATGCCGATGCCGGTGGCGATGCCCAGGTCGTCGCACAGCGCGACCAACTCCTCGGTGGCGAGATTGCCCGCCGCACCGGCGGCGAACGGCGACCCGCCGAGGCCACCCACCGAGGTGTCGAAGCGTGTGACGCCGGCGAGCAGGCCGGCGTAGGCATTGACCAGCCCGGTGCCCCGCGTCTCGTGCAGGTGCAGGCCGATGTCGGTGCCCGTCACCGCGAGCACTGCGTCGAGCCGACGCGGAGTGCACATCCCTGTGGTGTCGGCGAGGGTGATCGCCGCGCAGCCGACCTCGCGCAGGCGGGCCGCGAGCAGGCTGACGAACTCGGGGACGATGTCGCCTTCGTACGGCGATCCGAACGCGCACGACACGACTGCGTCCACCGGCACAGCCACGTCGGCAGCGAGCGCGCAGGTGGCCGCGATCGAGTCGATCGAGTCGTCGATCGTCATTCGCACGTTGCGTTCGTTGTAGACGGCGGAGGCGGAGATGGTGACAGTGAGTTCGTCGACGCCCGCAGCCAGGGCCATCTCCGCGCCGCGCCGGTTGGGCACCAACGCGGCGCGCACAACTCCTTCGGGGCAGCCGAGACCGGCTACCACTATTTCGGCGTCGGCCATCGCCGGCACGGCCTTGGGGCTCACGAACGCGGCCACCTCGATGTGGGTGACGCCGGCCACCAGCAGCGCATCGATCAACTCCAGCCGCTGCTCGACGGTGATCGGCGCCTCCGCCTGCAGGCCGTCGCGAGCGCCCACCTCGCGTACGACGATGCTGCTCGGGAGCGCCATGCCCGCCAGGCTACGACCGCCCGCGCCATAGTCTTGCCGCGGTGATCAAGGACCCCTCGCTGCACAAGTTCGACGACCGCACCGAACTGCTCGCCCACCGCATCTTCGAGTACGTGCTGCAACGCATCCGAATGTCGCCGGCACCGCTGGATGGCCCGCTCACGCCGCAGCAACTGGCCGAGGCGACGGGCACGATGATCACCCGCTACGGCCTCGGCTATGACGACACGTTCCGCCTGTTCAGCGACGTGCTCGCGCCGGCGTGCATCTCCAGCGACCATCCGCGCTACCTCGCCTTCGTGCCCACCGCGCCCAGCGAGGCGAGCACGCTGTTCGACCTGGTGGTGTCGGCCTCGTCGATCTACGGCGACTGGTGGTTGGAGGGCGCGGGGGCGATCCATGCCGAGAACGAGACGCTGCGCTGGCTGGCCGGATTGGCCGGCTTTCCGGCCGGTGCCGGCGGCGCGTTCGTCAGCGGCGGCACGCTCGGCAACCTCGCCGCGCTCACCACCGCCCGCGACACCTGGCGGCGCAAGCACGATCGCAGCGCATTCGACGGCGGGCTGCCGCTGGCCATCGCCGCCGCCGCCAGCGCGCACTCGTCGGTGCGCCTCGCGGCCAAGGTGCTCGACATCGATCTGGTCGCGGTGCCCGGCGACGAACGCGGGCGGCTCACCGGCGACGCGCTGCGCACCACGCTCGCCGCCGTCACCGACCGGGAGGTGTTCGCTGTGGTGGCCTCCGGTGGGGCCACCAACACCGGCCTGATCGACGACCTGCGCGGGGTGGTGGAGGTGGCCGGCGAGCGCGGCATGTGGGTGCACGTCGACGCGGCCTACGGCGGCGCGGCGCTGGCCTCGTCGATCGGTCGTCCGTTGTTCGCCGGCATCGAGGGTGCCGACTCGTTCGTGATCGATCCGCACAAGTGGCTGTTCTCGCCGTTCGACTGCGCCGCGCTGGTGTACCGCCAGCCGGCACTCGCCCGCCAAGCACTCACCCAGCACGCCGAGTATCTGGAAACACTCGACGCCACCGGCGAGTGGAACCCCAGCGACTTCGCGGTGCACATGACCCGCCGCGTGCGCGGCCTACCACTGTGGTTCTCGCTTGCCGCGCACGGCACCGATGCCTACGACCGCGCCGTCACCCACGGCATCCTGCTGGCCAAGGAAGCGGCGCGGATGATCGAGGCCACTGCGGGGCTGGAGTTGCTGATGGAGCCGCAACTGTCGGTGGTGCTGTTCCGCAAACGGGGCTGGACCGCCGAGCAGTATCAGGCGTGGAGCGACGACCTGCTCGCCCGCCAGATCGCGCTGGTGGTGCCGACGGTGTACGACGGCGAGAGCGTGCTGCGCCTGTGCTTCGTCAACCCGCTCACCACCACCGACGACATACAGCTGATCCTCACCGAGCTCACCTGACCCAACTCGGCGGTGGGGCCGGCCCCCACCCCGCTTCAACGCCAACTTGCGCGCGGCCCGACCCAACTCGGCGGTGGGGCAGGCGCCCGGCCCGACCCAACGCCAACTTGCAGATGGCCCGGCCCGACCCAACGCCAACTTGCAGATGGCCCGGCGCGCGGTTACACCGCGGCGAGGGCGGCGAGGGCCATCGACTGCAGCAGCGGCGCCAGCTGCTTGCGCGGCAGTTGGCCGACGTACGGCGTGGAGTTCACCAGCCCGATCGCGGCCTGCACCGCGGCCGACAGTCGTGGCCGCGCGGCACGAGGGTGTAGGCGCTCGAGTACGTCGACCCACACCTCGATGTACTGGCGCTGCAAGGCCCGCACCGCGTGGGCCTGCTCCGCGTCGAGATGGCGCAGCTCGCGTGCGTGCACCACGATCAGGTCGGGTTCGTCGAGGGCGAACTCCACCTGCATCGTCACCAGCGCGGCCAGCGCGCCGGCCGCATCGGGCGCCGCGGCCACGCACTCGCGCCCGCCGGTGAGCAACCGCTCGCTCACGTCGGTGAGCATCGTCGCCAGCAACGCCTGCTTGCCGGAGAAATGCCAGTAGATCGCCGGCCCGCTCACACCCACCTGCGCCCCGATGTCGTCGATGCCGGTGGCGCCGTAGCCACGCGCGGCGAACAGGTGGGCAGCGGCGCGCAGGATCTGCTCGGAGCGGCTGAGATCGCTCACCAGCTGCCCGAGCTACCCCCGCCGAAGCCACCGCCGGAAGACCCACCGCTGAAACCACCGCCACTCGAGCTGGACGGTGCGGTGTGCGCGCTGGAGAACGAGCGGGCGTAGCTGTGCACCATCAACGGGCGCGTCGCCACAGCGATCTCCTCGCGCGGGATGCCGCTGGCTTGCACCGCCGCCCCCCACGTGTCGGCGGCATCCAGCGCCACGGCCCAGGCGGAGTAGTCGCGCAGCACGCCGCGCTGCCATGCCCACTGCACATGGTTGCCCTCGCTCGCGGCGAGGAAGCGACGGAACGACTCGACCCGCAGGGCCATGGCCGAACCGGTGGCGCTGCGGGTGTAGAGCATCGGCATGTAGAGCAACCCCGCCACCACCGCCGGTATCACCAGCGCACCGGCGAGCGCGACCCGCTGGTCTTTCCAGAACCCGAACCAGATCGCCACTCCCACCAGCCCGCCCAGCATCATCGCCAGCCCGGTCACCCACGGCGGGTACTTGGCCTTCTCGCCCGCCGAGTCGCTGCTCCACCAGCCCGACCGCTCGGCGGCTTTCTTCTGTTGCACGGTGAGCACGCGCCACAGCGTCGCCATCTTCGGCTGGTAGCTACCGAGCTTGAGGTCGCCTCCCGCCAACATCGTCTCGATCAGCACTCGATCTTTGTCGGGAGCCTTGGCCAGTTGTTCTCCGGCGCGCAGAGTCGGCTTCTTGCCGGTATCGAGCGCCAGCCGGTCGTGGGCGATCTGCTCGGAGAACCACGCGCCGACGGTGTCGGCATCGACGCGTTCGCGCAGCAGCATCGCCCCCTCCCACGGGTGCAGGCCCTCGGGTGGAGCGAACTCGATGGTGGCCATCTCGGCCAGGTCGGCGTCGGACACCTTCCTCGTCTCGCCCACCTGGAACGTGCCCGTTCCTTTGCCGGCGTAAGCCGCGTCGGCCGCGCCGGAGCCGGCCACCTCGTTGCGACCGCGCCGGCGGGCGTACAAGAACGCGCCCACCGCGGCTGCCGTACCGAGCGCGGCGGTGCCGGCCGCCAGCGGCAGCGGTGCCGGCTCGCGGCGCTGCGGCAAGGCGGGGATCGCCACTGCCGGATCGGTGAGCGGCGTGAACGACTGGATGCGACCTTCGACGGTGATCGCATCACCGGGCGCGAGAGGCTCGAACACCACCCGGTACTCGCCCGCGGTCTCGATGAGCGTGCAACCGCCGACGGTGCCGTAGGGCCCGACGTGGCAGGCGGTGTCGGTGAGCTCGAAGCCCACCAGCACCACCTCGAAACGGCCGGTCTCGAACGTTTCGCCCTGACCGATGATGTCGAGCTTGAGCACACCCGCGCTGAGCTGCACCTCGGGCAGCGTGTACTCGAGGATGTAGCGGTGCTGGCCGTCGATCGTCTTGCCCGGGTCGCCGAGGCGAACGCGCACCTCGTAACCGTAATTGGTGACGTCGAGATCGTCGGGGGCGTCGGGTGACGACGCGACGATGTCGGTGGGCGTGCCGCCGTCGGTGGGAATGAGGCGCTGATAGCCGTGGCGCTTGTTGCTGCCGAAGTCCTGGTCGACCACCTCGCGCACGCGCACCGCGTCGCCGCCAACCGGCCACACCACCACCTGCTTGGCGTCGAAGCGCTCGGGATAGCGCCCGCCGCCCACCAGCCCGACCGCCACCAGCACAGGCGTGGCGATAACGGTTAGGGCCACCACGAGATGCCGCCATTTCGCCACCGGATTGAGCATTCCCGCACAGTACCCCCCGCTGCGGTCCAGGGACGCGCCGCAACAGCGCAGCGGCTACGCTTAACGATCGTTCAGGAAGGGAGGCAGCGACGATGCTGACCACCGACGAGCACGACGCATTTCGCGCTGTGGTGCGCGAGTTCGCGCGCAAAGAGCTGGCCCCCCACGTCGACGAGTGGGAAGCCGCCCGCGAGGTGCCGCTGGCGGCGGTAGCGAAGATGGCCGAGCTCGGCCTGTTCGGCATCAGCTTCGAAGAAGAGTGGGGCGGCGGTGGGGGCGACTTCACCTCGCTGTGCATCGCCATCGAGGAGATCGGTTACGTCAGCCAGAGCCTGGGCATCACCCTGTCGGCGGGCGTCGGCCTGGGGGCCAACCCGATCCACTCGTTCGGCACGCCGGCGCAGCGCGCAGAGTGGCTGCCCGCGCTGGTGGCCGGCACCAGCCTCGGTGCGTTCGGCCTCACCGAGCCCGACGCGGGCAGCGACGCGGGTGCCACCCGCACCAGGGCGCAGTACGACGCGGCCGGCGACGAGTGGGTGATCGACGGGGCGAAGGCGTTCATCACCAACTCGGGCACACCGATCACCTCGCTGGTGACGGTGACCGCGCTCACCGGCCCCGGCGAGATCAGCGCGCTGGTGGTGCCCGCGGGCACCCCGGGAATGATCGTCGAGCCGGCCTACGACAAGCTCGGCTGGCACGCCAGCGACACCCACGGGATCACCTTCGCCGACTGCCGCGTGCCGGCGGCCAACCTGCTCGGCGAGCGCGGCCAGGGCCTGCGCAACTTCCTCACCATCCTCGACGATGGCCGCATCGCGATCAGCGCGCTCGCGCTGGGCGCGTCGCGTGCCTGCCTCGACCTGAGCGTCGAATACGCCCAGCAGCGCAATGCGTTCGGCGGGCCGATCGGCCGCTTCCAGGGCCTCGCCTTCCAACTCAGCGACCTGGCGGTGGCGGTGGAGAACAGCCGCCTGCTCACCTACCAGGCAGCCGCGTTGAAGGACGCCGGCCGCCCGTTCAAGCAAGCCGCGGCGATGGCCAAGCTGTACAGCACCGAGACCGCGGTCGCCGCGGCACGCACCGCCACCCAGGTGTACGGCGGCGCGGGCTTTGTGGAGGGACCGGTGGCCCGCCTGTACCGCGACGTGAAGATCCTCGAGGTGGGCGAGGGCACCAGCGAGATCCAACGGCTGGTGATCGCTCGCGGCCTCGGGCTGCCCGTGGGATGATCGGCCCGGTGAGGGAGGCCCAGTTGAGCGAGGCCCAGTTGAGCGAGTCGCGATGAACGAGCACGACGACCTGGTCGCTCGCGAGGAGCGCGCCCGGCAGGGCAACCTGCACAAGAACGGCGGCACCGAGGGCGACAAGTTGGCCCGCCAGAACAAGCTGTTCGTGCGCGACCGGCTGGCGCTGCTGTTCGACCCGGGCACCTTCGTCGAGGACGGTCTCTTGGCCAACACGATGGCCACCGACCTGCCCGCCGACGGGGTGGTGACCGGTCAGGGTCGGGTCGACGGTCGCCCCGCGTTGGTGGTGGCCAACGACCCGACGGTGAAGGCCGGATCGTGGGGCGCGCGCACGGTGGAGAAAATCGTGCGCGTCACCGAATACGCGCTGCGCCACGAGCTGCCCATCTTCTGGTTCATCGACTCGGCCGGGGCGCGCATCACCGACCAGGTCGAGTTGTTCCCCGGCCGCCGCGGTGCGGGGCGCATCTTCGCCAACCAGGTGAAGCTGTCGGGCAAGGTGCCCCAGATCTGCTGCCTGTTCGGTCCGTCGGCCGCGGGCGGGGCGTACATCCCCGCGTTCTGTGACGTGGTGATCATGGTGGAGGCCAACGCGTCGATGTACCTCGGCTCGCCGCGCATGGCCGAGGAGGTGATCGGCGAGCGGGTGACGTTGGAGGAGATGGGCGGGGCGCGCATGCACGCGACCGTGAGCGGGTGCGGCGACAACCTGGCCGTCGACGACGCCGACGCGATCGAGCAGGCCAAGCACCTGTTCGGCTACCTACCCGAGCGCTGGCGCGAGCGGCCGACGGCGATCGAGCCGGAGGCTCCGCTGCGCGAGCTCACCCGCAGTGCGCTGCCTGCCACCGAGGCCGCGGGGTACGACATGCACGGCGTGATCGACTGCCTGGTCGACGCCGACAGCTGGTTCGAGCTGAAGCCGCTGTTCGCCCCCGAGCTGACCACCGGGCTGGCCCGTCTCGACGGGCACGTGGTGGGTGTCGTCGCCAATAATCCGATGCACAAGGGCGGCGTGCTGTTCGGCGATTCGGCCGACAAGGCGGCGCGCTTTGTGTGGATGTGCGACGCGTACAACATCCCGATCG
>CAUJEE010000232.1 GCA_963169215.1 Actinomycetota bacterium
CAACGGCTACATCGGCGGGGGTGTCGGTGGCTGGTTGGTCGGTCACGGCAAGCTGCTTTCCGGGGGTCACTCAAGGCTAATGGCAGGCCGCGATGATCCGCCGAGGCACCCGTCACGTCGGGCGACGCGATCAACTGCGGATGCGGGCGTTGGTGGGGTCGTAGAGCGGCTTCAGCGATGCCCGCGCGGGGCACACCCGCCCCGCGACCTCGACGCTCCAGCTTCCCTCGTTCACCCACGCGGCCGGCAGGGGTTCACCACCGCCAGACACCATCGCCAGACCAACCGCAGCGCCCAGCGTGTGGCCGTACGCGCCGGCGCGCACGTAGCCGACGTCGATGCCATCGCGCCGCACTACCTCGGCGTGGTAGAGCAGCGGCTCGGGGTCGAGCAGCTGCACCTGCACCAGTCGTTGCCGGGGTGCACCCGCGGCCCGCAGCTCCACCAGAGCGTCGCGCCCGACGAAGCCTCCCGGCTTGTCCCACGCGATGGCGAAGCCGAAGCCGGCCGCCACCGGATCGTCGGAGTTGTCGATGTCGTGCCCGTAGTCGCGGTAGCCCTTCTCCATGCGCAGGCTGCCCAATGCTTTGAGGCCCGCGTGGCGCAGCGCGAGCGGCTCGCCGGCCGCCATCACCAGGTCGTACACGTGCACCGCCTGCTCGCTGGGCACATACAACTCGTAGCCCAACTCGCCGAGGTAGGTGATGCGCACGCACAGTACGCGGGCGAACCCGATGTCGATCTCGCGAGCAGCGCGGTACGGGAACGATTCGTCGGCCAGATCGGCACTGGTGAGCGACTGCAACAACTGGCGCGAGAGCGGGCCCTGCACATTGATCTGCGCGTAGCCGCCGGTCACGTCGGTGACCACCGCATGCGCGTCGGCACTGGCGAAAGCGCGGCGCATGTGGGTGAGCACGTGGCGGTGGGCGGTGTCGGTGGCCACGACCAGGAAGGCGTCGTCGGCGAGCTTGGTGACGGTGAGGTCGGCCTCGATCAGGCCTCGCTCGTTGAGCCACTGGGTGTAGGTGATGCGCCCGCTCTCCGCATCGACGGCGTTGGCCGAGAGCCGGTCGAGCATGCGCCCGGCATCGCGCCCTTGCACCGCGAACTTCGACATGAAGCTCATGTCCATCACGATCACGCCCTTGCGGCAGGCACGGTGCTCGGCCGCGCTCAGCTCCCACCACGCCGGCCGTCCCCAGGTGAGCGGGCCGGGGTCGGGCGTCGCTCCCGCGCCCGCGTACCAGTCGGCGGTCTCCCATCCGCTGACGTCACGGAAGTGCGCGCCCATGTCGGCCAGGCGCTGGTGCAGAGGCGAGCGCTTCGCGTCGCGGGCGGTGTGCAACTCCCTGTGCGGGTAGTGGCAGGCGTAAACCATGCCGAGTGACTCGACCGTGCGCGTGCGGCGGTACTCGCGGTTGGCTTGGTAGGGGTGCAGCCGGTCGGGGTGCATGGCGGTGATGTCGGCGCCCGGGTCGCCGTCGACGATCCAGTGCGCGAGCAACCGGCCGATGCCGCCGCCGGAGAGGATGCCGATCGAGTTCAGCCCGGCGGCCACCCAATAGTTGCCCAACTCGGGGGCCGGACCGACGATCGGCTCGAGGTCGGGGGTGAAGCTCTCCGGCCCGCAGAGGAAGGTGCGGATGCCGGTGTCGAGAGCGCGTGGCACGCGGCTCATCGCGGCCTCCACGTAGGGACCCATTCGTTCCCAGTCGGGTGGCAGTGAGGTGAACGATGCGTCGGCGGGCACCGCACCCACCTGCCACGGCGCGCACACCGTCTCGAACAGGCCCACCATCAGCCCGCCGACTTCTTCGCGGTAGTAGCCGTAGTTGGCCGGGTCTTCGATCACCGGCCACGAAGGGTCGAGACCCTCCATCTGCTCGGTGATCAGGTAGTAGTGCTCGGCGGCCTGCAGCGGAATGGCCACCCCCGAACGCTCGCCCAGCTGGCGGGCCCACATTCCCGCCGCGTTCACCACGTGCTCGCACTCGATCGTGCCCTGGTCGGTGATCACCCCGGCCACCCGACCGTTGCGCACGATCACGTCGAGCACGGCGACCCCCTGGGCGATGGTCACCCCCTGGTTGCGCGCGCCGCGGGCCAACGACATGGTGACGTCGACCGGGTTCACCCGCCCGTCGCCCTCGACGTAGAAGCCGGCCAGCAGGTCGTCGGTGCGCGCCAGCGGGAACAGGTCGGCCACCTCGCGGGGCGAGATCTCGTGCACATCGATGCCGCAGTAGCGGTTGAAGGTGGCCACCCGCCGGTACTCCTCCAAGCGACCCTCGTCGCCGGCGAGTTCGATGAAACCAACCGGCTTGAAGCCGGTGGCCAGCCCGGTCTCGGCCTCCAGCCGGGTGTACAGGTCGCGGGTGTACATGCGCAGGGCGGTGCTCGTGCTCGATGTCGAGCCGAAGGTGATCATCAGCCCGGCCGCGTGCCAGGTGGTGCCGGAGGTGAGTTGGTCGCGCTCCACCAGCACCGTGTCGGTGAGACCGAGGTGGCCGAGGTGGTAGGCGACGGAGGTGCCGATCACTCCGCCGCCGATCACCACCACCCGCGCGCGGGAGGGAAGCGAGGGTGTGGCGCTGCTCATCGGGCGCCATTGAACCACGGCGCGCTGGTGGCGCCTGACCAGGGTCGGGCGGCTGTGACCGTGGGCACGTAGGCGCGGTTATCGCCTATCGTGTGGAGCCATGAAGGAGCTCACCTACCACCGCCTGCTGCTGCCCGCCGTCGAGCGCAACGCCGACCGACTGTGCGCCACCGACACCGGCACCGGCGCGACGTTCGCCTTCGGGCAGCACCTCGATGCCACCGGCCGACTGATCGGCGCGCTGCAGGGGCTCGGCGTGGGGCGCGACGATCGCTTCGCGGTGATGACGCTCAACTCGCCGGAGTACATGCAGATGTACCACGCCGCGTTCTTGGGCGGCGGGGTGGTGAACCCGCTCAACCTGCGCTTCGCGGCCAAGGAGCTGGTGTACGTGTTGCAGGACTCGGGTACAAAGGTGTGCTTCGTCGACGCGTGGTTCGCGCCGTTGATCGACAGTGTTCGAGCCGAGGGCGGCATCGAGCACGTGGTGCTCGTCGGTGGCGGCGACGCCCCGCACGACCACAAGTACGACGAACTGCTCGCCGCCCACGACCCGGTGATCCCCGACGAGGGTGAGGAGTCGGACGCGGTGATCCTGATGTACACAGGTGGCACCACCGGCCTGCCCAAGGGCGTGCTGCTCGAGCAGCGGGCGGAGATGCTCAACGTGTACCACATCCTGATGACGATCGACATCAACCGCGACAGCATCAGCCTGATGCAGACGCCGATGTTCCACGCCGCGTCGGTTTTCAGTCTGTTGGGAGGGCCGGCGCGCGGCGCGCACACGGTGTTCATCCCGCTGTTCGACCCGAAAGCGGTGATGGCCGCGGTGCGTCAGTACCAGCCGACGGTGACGGTGATGGTGCCGACGATGATCGGCATGGTGCTCGCCCACCCCGACTTCACCCCGGATGGGTTGGGGAGCTTCAGCGATCTTGTCTACGGCGCCTCGCCGATGCCCCAAGCACTGCTCGAGAAGGTGCTCACGATGTATCCGCAGATGCGCATCTGGCAGGGCTACGGGATGACCGAGAGCGCGAGCGTGCTGTGCCTGCTGGGGCCCGACGAGCACCGCCGCGGCGGCCAGTATCTGCGTGCCGCAGGTATGCCGGTGCCGGGCGTGATGCTGCAGATCCAGGACGACGACGGCAATGCCCTGCCGGTGGGGTCGCCGGGCGAGGTGTGTGCGCGCGGCGGCAACTACATGCGCGAGTACTGGAACAAGCCGGACGCCACCGCGGAGGCATTCCGCAACGGCTGGTACCACACCGGCGACGCCGGCTACCTCGACGCCGACGGTTACCTGTACTTGGTCGACCGGGTGAAGGACATGATCGTCACCGGTGGGGAGAACGTCTACTCGACCGAGGTCGAAAATGCCATCGCCAGCCACCCGGCGGTGTTGCAGGTGGCGGTGATCGGCATCCCCAGCGAGCAGTGGGGCGAGGCGGTGCACGCGATCGTCGTGTTGCGCGAGGGCGCTGCCGCGACCGCTGAGGAGGTCATCGCCCACGCCCGCGACTCGATCGCCGGCTACAAGGTGCCCAAGAGCGTCGAGTTCCGCTCCGAGCCGTTGCCGCTGTCGGGGGCGATGAAGGTGTTGAAGAAGGACTTGCGCGCGCCCTACTGGGAGGGCCACACACGCAAGGTGAACTGACCGCGGCTGGGGCCCACTGGAGGCGCTCAGCTGGTCATGCCACCGAGGCCTACCAGGCCACGGGCCAACTCGATCTCACCCATGTGGCGCAGGCCGTGCTGGTAGATCCAGCACTCGGCGGCATCGAGCAGGGTGATGCCCTGCGGCCCGGCCACGCGGGCGCTGTAGGTGCTGGCGATCTGCGGCGGTAGCGGATGGGGCACCACCACTCGGTCGAGCTCGACCGGGTCGAGGCCGGTCAGCCAGGCCTCGGTGCGGGCCATCACCTCCCGCAGGTACCGCTTGAACGCCTCGTAGTCGCCGATGCGCTGGTGGATCATTTCGTCGACCGTGCGGTGCTTGCCGTGGTCGGCGATTGTCATCTGCACCCGCTCCTGCCATTCGTCGTTCCAGATCGGAGGTGTGCCGGTCATCAGCATGAACGACGCGTCCCACATGTTGGTGATGTGGAACAGACAGAAGGCGATCGGTACCACGCCCTCGCGCTCGAAGTGGTTGACGTGCTCGATGTCCATCGAGTCGGCCGCCTGTTCGTAGAGCGAGTGCATCGCCCGCATGCGGCGTTGCAGTGAATCAAGTACGGCAGGGTTGCTCATCGCGTGTCCTCACTCCCTCGAAAATTCCATCTTGGCCTGCGCCTCCACATCAGCCGTGCTGCGTCGCGAGTGGATCTGGAAGCAGGCGCGATTGATCGTGCCGTTGAACGGGAACGGCGCGTCGTAGTCGGTGGTCTTCGGCGACATCGCATCGCGACCGATGTCGAGTCCGGTGGAGCCGAGCATGCGCACCAATTTGGGGATCGGCCCGGCGGCCACCGGCTCGCCGTCGACTGTCAGCGACAACCGCCCCGCGTCTCCGTCACGCGTGAAGGCCGCCACCAGCGTGTGCTCGCCCGGCGCGAGCGGTGCGGGTCCTCCGACCACGTAGCTGTCGCCGAGAGCGTTGTACCGGAAGGTGAGCCTGCCGTCCTTGAGATATAGCGTGTGCCCCACGCTGTGCGTGCCGCGGGCGTAGAGCACCCCCTGCGCCTCGCCGGCGCCCGCCGCACCCCCGGGCACCGTCACGTCGATGGTGAGTGTCCAGTTGCGCCCACCCAGCGGCGGGCAGACGTCGGACGGGATGTGCGCGATCGGCGCGAGGTATTCGTAGGTGGTGCGCGCGTGCGGCGTGCCCGGTCGCGGCGCAGCGGAGAACAGCTCGATGGTGCGATCGTCTAGTGGCAGCACGCCCATCTCGCCGGCCTGCGCCCACCACAGGTCGACCATCTCGCGCAGCTTGGCAGGCCGCTCGGCGGCCAGGTCGTGGCACTCACTGAAGTCGTCGCTGAGGCAGAACAACTCCCACTCGTCGTCGTCGTAGGGGTGCCCGGCGTGGTGGTAGGTGGTCGCCTTCCACGCCCGTCCATCGTCGTCGAGCGCCCAGATGCCGCGATGGCCCATCTGCTCGAAGTACTGCACGCGGCGCGGCGGGGGAGCGTTTCCGTCGGCGAAAGTGGCCGCCAGCGAGCGACCGTGGAGCGGAATCTGCTCCACGCCCGCGACCACATCGGGCACGGGTGCACCGGCGATGTCGAGCACGGTCGCGGCGATGTCGACCGCATGGCAGAACTGGTGGCGCACCTCGCCGCGCGCGCCGATGCCCGCGGGCCAGTGCACCACCAGCGGATCGCGCACCCCACCGCCGTAGGTGTTCTGCTTGTACCACCGCAGCGGACTGTTGCCGGCCTGCGCCCACCCCCACGGGTAGTTGCTGTGCGAGTGCGGGCCACCGATGTCGTCGAGTCGGTCGGCGACGATGCGGTCGATGTCTTCGCCCATCCCGTTGAAGAAGCTGAACTCGTCCATCACGCCGAGCGGGCCACCCTCGCGGCTGGCACCGTTGTCGGAGAGCACCATCACCAGCGTGTCGTCGAGCAGGCCGTGATCGCGCAAGAACGCGGTCAGTCGGCCGATCTGGTCGTCGGTGTGCTCGAGCATCGCCGCGAACGCTTCCTGCAGGCGGCAGGCGAACGTCTGCTGGTTGGCGCTCAGGTCGTCCCACGCTGGTACACCTGGGTTTCGCGGCGCTTGCGTGGTGCCGGCGGGCACAACGCCCAACTCGACCTGACGCTGATACCACCGCTCGCGCCACACGTCGTAGCCTTCGTCGAACTTACCCTTCCAGCGGTCGAGGTAGTGCTGCGGTGCCTGGTGCGGCGAATGCATCGCGCCGAAGGCGAGATACAAGAAGAACGGTCGATCCGGGCGCACCGACACCAGGTCGCGCACCCAGCCGATCGACTGGTCGACGATGTCCTCGCTGAAGTGGTAGTCGCCCTGATCGGGCCGGTCGATGTGATGATTGTCGCGGGTCAGCTCGGGATGGAACTGATCGCTCTCGCCCTGCAGGAACCCGTAGAACTTGTCGAACCCCTTCTGCAGCGGCCAGTTGGTGTGCGGGCCGGCGGCGGACGTCTCCTCCATCGGGGCGAGGTGCCACTTGCCCGCGGCGTAGGTGGCATAGCCGTGGGCGCGCAGCAACTCGGCGACGGTGGCCGCGCGCGGGGTGATGCCGCCGCGCATGTGCGGAAAGCCGGTGTTCCAGTTACTCACGCCACGCATGCCCACTGCATGGTGGTTGCGCCCCGACAACAGGCAGGCGCGGGTGGGCGAGCACAGCGCGGTGGTGTGGAAGTTGGTGTAGCGCAGGCCACCAGCGGCGAGCGCGTCGATGTGGGGCGTGGCCAGCGTGCTGCCGTAGCAGTTGAGGTGGGCGAAGCCGGTGTCGTCGAGCACGACCATCACCACGTTGCTGCCACCGAGGCCGGTGGGGGGCGGTGGCCACCATGGTTGCGAGTCGTGGTGGGTGCGGCCGATGCGGCCCTCGAAGCCCGGTTCGCTGAGCATGTGTGATCCCCCTGCGTCCGGCAGCGTAAGACTTGTCAGAGTGACTGTCAACTGTTAGCTTGCCGTCATGCCGGTCGAATCGGTCGACTTCCATTTCGACGTGATGTGCCCGTGGGCGTATCGCACCTCGCTGTGGATGCGCACGATCCGTGACCAACTGGGCGTGGCGGTGAACTGGCGCTTCTTCAGCCTGGAGGAGGTCAATCGCGCCGAGGGCAAGAAGCATCCGTGGGAGCGCGAGTGGAGCTACGGCTGGTCGATGATGCGCATCGGCGCGCTGTTGCGGCGCACCGACATGACGTTGCTCGATGCCTGGTACGCGCAGGCTGGGCATGCACTGCACGTGGAGGGCCGCAAGCCCCACGACCCCGACGTGGCCCGTGCCCTGTTGGGCGAGATCGGCCTCGACCCGGCCCTCGTCGACGCGGCGATCGCCGATCCCACCACCGGCGACGAGGTGCGCGCCGAACACGAGCGGGTGCTGGCCCTCGGTGGCTTCGGCGTGCCCACCATCGTGTTCCCCGGCGACCGCGCGCTGTACGGGCCGGTAGTGCTCGATGTGCCCGAAGGGGCTGCAGCGGTCCGACTCTGGGAACTGTTCACCGGCTGGCTCGAGTTCCCCACGGTGTACGAGATCAAGCGCCCCCAGTCGGTGGCCGATCAGCGCCGCATCGTCGAGGAGTTCCAGCCCTATGTGCAGGGCCGCGACTGGGTGAGCATCGACCGCGGCAAGTTGATCGACATCCCGCAGATCGAAGGCGACCAGCGGTGACCGCAGTTCGCGACGCGGCGGCGATACCCGCCGATGGCCGTCACGCCCGCCGCGAACGCAATCGGCTGGCGGTGGTCGACGCAATGCTCGCGCTGTACAACGACGGCAACTACCAACCCTCCGCCGACGAGATCGCCGCCCGCGCCGGTCTCTCCGCCCGTTCACTGTTCCGCTACTTCGACGACATCGACGACTTGGTGCGGGTGGTCATCTCCCGCCAGTTCGAACGCGTGCGGGCGCTGGCGATGATCGATCTGGCGACCGACTCGCCGACGGCGGCGCGTGTCGATCGCCTGGTGGCTTCGCGGTTGGGCACCTACGCGACCATCGCCACCGTCGGCAAGGTGTCGCGAGCGCGGGCGCTCACCCAACCGCTGATCGCCGCGCAACTGGCCCAGGCGCGGGCGATGTGGCGCGCGCAGGTGGCAGCCCTGTTCGCCCCCGAGTTGGCCAGCGCCCCCGACGGTGCCTCCGTGTTGCATGCTCTCGACGCGCTCACTTCCTTCGAGGCGGTGGCGTACCTGCGCGAACAGGGCGCCCGCGACGGTGAGATCGAACACGCACTAACCGTTGGCATCACCCGCCTGCTCACCCACCCGGAAGCACCCGACGAGACACGACTGGAGCATCGCTGATGGAGATCCTGCGCACGCCTGACGAACGCTTCGCCGACCTGCCCGACTTCCCCTATGCGCCGCACTACGCCGACATCGCAACAGTGGCCGGCGATCCCACCGCGGGCACGCTGCGGGTGCACTACCTCGATGAAGGTCCGGGCGACGCGGCCCCGATCCTGCTGATGCACGGCGAGCCGTCGTGGTGCTTCCTCTACCGCCAGATGATCCCCGCGCTGGTCGCCGCCGGGCACCGGGTGGTGGCCCCCGACCTGGTGGGCTTCGGTCGCAGCGACAAGCCCGCCGCGCAGGGCGACTACTCCTACGCCCGCCACGTGGCATGGATGAGCGAGTTGTTGTTCGCCCAGCTCGATCTGCAGCGGGTGACGTTCTTCGGGCAGGACTGGGGCGGGTTGATCGGCCTGCGGTTGGTGGCTGCGGCGCCCGAACGCTTCGATCGGGTGGTGGTGGGCAACACCGGCCTGCCCGACGGCAGCGCGGCCCCCACCGATGCGTTCTTCCAGTGGCAACGCTTTTCGCGTGAGTCGCCGACCTTCCCGATCGGCGCGATCGTCGCCCGCGGCACGGCGAAGGGTCTCACGGCGGATGTGATTGCCGCGTATGACGCACCGTTCCCCGACGACGGCTACAAGGCCGGCGCTCGTGCCTTCCCGTCGCTCGTGCCCACCAGCGGCGACGACCCCGAGGCGCCCGCCAACCGTGCTGCCTGGGAGGTGCTCGAACGCTTCGACAAGCCGTGGCTGTGCACTTTCAGCGACAGCGACCCGATCACCGCCGGCGGCGAGCGCGCCTTCCTGCGCCGGGTGCTGGGCACCGCTGGTCAGGCACACACCACCATCGCCACGGCCGGCCACTTCTTGCAGGAGGATGCCGGGCCACAGTTGGCGCAGGTGATCGTGGCCTTCATCGACAGCACGCGGCTGGCTGGTGCCTGATGTACGGCACGGTGCGCCACGAGATCCGTATTCGTCGCCCGGCGGGCGAGGTGTGGGCGCTGGCCGGCGACGCGGCACGGCTGCACGAGTGGTTCCCGGGCATCGTCAGCTGCACGGTGGAGGGCAACCAGCGCACGATCGTCACCGGTGCGGGCGGCG
>CAUJEE010000233.1 GCA_963169215.1 Actinomycetota bacterium
CCGGGGGGGGGGGGTTGGGGGGGGCCCCCCCCCCCCCCCGGGGGGCCGCCCCCCACCACAGCCACTCCCAGCGACCCGACCAGCGACCCGACCAGCGACCCGGCCAGCGACTCGTCCACCGCAACCTCGTCCGTCGACTCCGCCGTCGACACGCTTCCCGGCGTGCCGACCACCGACACCGTCGATGGCGAACCCGCTGCCGACCCGGCCGCGATACCCGCCGGCTGCGTGCCCGCCACGCCCTACGACGGCTCGCCCGACGTGCCCGGCGACTATCGCTGCGCCGGCCTCGCGCTCGACTTCCATCACGACGGCCCGGGCCACTCGCGCCACCCGATCTGGGCTGGGCAGTACCTGTTCGTCGACGAGGCCGGCGAGTTCCACCGCGGTACGTGCGTGTTCAACCTCGGCACCCACCCGTTGATCGACGACCCCTCGTACCCGGTTGCGCTCGACCTGCCCCGCGACCCCGACGGGCGCCGCGCCGGTTACCTGCTGTGGCGCTATGGCTCGACCGCCGACGACCTCACCGCGGCCGCGGTGTGGGCGGTGATGCACTACTACGCCCGCGACGCCGGGGGCGGGAAGCGATCGCAGCCGGCCAGCGCGGCACTGGTGCCGAGCCTCGACATGCTCGCCGCGGCCACCGGTCGGGCCGACCTGCAGGAGCGGGCGCTGGCGCTAGCCGACGAGGCCGAGCGCCTGTTCGGGCTGTGGACCCTCGATCTCAACCTGGCCCCCGACGGCACCGCCACCGTGCGCCTGCTGGCGGAGGCCAACCCCGTGCCCGCCTTCCCGATCGAGCTGTTCGTGAGCGGTAGCGACACGCCGCTGACCCTCACGAGCGGTGAAGACGGCATTGCCACGGCGACCGTGCCGCTCCCGCTCTCGGGCACGGTCACCGTGGCCGCCGTGGTCGATGCGCCCGGGCGACCGGTCGGATACCGCGGCACTCCGGCGGTGCCCTCCGAGCGTGGAGCGCAGACGCTGGCCACAGCTCGCGCACAGCTGCAGGAGACGGAGAGCGCGATGTTGGAGGTGACGCCCCCCAGCCCACCGCCGACCAGCCCATCGCCGACAGTGCCCGAGACAGTGGCACCGACCGCGCCGCCGACGGATCCGGTCACCACACCGCCCGCCACCCCGCCCGCCACGGTGTGGCCCCCGACCACCGACGACATACCCACCACCGGGGGTGCGGCCGACGGCTTGGTGGCCTACCTCGCCACTGCCTCGCTGGTGGGTGGTATGGGCCTGGTGGGCACTCTCCGCCGCCGCGGCACCGCCCCGTAGACTGGGGGCGTGACGCCCGTTGCCGCCCTCGAGCGAGTGGTGCACTGTCTCGACCGTGCCCACGAGACCTCGTTCAAGACGAAGGCCTTCGTGCGCGCCCTCGACGTGGTGCGCGCCCTGCCGCCGGACGAGATCGACAAACGGGCCGCGACGCACACGCTGACCGAACTCGACGGCATCGGCGACTCGTCGGCGCGGGTGATCGAGGAGGCCTACGCCGGCGAAGCGACCTATCTCGCCGAGCTGGAGGCACGCACCCGCGTGCCGATCACCGCCGCCGGCCAGGTGTATCGCGACGCCCTGCGCGGCGACCTGCACATGCACACCCGCTGGAGCGACGGCGGGGCGACGATCGAGGCGATGGCCCGCACCGCGATCGAACAGGGCCACGACTACATCGTGATCACCGACCACTCGCCGCGCCTCACCGTCGCCCACGGCCTCGACGCCGAGCGGCTGCGCCAACAGCTGGCCGACATCGCCGTGCTCAACGAGCGGTTGGCGCCGTTCCGCATCCTCACCGGCATCGAGGTCGACATCCTCGAGGACGGCACACTCGACCACCCCGACGATGTGCTGGCCGAACTCGACGTGGTGATCGCCAGCGTGCACAGCAAGCTGCGTATGCCCGCGCCACAGATGACCGAGCGGATGGTGCGGGCGGTGGCCAACCCGCACGTCGACGTGCTCGGCCACTGCACCGGACGGATGATCGCCAAGCGCGACCCGTCGCAGTTCGACCCCGACTACGTCTTCGCCGCTTGCGCGCAGTTTCGTACGGCGGTGGAGATCAACTGCCGCCCGGAGCGCCTCGACCCGCCGCGGCCGTTGCTGGCCATGGCGATCGAGCACGGTTGCCACTTCACGATCGACACCGATGCCCACGCAACAGGGCAGCTGGAGTGGCTACCGAAAGGCTGCGACCGTGCCGCCGAGACGGGTGTGCCGATCGAGCGCGTGCTCAACAGTTGGTCGGCAGACGACCTGCTCCGTTGGGGCACGGCCCGCTGAGCCGGTAGCGTGGCTGACCATGTCGAAGAAGACCAAGAAGCGCAAGGCGCGCATGCGTCGTAACAAGGCCAACCACGGCAAGCGCCCGAACATGGGGCGTGGCTGACGTCTTGGTGATCCCGCCGCCCGCCACCCGGCGTG
Organism: Actinomycetota bacterium; assembly: GCA_963169215.1. GTDB lineage: Bacteria > Actinomycetota > Acidimicrobiia > Acidimicrobiales > Ilumatobacteraceae > UBA668. Next base: position 2,446 of record CAUJEE010000233.1, read on the forward strand.
GCGACGACCGCGACGTGTTGCACGGCGTCGCAGTGCCCGACCCTTACCGCTGGCTGGAGGATGGCGACGCGGCGGAGGTGGGCCAGTGGGTGGCCGAGCACAACCGCCGCACCCGCGAGGCACTCGCCCGGCAGGCCCGCGGCCGCTGGCACGAGCGCCTCTCCGCGCTCAGCGCGCTGCCCACCACCATGTCGCTGGCGGTGTCCGGCGAGCACCTCTTCGTGCTCGAGCGTCCGGCTGGGGCCGATCAGTACGTGCTCGCCGTGCGCAGCGCGCTGGCAGCCGACGAGCCGGCGCGGGTGCTGGTCGATCCGGCCACCCTGACCGCCGACGGGGCAGTGGCGATCGACTGGTTCCATCCCTCACCCGACGGACGACTGGTGGCCTACGGCATCAGCGAGGGTGGCACCGAGAACTCGCTGCTGCACGTGATGGAGGTGGCCAGCGGGCTGGTGTTGCCTGACCGCATCCCCGACTGCCGCGCCGCGAGCGTCGCCTGGCTGCCCGACGGCAGCGGATTCTGGTACACCCGTTATCCCGCCGGCGACGAATACCACCGCCACGTGTGCTGGCACACGCTCGGTACCGACTCGGCCGCCGACCCGGTGGTGCTCGACGACTTCCCGACCGCGGAAAGCTGGCCCGATGTCAGTGCGTCCGACGACGGTCGCTACTTGCTCGTGCACGTCGGTGTCGGCTGGACGCGTGTCGACGTTCATCTGCTCGACACGGTCAGCGGCCAGTGGTCGGTCGTCGTCGAGGGCGTCGAAGCGCAGACGGCAATGCACTTCGCCGGCGATGCGCTGGTGGGGGTGACCACCCTCGACGCACCCAACGGCAGGGTGGTGCGCGCCCCGCTACCGTCGCCTGCCGAGTGGGAGACGGTCGTGCCCGCGCGCGACGACGTGGTGCTCGGGGCGCTCACGCCGTGCGCCGACGAGATCCTGGTCGTGGCCTCCAGCGTGGCCGTCGACGCGCTCGAACGCTGGCCGGCGGGTGAGCGCATCGACCTCGGCATCGCGGGGGTGACCGGGCTCGATGCCGATGCCGGGCGGGCATTCGTGGCCCGCACCAGCTTCGCCGCGCCCACCGACGTGCTGCGTTACACGACCGCCGACGGCCTGCGCCCGTGGAGCACCGCGCCCGACCCGGCGGTGCTGCCCGAGCTGACCGTCGGCAGGGTGTTCTACCCCTCGCGTGATGGAACGCCGATACCGATGTTCGTCGCCCATCGCGCCGATGTGGTGCCGTCGGCGGACCGTCCGCTGGTGTTGCGCGGCTACGGCGGCTTCGCGATCGCCGAGTCGCCCACCTGGATGCTGGAACTGGCCGCGTGGTGCGCGGCCGGTGGTGTGTACTGCGTGGCCGGTCTGCGCGGTGGCTGGGAGTACGGCGAGGCGTGGCACCACGCCGGCCGGCGGGAGAACAAGCAGAACGTGTTCGACGACTTCGCCGCCGCGGCCGACTGGCTGGTGGCCAATGGCTACACCCGGCGCGAGCGGCTGGCGATCTACGGTCGCAGCAACGGCGGGCTGCTGGTGGGGGCGGTGCTCACCCAGCGTCCCGACATCGCCGCCGCGGTGTGGTGTGGGGTGCCGCTGCTCGACATGGTGCGCTTCCCGCAATTCCTGATCGCCCGCCTGTGGACCGACGAGTACGGCGACCCCGACGTCGCCGACGAGTTCGCCTGGCTGTACGCCTACTCGCCGTATCACCACGTGCGTGAGGGCGTGTCGTACCCGGCTGTGCTGTTCACCACCGCCGAGGGCGACACACGCGTCGATCCGTGCCATGCGCGCAAGATGACGGCGCTGCTCACTTGGGCCGGTGCCGGCCAGCAGCAGCGGCCGATCCTGTTGCACCAGGAGGGCCGCGCCGGCCATGGGGTGGGCAAGCCGGCAAGCAAGCGGGTCGACGAATTGGCCGACGCGCTGGCGTTCTTCTCGTGGCAACTGGAAGCCGATGACATCGCCTGATTCGGCCCGCTCGACTGGCGCTCGCGCTGCACGGTTGCGGTCAGCGCGGCGTCAGCGTGGCGGCAGGGCGAGCAGCGCGGCGATCGGCGCGTAGAACCGTTCCATCAGGCCGCGCCCGCCGCCCACTTCGTCGCTCGCCGCCAGCACCACCACGGTGTAGCCGTTGGCCAATGTGATCGCGAAGCTCGCGACGTCCTCGATCGTGCCCGTGTGCCCCCACCAGCCACCGCCCACCATCATCCCCAGCCCGTACGTCCAGTTCTCCTCGTCGTCGGCCAGGGCGATCGGGGTGAGCATCGCGGCCAAAGCCTCGGGCGACAGCAGCTGAGTGGGGGCGTCGAACTGCAGCGCGGCGAGCAACGTGGCCGTGTCGTGCGCCGACATCTCCCACGATCCGGCCGGGCCCAGCGCTTCCAGGTACTCGCGTGTGCGTCCCGCCACGTACTGCGGCCCGTTGCCTGCGAACGAGTGTGTGTCGCCATTCATGCGTGCGGCGGTGATGCCCAGTGGTGCGAGCACATGGTCGGCGATCACCGCGTCGACGGTGGCGGCGGTGACCTGTTCGACCAGGCGACCGAGCAGCACGTAGTTGGCGTTGCTGTAGCGGTAGCCGGTGCCGGGGTAGTGCAACAGATCCGAGGCAAGCGCGATGTCGGCGGCCTGGTGCCAGTCGATGCCGCCGTCGACGAAGAACGTGTCGCGCAGCGGGTCGAGGCCGGAGGTGTGCTGCAGCAACTGGCGCACGGTGATCTGCCGCACGCGAGGGTCGTTGACCGCGAAAGCGTCCGTCCACTGCTCGGCGAGCGGCGCGTCGAGGTCGATCGCGCCCTGCTCGGCCAGATGCAGCACCGCCGCCGCGAGGAGGATCTTGGAGATGCTGGCCAGTCGGAACTGGGAGGCGACGGTGAGCGGCGCGCCGGTGGTGTCGGTGCCGAGCGTCGCATCGGCGAGTTCCTGATCGCCACGGCGCACGCTGACGCTGATCGCGTGCACGTCGGTGGCGGCGAGCAGCGCCTGCGCGGTGCGGACGAATTCCTCGCCCACGGCGAATTCGGCTGCGGTGGGGGATGGGTCGGTGGTGGTGGTCGGCGCGAGCGTGGTCGGAGCGCTGGTGGTGCCCGGGATGGTGTTGGTGGTGCGCGGGGTGGTGGTGCTGACCACCACGGTGGGGTCGGCACCACCTCCACTGGTGGTCGACGAACAGGCGGTGAACGTCGCGCCGAGCAGCGCGGGCAGAGCGAACAAGCCGGTGAGACACCGGCGGCGGGTCACAGGACGACGACGACGGTGCCGACCTGGGCGAACTCCCAGGTGAAGTCGGCGTCAAGCTGCGCCTGGCGCTGGCAGCCGCCCGACAAACGCTGCCCGAGCTCTTCCTCGGTCTGATAGATCGAGCCGTCGGAGACCTTGGTGGGAATCTGGTGGAAGCCGATGTGGCCGAGGTCGGTGCGCAGCCAGCGCACCATGTGCTTCAAGTAGGCCTTGCCGTTCCAGCCGGTGGTGACCTCCGAACGGCTGTATACCTGGTGCGTGCCCGGCTTTTCGTTCTCGTATTTGCTGCCCGACACCAGCCACGAGCGGATCACCTGTTGGTTTTCGTCGACTGCCCACACCCGCTGACCGACCCGGGAGTACACCAGCCGGCGACCGCTGCCTGAGTTCTCCGGTAGCGGTGGGGCGTCGGCGCCGGTGCTGGCCACCGACGACAGTGGGAAGCCCATCGCGTCGACCGCACCCGGGGCCGGCGGCGGTGTGTGCACCACCAGTGACGCCTCGTCGGGCCAGATGCCCAGTTCGATGCCGGTCTCGCGCCCGGCCACACCGTCGACGAACAGGTCCTTAGCCGTTTGCAGCTTCTTCACCGCGGCGGCGGTGTTGTAGTCGTACACGCCGTTGATCGAACCGACGTAGTAGCCAGCAGCGGCCAGCGCGGTCTGCAAGCAGGTGACGCTCTGCCCCTCGCTGCCCATGCGGATCGAGCGTTCGGTGATCTTGCAACCCTCGTCCTCGTCGCCGCCGACGACGTCTAGCGAGTCGTCGCTTACCGAACTGGCGGTGGAACTGGCGGTGGAGTCGGCGGTGGAGTCGGCGGTGGTGCTGGCGGGCAAGGTGCTGGCCACCACGGTGGTGGCTGGCGCGTCGGCGGGGGCGATTGCACCGGCCTCGCTGCTCGACGACTTGGCGCCCACCAGCGGGGCGACGATGGCAATGCCAATGACGCCTACTCCGGCTGCGATCAAGAGGTCACGAATGTCGCCACGCTTCATTGCGACGGCAATCATAGTCGGTCGATGGCCGTCAACACCGGCGGCTGTGACTCATTCCTCGCCGTGGTCGTCGAGGAATACCTTGCCCTCGGGGCATTCGGCCCGTAGCGGGCACCAGCGGCAGGCGAACCCCGGGCGTTTCTCCGCCGGGCGACCCTCGACGGTCAGTTCGATGTGCC
>CAUJEE010000234.1 GCA_963169215.1 Actinomycetota bacterium
GCACACTCACGCCGCCGAGGTGGCCGACCTGGTTCGTGCCTTCGTCGCCGCGTTGTAGCCGCGGGCCGTCAGCCGTCAGCCGTCAGCCGTCAGCCACGTAGCCGCTGCCGCTAGAGCTCAGGCGTCGCTGTCGAGCAGGTCGGCACTCACCGCCAGGGCGAGAGCGACCGCCGCGGCCCGCTCGACCACCGCGTTGAAGTAGTGCGCGGCGGCAGTGCCGTTGCCCACCGGTGGATCGCCGAGCGAGCGCAACAGGGCGCCGACGTCGGTGGGGTCGGCGATCGGACGCACCTCGGGCAGCTCGCCCGGGTTGCGCCACACGTCGATCGGCTGCGGCTTGTTGCCCGTACGGCGCCGCTTGTCGTGGCGCTTCTGTCCGTTGCCGTGTTGCCCGTTGCCGTGTTGGCCGTTGCCGTGCTGCTGGCTCATGCTGCCTCCTCGGCAAGCAACTCCTCGGGCCGCAACCCGAGAGCGACGCGCAATTGGTCGCTGGTGAGATCGGCGATCGACGACGACTTGGGCAGCACCAGGTTGGCGATGTGCCGCTTGCCGGCCACCACTTCCTCGACCCGCTCGTCGACCGTGCCCGGGCACACCAGGCGATGCGAGATCACCTTCTTGCCCTGGCCGATGCGCCACGCCCGGTCGCGTGCCTGGTCTTCGACGGCCGGGTTCCACCAGCGGTCGTAAAGCACGACGTGGTTGGCCGCGGTGAGGTTGAGGCCGGTGCCACCGGCCTTCAACGACAGCACCAGTGCCCCCGCGCCGCTGCCGCTCTGGAATTCGGCCACCATCCGGTCGCGTACCCCGCGGGCGAGGCTGCCGTCGTAGCAGTCGATCGGCATCTCGAACCGCTCACTGAGATGTATCGCCAGCCGCCGACCCCAGGTGGCGAAGTGGGTGAAGATCAACAATCGCTCGTCGGCCTCGAACACCGCCTCGCAGATCTCCTCCAGTCGGGCCAGCTTGCCCGAACGACCGGTCAGTGGCAGGCCGTCGTCGCGGTAGGCGTTGGGGTGGTTGCAGATCTGCTTGAGAGCGGTGATCGCGGCGAGGATCGCGCCCTGCTTGGGTTCGCCGGTCTCGCCGGCGACGTTGCTGACCAGCTCGTCGAGCACCGCTTGGTACAGGCCGATCTGCTCCTTGGTCATCGTGCAGTGGTCGAGCTCGTCGATCTTGTCCGGCAGCTCGCGGGCCACCTCCGGCTCGGACTTGGTGCGCCGGAACAGCAGGATGCCATTGAGCGCCTTCAACGCTGCCTCGCCGTCGCCCGACATCTGCGCCACGAACGAAGCCCGCGACCCGACCAGGCCGGGGTTGGTGAAATCCATGATCGCCCACAGGTCGCCGAGGCCGTTCTCGATCGGCGTGCCGGTGAGGGCGATGCGGGTGCGCGCCTTCACCCGACGCAGCTCGATGGCCGTGTCGCTGGTGGCGTTCTTGATCGCCTGCGCCTCGTCGAGCACCATCCGCGACCAGTCGACGCCGGCGATCGCGTCGATGTCGCGCACCGCGGTTGCGTAGGTGGTGATCACCATGTCGGCCCCGACGATCTCGTCGGCGAACTCGTCCTCGTCGGCGCGGTCGGCGCCGTGGTGCACCACTACCTTCAGCCCCGGGGTGAACTTGGCCGCCTCTGCCGCCCAGTTGCCCACGACCGCGGCCGGGGCAACCACGAGCACCGGCCCTTCGCCCGCGCTGCGTGCCAGGTGGGCGAGCACGGTGGGCGTCTTGCCCAGGCCCATGTCGAGCGCGAGGCAGCCCCCGAGCCCCGACGCGTCGAGGAACCGCAGCCAGCCCACTGCCTCGGCCTGATAGGTGCGCAGTTCGCCGACGAACCCCTCCGGCTGCACCTCCGGCGCCACCGGCGCCTCGGCCGCGCGGCGGACGATGTCGAGTGCCCAGCTGTTGCCGTGCACCTGCACGCCACCGGCCAACCCCGCGCCGTCGAGGCCGAGGCTCTGGCGGAGGATCTCGGCGCCGGTCATGTGCGTGACGCCCTCGCGCTCGTCGAGCGCGGCCGCGGCCTTCTCCAGGTCGACGCGATCCACCTCCACCCACTTACCCGCGCCGGTCTGCACCAGCGGGCGGGCCTGGCGGGCGAGGCGCTTCACCTCTTCGGCGCTCAGCTCGACATCGTCGAACAGCACCGTCCACGACACCGCGCTGAGCTGGTGCGCGCCCACCACCGACGCTCCGGCAGTCTCGGCGAACAGGCGGAGCGAAGGCGTGGCCTTGCGCCGCGACATCTGCGGCACGCGCACGTCGAAACCCACCGCGGCCAGCGCCGGGCCGCTGCTGGTCATGAAATCCCACGCCTCGTCCTGGCTCAGTGCGAGTTGGCCGCGGCGGCGCTGACCGGCCCGGTCGAGCATCGGGTACAGGCGGGCCAGGCGGGTCCACTCGCTACCCACGTGGCGATTGCCGTGCTCGCCGCGGGTGGCGACGTCGATCGGCACCAGCTTGCCCTTGCTGAACGGTGCGTGCACCGACACCAGCCACACGCCGCCGGAATCGGGGGGATCGAGGCGCACCACCAGGCGTGGCCGCCCGGGGGAGGTGATCAACCCTGCCCACTGGTCGAGCCGTCGGCCGAGGTCGCCGGCCATCAGCGCGTCGGCGGTGAACGGGGTACCGCCCAAGCAGGCGATCACAGAGTCGGCGAGATCGATCTGCGAGTTGGCGGTGGGCGGGCGGGCCGGCAACTCCATGCGGCTGGTGGCGCCGGCGACGATCGTCTCGATCACCGCGGTCACCACCGCGATGGTGGTGGCACGCGGTGCTGCCCCGTCGAGGGCCACCACCGGCCCGGGCATTGCCGCGGCGAGCGCCTCGACCGCCGATCCGTCGACCAGTGCGGGTGCCCAGCGCACATGCGCCTCGGCGCCGCGCCGCCCACTCGTGGTGGCTCCACCGGGTGGTTGCGCGACCTTCAGTTGCGGGACGATGCAGCCGTTGGCCACCAGGCGCACGGCCTCGACGGCCACCAGACCCATCCAGCGCACGCTGTCGGCCACGATCGGGGTGCCGTCCTCGGTGGTGAGACCGTGCCCGGCACCGATGGCCACCAGCCAGCCGAGGGCGTCGGCCATCGAGATGCTCAGCGCCTCGGCGGTGACCCCGCCGGGAAGAGCCACCCCGGGGTGCACTTGCCAGCCGTGGGGCGGGCCGCCGCACAGCTCGAGCCGGTCGGCGATGCCGTCGTTGGGCTCGGGCAGGCTTCCGCGCGCCGCGGCCCACACCACCACCTTGTCGCCGGCCCAGGTGGCCTGCAGCCGCACCGGTTCGGCCACCAACTCCTCGTAGCCGATGCTGTCGACGTCGCCGACCGGTTCGGGCAGTGGGCGCAGGCGCACGTAGGTGCTCTTCAGCGCCTGCAGCGTGTCGTCGAAGTCGGCGATCACCAGGTCGCGCTCGCGGGCCGGCAACTGCCGGGCGCGGGCGAGGTCGTCCTCGGCCTCACCGAGCAGGCGGTCGAGGATGTACAGCGAGGCGCGCTCGTCGGCGTGGAAGCGGGCGAGATCGTCGTCGGTCGGCCGACCGTCGGCGATCCGCCAAATGGAGGCTTCGAGTTGTCGTGCGTCGAGCATCGTGTTCCGTTCCGCCGCGGTGTGCGGCCCCGCCGCGGTCAGGCGCGTCCCGCGCGCCGGGTGACGTCGGCTGTCGGAGAGCGGGCCGACACGAATGCCCCCGCTCGGGGCTGGGTGCAGCCGAGTAACGGCCGACCGAGCAGTTCACACGTTAGCGGGTGAGGGGCGCGTATGCGTCGTCGGGGAGCGGGCGCAACCAGCCGGTGGCCGCAGCCCCGGCTACGCG
>CAUJEE010000235.1 GCA_963169215.1 Actinomycetota bacterium
ACCGCCTCGTCGTCGAGCACCTCCGGTCGGCGCACGCGCTCGGCCCACCCGGCCAGATCGGCGAGGAAGCGGCGGTTGCGCTCCCAGAACTTGTGCGTCGTGGTCCACTCGCCGGCCACCAGCGCGTGACGGATGAACATCTCGCGTGCCTCGCCGGGGTTCACCCGGTCGTAGCCCACGGTGCGGTTGCTGACGATCGGCAGCCCGTACAGCGTGACCGTCTCGCCGCACACCGCGCCCACCCGCCGTTCGTCCCAGCGCGGCTCGCCGTAAGAGCGGCGCAGCAGGTGCCCGCCGAGGTGCTCGGCCCATTCCGGCTGCACGGCTGCCGCCATCCGCCCCCACAGCCGGTTGGTCTCCACCAGTTCGGCGGCCATCACCCAGCGCGGAAGAGTCTTGGCCAGCGCCGACTCGCGCCCAACCACGAACCGTGAGCCGTGCGCGCCGCGATACTCGCGGGTAGTGCCGTCGCGCATGCCGAGGTGGCTGAGCATGCCCGCGAGCACAGCCTGGTGCACACGGTCGGGATGGCCCGCCGATGTGCCCGGCCGCACCCCCAATTGTCCCGCGATCTGGCGCAGTTGGCTGAACAGGTCGTGCCACTCGCGCACCCGCAGGTAGTTGAGGTACTCGCTGCGGCACAGCTTGCGGAACTGATTGCCGGTGAGCGCCCTCTGCTGCTCGCGCAGGTAGTCCCACAGCTTCACCAGGCTGAGCAGGTCGCTGCCGGGCACGGCGAAGCGGGCGTGAGCCTCGTCGGCCGCGAGGCGGTGCTCGGCCGGCCGCTCGCGTGGGTCTTGGATCGACAGCGCGGCGGCGATCACCAGTACCTCGCGCACGCAGCCGTGGCGATCGGCCTCCAGCACCATCCGCCCGAGGCGAGGGTCGACCGGCAAGCGGGCCAGCTTGCGCCCGAGCGATGTCAGGCGGCTCTCGCCGGGATGAATCGCGCCCAACTCCTCCAGCAGCGCGTAGCCGTCGCGCACTGCGCGAGGGTCGGGTGGCTCGATGAAGGGGAAGGCCGCGACGTCGCCGAGATCGAGCGCGGTCATCTGCAGGATCACCGACGCGAGATTGGTGCGCAGGATCTCCGGCTCGGTGTAGTCGGGTCGCGCGTCGAAGTCGTCCTCGCTGTACAGGCGGATGCAGATGCCGGGGGCCACCCGCCCACAACGCCCCGCGCGCTGGTTGGCCGAGGCCTTCGACACGGCCTCGATCGGCAGCCGCTGCACCTTCAGGCGATGGCTGTAGCGCGAGATGCGGGCTGCACCGGTGTCGACCACGTAACGCATCCCGGGCACGGTGAGCGACGTCTCGGCGACGTTGGTGGCGAGCACGATTCGCCGCCCGCGGTGGGGCTGGAAGATGCGGTGCTGCTCGACTGCCGACAGGCGCGCGTACAGGGGTAGCACCTCGGTGTGCAACTGGCCGCCGTCGGTGAAGTGGTGACGCAACGCATCGGCGGTGTCGTGGATCTCGCGCTCGCCGGACAGGAACACGAGCACGTCGCCGTTGCCCTCGCCGGCCAGTTCGTCGACGGCGGCGATGATGCCCTGCACCTGGTCGGCCGCCGCGCCGTCGGGGCCGTCGGGGTCGAGATCGCGGTAGCGCACTTCGACGGGATAGGTGCGTCCACTCACCTCGATGATCGGCGCATCGTGGAAGTGCCGGCTGAACTTGCCGGTGTCGAAGGTGGCGGAGGTGATGATCAGCTTCAGGTCGGGCCGCTCGGGCAGCAGGCGGTGCAGGTAGCCGAGCAGGAAGTCGATGTTCAGGCTGCGTTCGTGGGCCTCGTCGATGATCAGCGTGTCGTAGCGGCGCAGCATGCGGTCGCGCTGGATCTCGGCCAGCAAGATGCCGTCGGTCATCACCTTCACCATCGTCTGTGCCCCGACGGTGTCGGTGAAGCGCACCGTGTAGCCCACGGTGGTGCCCAGCTGCGTCTCCAACTCCTCGGCGACGCGCTCGGCGATGGCGCGCGTCGCCACCCGCCGCGGTTGGGTGTGGCCGATCAGGCCGTGAACGCCGCGGCCCAGGTCGAGGCACAGCTTGGGCAGTTGCGTGCTCTTGCCCGACCCGGTCTCGCCGGCGACGATCACCACCTGGTGGGCGGCGATCGCGGCCAGCAGGTCGTCGCGGCGGTCGGCCAGCGGCAATGCGGGCGGGCAGGCCAAGCGGCCGGTGGCGCGCAGCGCTTGCGCCATCGCGGCGCGCTCGTCGGCGGCTGTCGCTCGCGTGGCATCCATCCGGCCCAAGCATGGCAGCCCCCGGCGGCGATCACGCCCGTAGAATCGTGCGCCATGACCGGCCTGCGCTTCCATGCCGTTGCGTTGGCCGCGGCGATCGGCACCGCGCTCACGGTCGCCGCGTGCAACGGCGGTTCCGGCCAGACGCAATCGGAGGGCGAACGGCTGTTCAACTCGCAAGGGTGTGTCGCCTGCCATGGCCCCGGTGGAGCGGGCGCAATGGGGCCCACGCTGGCGGGCGTGTACCTCGACCAGGTGCGGCTCGCCGACGGCAGCACGGTGGTGGCCGACGAGGCCTACCTGCGCCTGGCGATCACCGACCCCGGCGCGCAGCAGGTGGACGGCTATCTGGAGATGCCGGCCAACAACCTCACCGCCGAGCAGGTGCAGGCGATCGTCGCCTGGATCAAGACGCTGGGGTGACCGGCGGCGGGGCGATGGTCGCCGCGCCGAGGGCGATCAGCGCCACGACTGCGCACGCCGCGCCCCCGGTGAGCGCGGCGGCGGTGACCAATCGGTCGAGCCACCACGGTGCGTCGGTGGGCAGCACCGAGTGCGACAGCGTGCCGCGCCGCGACCATCCCCACAGCGCGAGGTTCAATGCTCCGAGCAACGCCAACGCGGGTGCCAATGGGCGGGCCACGGTCGCGGATCGTGAGGGCACGAGGGCGATGGCAGCCGCGGCAGTGGTGGCTGCCATCGCGACGGCGGGCAGCACCCACCAGATCGGACGCGGGCCGGTCTCGGCCGGCAGCGACGAGTACTGCCACCAGCCCACCACCAGCGCAAGCAGGCTGAGGTCGGTGAGCGCGAACGCGGCGAAGCGCCCGCGGCGCAGCCCGTAGAGCGCGCCGCCCACCCCGGTGCCGAGCGCGATGCCGAGCCACATCGCCGTCGGCGAGGGCGCTGGCATCCACCGCGACTCGACGAGGACTATCACCACCGCGCCGCCGACCTGGATGGTGATCTCGGCGCGCAGGATGATGTCGCCGGGTAGCTTGCCGGGCGGGTCGTTGGGCGCCATCCAGTGGATGCGGTGGTCGTGCCACGCGTACGAGCCGTCGTCGGCCACCTGCTGCCAGTCGGGGGGCGACGCCTCGTCGGCGTCACTCGGCGCCTCGTTCGTGTAGCGCGAGCGACTGACCCGCGAGGTGTACGAGGCGCGGTTCTCCCACACCGCGCCGTCGGCCTCGAAGCGCAAGAACGGCTCGTCGGCGTAGCCGGGCACGGTCACCGTCGTGCCACGGTCGACGCGCAGCAGCAAGAACGAGTCGCCGCCCTCCACCGATACGTGCACGCTCGGCGTGTTCGGCTCGACCGACACAACCCGACTGGCGTAATCGCCTGGCTCGGCCGCGTCGGCATGCACCTGCCCCGGCACGGCGAGCACCGCCAGCGTCATCATCAGCATCATCGCCAGCGCGGCCGGTGCGCTGCGCATCATGATGCTCGTCGTCGCCCGTCGCTCAGCCACTGATCTCGTACCACTGCACGCGGGGGGTGGGTTCGGGGCTGAGCTGTACCTCGATCTTCAACGATGCCCCACTGGCCTCGCCGCGCACGGTGACCACTCCGCTGGTGGCGCGTTCGGCGTGCACCTGCTCGATCAGCAACGCGCCGTGGGTGGCGCGCAGGCGGGCGATCGCTGCTGCCCGGCGGGCGAGCGACTCGTCGGGGTCGACGTTGTCGGCGAACAGGGCCGCGGCGGCATCGTCGGTCCAGTCGTTGCACAGCGCCACCAGCGCGGCGGCCGCAGCCTGCAACTGCGGAGCAGCAGGTGCCGGTGGCGCGGCCACGGTGTTGTGGTCGGCGAGCAGGTGCAGCATGCGCAGGGTGAGCACCGACATCGGCGCGTAGGTGGTGTTGGCCAGCGCGACCGCGCCCACCCCGCGGCCACGCACCCAGCGCATGTTGCTGCCGTAGCCGGGCAGCCCACCCGAGTGCCCCACCACCGCCCCGAGGCGTTCGTCGTCACGCACGCCGAGACCGTAGCCATAGCCGCTGGGGGCGAACAGGCCGGCCACCTCCAACCGCCCTTGGTAGGTGTGCATGCGCTGCATCTCGCGCCGAAACGCGGGGCCATCGTGGGGATCGGCGAAGTCGGCATCGTCGACGTTGCCGGCGTCGAGCCAGACCATCCAACGGGCGAGGTCGGCGACAGTGCTCCACAGCCCGCCCATCGGCGCCAGTTCGCCGTCGCCCAGCGGGGGTTCACTGTCGGCAACGATGCCCCCGTCCTCCACCCGGTGTGGTCGCGCCCAGCGGTGGTGGGCGGGTTCGACCCAGGTGGTGTCGTGCATGCCCAGCGGGCGCAGAAACCATTCGTCGACCAGGTCGCGCACGCGGCGTCCGGTGGCGCGCAGCACTGCCCGCCCGAGCATCGCGTAGCCGAGGTTGCTGTACTCGAACTCGTCGCCCGGGCGAGCGGCGAAGGTGGGGCCGGCGGCGTAGATGGCGTCGATCTCCGTCGGCTCGATGTGCAGATGCCGGTCGGCCCACGGGTCGTCGGTGGCCAGCCCGGACGACATCGACAGCAGGTGGGCGAGGGTGACCGCGGCCGACCCGTGCGGCCCGCGTACGGAGGCCAGCTCGGGCGCGTGCCAGGCGACGGGGTCATCGAGGCGCCACACACCCTCGTCGCGCAACGCCAGCACCGTCGCCGCGGTGAAGCTCTTGGTCATCGACGCGATGCGGTACACGGTGTCGGTGCCCTCGCCGTCGACCAGCGCGCCGTCGACGAGCACGCCCCAGGCGATGGAGGGGCACAACTCGGTGGTGGCTGTGGCTGCCACCAGGCCGCGCAGCTGCTCAGCGCAGCGTGGTGCGAGCGGCGCACCGGGGCGCGGCGGCCGGGGTGCGGCGGGCGGGGTCACGAGGGCATATTCTGCCCCACCGAAGCGCCCGCTCGACGGTCGCACCCCGAGGAGGAACCCTGATGTTGCCGAGCACGATGCAGGACGACTACCAGCTCACACTGCGCCCGATCCTCGAATACGGACGCACGGTGCACGCCGAGAGCCGAGTGATCACCTACACCGGTGAGGGCTACGTCGACAGCTCGTTCGCCGAGGTCGCCGATCGAGCCGACCGACTGGCGGCCGCGCTCGCCCGCCTCGGGGTGGGCGAGGGCGATCGGGTGGGCACCTTCTTGTGGAACAACCAGACGCACCTCGAGGCCTATCTGGCCATCCCGTGCATGGGCGCCGTGTTGCACACCTTGAACATCCGCCTGTTCCCCGAGCAGCTGGCGTTCGTCATCAACCACGCCGACGACCAGGTGATCATCGTCGACGCCTCCATTGCCCCGCTGCTGGCGCGGGTACGCGACCAGATTCCCAACGTGCGCCACATCATCGTCAAGGGTCCTGGTGACGCCACCGCGCTGGGCGACGGGCTGCTCGACTACGACACTCTGCTCGCCGCCGAGGCACCGGGCTACCCCTATCCGCAGCTGACCGAGCGGGCTGGCGCAGCGATGTGCTACACGAGTGGCACCACCGGCAACCCCAAGGGTGTGGTGTACAGCCATCGCAGCACCTACATGCACTCGCTGATGGTCACCTCGACCACCAACGTCGCCCTCGCCCAGCACGACCGCATGCTGGTGATCGTGCCCATGTTCCACGCCAACGCGTGGGGTATGCCCTACGCGGCGTGGATGGTGGGCGCCGACGTGGTGTTCCCGCAGCAGTTCCTGCAGGCCGCGCACCTCCGCAAGGTGATCGAGCACACCCGCCCGACGCTCACCGGAGCGGTGCCGACAGTGCTCAACGACCTGCTGCACAACGCGCCCGACACCGACATGAGTTCGTTCCGCGGAGTGATGTGTGGCGGCGCGGCGGTGCCGCGCGGGCTGATCGAGGGTTTCCGCCAGCAGTGGGACCTGCCGGTGATGCAGGGCTGGGGGATGACCGAGACCAGCCCGGTGTGCACGATCGGCCACCCGCCCAAGCACATGGGCGACCTGTCCGAGACCGACTGGCGGGTGAAGACCGGGCGCATCCTGCCCGGTGTCGAGTTGCGCATCACCGACGACAGCGGCGCGGTGCAGCCGTGGGACGGTGTCGCGCTGGGTGAGATCGAGGTGCGCGGCTCGTGGATCGCCGCGGCCTACTACGACCCCGATGGGCAGTCGAACGACCCCGGCAAGTTCCACGACGGCTGGTTGCGCACCGGCGACGTCGCCAGCGTGCTGCCCAACGGCTTCGTGATGATCAGCGACCGGGCCAAGGACGTGATCAAGTCGGGTGGGGAGTGGGTGAGCTCGGTCGACCTGGAGAACACGATCATGGGGCACCCGGCGGTGTTGGAGGCGGCGGTGATCGGCGTGCCCGACGACCGCTGGGACGAACGCCCGCTGGCCTGCGTGGTGCTCAAGCCGGGGGCCGAGGCCACCGCCGACGAACTGCGTGCCTGGCTCACCGAGCGCACCGCCAAGTTCTGGGTGCCCGAGCGCTGGTCGTTCGTCACCGAAGTGCCCAAGACCAGCGTCGGCAAGTTCGACAAGAAGGTGCTCCGCGCCCGCAACCAGGCCGGCGAACTCGACGTGGAGCGCCTCGCCTGAAGCGGCCATCACGCCTCCTGGTGCTCGCGGTGTTGTCTGCCGGCTGTGCGTCCGGCGAGGAAGCTGCGGTGC
>CAUJEE010000236.1 GCA_963169215.1 Actinomycetota bacterium
CCACTGTGCTGCGCATTGCGTCGGGGGGCACCGGGTGGCTGATCAGGTAGCCCTGCGCCTTGTTGCACCCGAGATCGCTGAGCACCTGCAGCTGGTGCACGCTCTCCACGCCCTCGGCCACCATGTCGAGGCCCAGCGAGCGGCCCATGGCCACGATCGTGCGCACCAGGCTGCGGTCGTTGGGGTTGTCGGCCACGCCATGCACGAACGCCCGGTCGATCTTGATCCGCTGCAGGGGGAACTTCTGCAGCAGCGACAACGACGAATAGCCGGTGCCGAAGTCGTCGAGCGCGACGCGCACGCCCAGCGAGCGCAACCGCCGCAGCGTGGCCAACGCCAGGTCGGGCTCGGCGATCATCACGCTCTCGGTGACCTCCAGCCACAGCAACTGCGGCGACACACCCGAGCGGGTGAGCGCCTCGCTGACGATGGCCGGGAAGTTGGTGTCGCTCAACTGGCGTGGTGACACGTTCACCGACATCGTCGCCGACGGGCTGCACACACCCTCGTCGATCCAGCGGCGCAACTGTGTGAGCGCCTCGAGCATGGCCCACGACCCGATCGGCACGATGGTGCCGGTCTCCTCGGCGATGGGGATGAACTCGGCAGGGGAGACGATCGTGCCGTCGGCCTGCTGCCAGCGCATCAGTGCCTCGAAGCCCACCACGTCGCCCGACTGCAGATCGAGGATCGGTTGGTGGAACAAGCGCAGTTCGCGTCGGTCGAGGGCGCGGTACAGAGCCGTCTCCACCGCCAGACGGTGGGCAACACGTTCGTGCATCGACTCGTCGTACACCGCCAGGCAATTGCGTCCGGCGTCCTTGGCGCGGTACATCGCCGTGTCGGCATGGCGGACAAGGTCTTCTGCCGACGTGGTGGAGCGAGGGCTGATCACCGCCACGCCGATGCTGGCGGTGACGAACACGTCGCCCTGGCTGAGCGCGAGTGGCTCGCGGAACACCGCCAGCAGTCGCTCGGCGCAGGCCATCGCCGCACCCTGCGACTTGGCCGACGTGTCGAGCACGACGTATTCGTCGCCTGACAGGCGGGCGACGACCGCATCGGCGGCGACGGTGCTCACCAGTCGGCGGGCAACTGTCACCAGCACCTCGTCGCCGGCCGCGTGCCCGAGTGAGTCGTTGATGTTCTTGAATCGGTCGAGATCGACGAAGTACAGCGTTGGGTACGTCTCGCTGACCCATGGGGCGCTCATCAGGTCGTTGATCTGCTCGAGTAGCACGGTGCGGTTGGGCAGCCCGGTGAGCGGGTCGGTGTGCGCGCCGCGCAGCAACTCGGCCTGGGCGCGGCTGTTGGCGCGCACCGCCGTCACCACTCGCAACGTGACGGCCGCGGCCAGAACCACCGCCGACGCGGAGCGCACCCAGCGGTCGTCGGGGTCGTTCGGTGCGCTGCTGGCGAGTACCACCACCGGCGCCAACAGAGCACCCGTGGTGAGAACCAGGCGGGTGAGTGAATCGGGGCGCGGGTTGGGCTGGGGGCGGCCGAGTTCGCGAATGGTCGGGTGAAGGAAGGCGGAAGTGGCGGTGAAGTAACCGGCGGTGTAGCAGGCAAGGGCCAGCCTCTCGGCACCCGTGCCGACATGCCCGGCATCCATCAGCGCGTAGAGCAGATCACCGGCCATGTTGGCGGTGAGCGCGGCGGCGATCATCCAGAGAGCGGGTGGCCGTTGGTGCCGCCCGAGCAGGAGGACGACGGTGAAGAACAGCACGACCGACGAAGTCGGTTGCAGCAGTCCGTACATGACGATGCCGGCTGCGTTGCCGCCGCGCCGTTCGGCGATCGGCTGCACGAGCGTGGTCCAACTGACGATCCAGGTACCGAGGGCGACGATCAGCGCGTCGCCCCACAGGCCGCGCGTCGGGCCGGGCAGGCTGTTGCGGATGAGCACGATCAGGCATCCGGCCATGCACGAGGTGGCGACAAGTACGAACAACACGGCCAACGCCGAGGTGTATGTGGGGTCGGAGCCGGCCACCAGTCGTTCGCCGGTGTACAGCAGCCCGACGGCGCTGAACAGCAGGATCGGCCGCCACGAGATGTGTTGCAGGCGGTGGGCGACGAACAGCGCCGGCAGCACCTGCAACGCGGCGACGGTGTAGATCCACTCGACGACGCCGAGATCGGTGGATGCCAGGCACGCGACGGTGGCGACTGTCCCCCCAGCGAGGTAGACCCAGCTCAGGCGTGTGTGCGCTCGCTCCATGTGCCTCCTCGGGCGAGACTATCCACCCCTTAGAAACAGGCCGGTGCATATGCTACGCGCATGCTCCCCGATTCGCGCAATGGGTGCGTGTGTCCGCGCGGAGTGCGCGCACGGCGGCAGATGGCGGGGGGTTGTCGGCCGTGCACGTGACGCGCCACACCGAACTCGCCGAGGCGGGGTTGCGCGAGCAGTTGTGGGGCCTCTACGAAGACGCCTACGGCCCTGTGACGGCGGAATCGCCGAGCCACGAGATGCTGTTCCGCGACGAGTTCGACGAGGCGATCGACGACCCGGCCAACCGCCTGTGGGTGTTGTGGGACGACGACTCGCCGGTGGCGATGACCCTCATCGCCACCGACATCGGCCCGACGCGTTACCTGAGCAGGCGATACTTCGACCGCCGCTTTCCCGAGCACTCCCGGCGGCGCGCGGTGCACTACATCATGTGGTTGGTTGTGCATCCGATGTACGCCGCCCAGGGGGCGATCGTGCGCCTGGCCCGCGACGTGTTGCAGCGCGAGGCGGCCGATGGCGCACTGTTGGTGTTCGATGCCCCACTGGTGCACCAAGCCGGCCCGGAAGGCGGCTTCGCGGAGATGATGGCGCGGTTGTGCAAGGCGTTCGTCGGCCCGACACCGCTCACCTTGCTGGGCGCTTCGCATTACTACGCAGTCGATTTCGCCGCTGAAGCGGCCGATGCTGCCCCGGCATCGGCCGCGCAGCGCACCCCGGCCTGATCGTTGTGCATGGTACGCGCGACGGTTCGCTACCGTATGGGCGAATGAAACGCCGCTTGGGCCACACCGAATGACCGATCTCCCACCTGGGCTGCACCGATGACCGTCAATACTGCGCCGTACACGGTGATCGTGCCCGGTGCCCATCTGATGGCCGGGCTGGTGGGCCAGCGTGACGAGCACCTGCGGATGATCGAGGCCGCGTTCCCAGATTCCACCCTGCTGGTGCGCGGCAACGAGATCCACATCGCCGGCGCGCAGGCCGAACTCGTCGGTGGTCTGTGCGAGGAGCTGGTGATGCTGCTGCAGCAGGGCCAGCACCTCGATGAGCACGCCCTACGTCGCAGCATCGAGATGATGCGCGAGAACGAGCGGCCGAGCAAGGTGCTCACCGACGACATCCTGCGCGGCGCCAAGGGTCGCCCGATCCGTCCGAAGACCGCCGGCCAGAAGCGCTACGTCGATGCCATCCGCGACAACGTGATCACCTTCGGGCTCGGCCCGGCGGGCACCGGCAAGAGTTGGCTGGCGGTGGCGATGGCCGTGCACGCCTTGCAGAGCAAGCAGGTGCAGCGCATCATCCTCACCCGACCGGCGGTGGAGGCGGGCGAGCGCCTCGGCTTCCTGCCCGGCGACCTGATGGCCAAGATCGACCCCTACCTGCGCCCGCTGTACGACGCGCTCTACGACATGGTCGACCCGGAGGGCGGCCAGCGGCTGCTCGAGCGCCAGACGGTGGAGGTGGCGCCGCTCGCATTCATGCGCGGCCGCACGTTGAACAACAGCTTCATCATCCTCGACGAGGCGCAGAACGCGACCCCCGAACAGATGAAGATGTTCCTCACCCGCATCGGCTTCGGATCGAAGGTGGTTGTCACCGGCGATACCACGCAGGTCGACGTGCCCGACGGGCGCAGCGGTCTGGCCGGGCTCGAGCGCACGCTCACCGGCATCGACGGCCTGGCCTTCGTGCACCTGCGCAAGTCCGATGTCATCCGCCACCGCATCGTTGCCGACATCGTTGCCGCCTACGAGGCAGCCGATGCCGCATTGCCCAGCAGCGAGCCTGCACATTCGGCGCGCAAGGGGTCGCGAGGTGGCTGATCGACCACGACTCGACAGGCCGCAGAGGGTGGGCGGCGAGGGGCGACCGGAGGTCTTCGTCGCCGACGAGCAGCAGGCAGTCGCGGTCGACGTGGCCCGCTGGCAGGCGTTGGCAGAAGAAGTGCTTCGCGCGGAGGGGGTGCGCGGCCTGGCCGAACTGGCATTGCTGTTCGTCGGCGAGCGGGAGATGGCCGAATTGAACGAACAGCACATGGGCGCCACCGGCGCCACCGATGTGCTTGCCTTCCCGATCGACGCCGCCGAAGCCGAGATCGTGCTCACCGGCCAGCCGGTGAGCCGCGGCCCCGACCGGGCCCCGCCCGATCCGGGCGACATGCCGCTGCTGCTCGGCGATGTGGTGCTCTGCCCGGCGGTGGCGTCTCGCCAGGCTCCCACGCATGCGGGCACGCTCGACGACGAGTTGGCCCTGCTGGTGGTGCACGGCGTGCTGCACGTGCTCGGGCACGATCACGACGACGAGGCCGCGCTGGCGCGCATGCGCGAGCGCGAACTGGCGCTGCTGCAGCAGTTCCACTGGCACGGCCCTGCGCCGGTCGCCTTCCGCCAGGAGCACCAGGCATGATCGCCGCCGAGTTCACCAACCTCGACCTGCTGATGGTGTTCGTCATCATCTTCCTGCTCATCTCGCTGGTGATGCTGGCCGTGGCCGAGATGGGCCTGTCGCGGATGAGCAAGCCGCGTGCCACCTCCCTCGCCGACAAAGGACTGAAGTCGGGCAAGGCGCTGAAGAAGCTGGTCGACCATCCCGACCGGTGGGTGAACTCGCTGCTGCTCACGGTGAACATCTTCCAGACTGTGCAGACGACACTCACCGCGGTGGTCGCCGGGCGTCTGTTCGGGGGTTGGGGCGTGGCCGTCGGCGTGGTGCTCAACGTGGTGGTGTTCTTCGTGCTCGCCGAGGCCGTGCCCAAGACCTATGCGGTCCAGTACCCGCAGCGCGCCGCCTTGCTCACCTCGCGGCCGATACTCGCCTTGTCAGCGTTCCCGCCGCTGCGCTGGGTGTCACGATGGCTGATCGGCCTCACCAACGTCATCGTGCGCGGCAAGGGGCTCGAACAAGGCCCGTTCGTGAGCGAGCAGGAGCTGCTCGGCATCGTCGAGGTCGCGGCCGAGGACGGTGTGGTCGAGCACGAAGAACGAGAGCTGATCGAGAGCATCATCGAGTTCGGCGACACCGTGGCCCGCGAGGTGATGGTGCCGCGGCCCGACATGGTGGTGGTCGACGACGACAACACGATCACCCAGGCGCTCGACACCGCGATCACCCACGGCTACAGCCGGGTGCCGGTGATGGGCGACGACGACGAGATCCGCGGTCTGGCCTACACCAAAGACCTGATGCGGCTCGAGCGCGAGGGCCGCGGCGGCGAGCCGGTGACCGACTTCTTGCGCAAGGCCCGCTTCGTGCCCGAGAACAAGGCCGTCAGCAGGTTGATGCGCGAGATGCAGGCAGAGAAGTTCCACCTCGCGCTGGTGGTCGACGAGTACGGCGCGATCGCGGGGATGGTCACGCTCGAAGACTGCCTCGAAGAACTGGTCGGCGACATCGTCGACGAGCACGACGTGGAGGACGACGAGGTGCTGCGGCTGGCCGACGGCGACTACCTCGTCGACGGCGCGATGTCGATCGACGACCTCAACGAGCTGCTCGGTGTACGTCTGCCCGACGAGGATTGGGACACCGTTGGTGGCTTCCTGTTCGGCACTCTCGGCCACGTGCCCGACACCGGTGAGTCGCTCGTCCACGACGGTTGGCGCTTTACCGCCGCCGAGATGGAGGGCCTACGCATCCGCCAGGTGAAGGTGACCGTCGAGCCCAATGTCGACAGTCGGCCGCCGGCAGACGAGGACTGATCGCCGGTCAGGGCAGCAGGTGTCGTTGCACCTTGCCCAGCGCAGTGCGCGGCAGGGTCGAGACAACGCGCACCTCCTTGGGCGCGCAGAACGCGGGCAGCACGGCGCACACGTGGTCGCGCAGCGCTTCCATCGCGGGGGGCGTGGCCGGGTCGGCAGGAACCACCCAGGCCACCACCCTTTGTCCCCACTCCGGGTCGGGCACCCCGGCCACGGCCACTTCGTCAACGGCGTGGTGGGTGGCGATCGCCGCCTCCACTGCATCGGGCCACACCTTCTCGCCGCCGCTGTTGATCATGTCAGCGCGGCGGCCGTCGACGTGCAGCCGCCCATCGGGCAGCCAACGACCGCTGTCGCCGGTGTGCAGCCAACCGTCGTCGTCAAGCGGTGTACTGCCGTCGCGGTAGCAGCGCAGCAGCATCGGCCCGCGCAGCAACACCTCTCCGTCGGTGGCGATCTGCACCTCCACCCCGCCGAGCGGCCACCCGTCGTACACCACCCCGCTGCCGGTCTCGGTGAGGCCGTAGGTGGTGTGCACGTTGGGTGGCAGATCGGCGGGCGGGCGGGCGCCGCCGAGCACGACCACGCGGAAGGTGGCTGGGTCGATGCGCGCCAGCGCGGTGGGCACCAAGGCCACACAGGTGGCGCCCTCGGTTGCGGCCCGCATCACGCGCTCGGCGTCGAAGCCGTCGTGCACCACCAGGCGAGCTCCGGTCTCGATCGCCCGCGTCACCACCGCCAGGCCACCAACGTGGGCCAGCGGCAGGCAGGCCAGCCAGGTGTCGAGCGCCGTCGTGCCGAGGCGAGCGGTGGTAGCCCGAGCAGAGGCGGCCACCGCCGCGCGGGTGAGCACCGCGCCCTTGGGTGCGCCGGTGGAGCCGCTGGAGGCCACCACCAGCGCGTCACCGGGCTCGACCGGGCGGCCGTCGGGCAGGTGGTGGCGCCCCGAATCGTCGACGATCGCCGTCGGCGCCATCGCCGCGAGCAATGCC
>CAUJEE010000237.1 GCA_963169215.1 Actinomycetota bacterium
GTGAGGGTGAGCGATGCGGCGCCCGTGAGCGGCTCTCATGCCAGGTCTCAGCCGTGGCGTTCTCGGCGTGACGGGCTGCCCACTTGCGCACCCACCGTGTCGTGCGCCCCAACGCTGCGGCGATCTCGGTCGGGCTGTCACCCGCCAACCGGCGACGCACCGCTTCCTGGCGTAGTTCTTCTTCCGACACGAATGTTCTCCTCGTTCGATCAATACGACCGAACGAGCCAACAGCGGAACGATGACCTGGCGGCTACCAACCTCCACCAGCGGAACGATGTCCAGACGGTTCCAGAGGAACGATGTCCTGGCGGTCCTCACCTAGCCTCGGCGCGGTGAGCGACGACAGCGGGCCGCCCCCGACCGTGTCCCCCGGCGCTCTCGGTGAGGTGGCGCGACTGTTCGTAAAGCTGGGGGTGATCGGGTTCGGGGGCCCGGCGGCGCACATCGCGATGATGCGCGACGAGGTCGTGCGGCGCCGCGGGTGGATCGACGACGCCGAGTTCCTCGACCTGGTCGGGGCCACCAATCTGATCCCCGGGCCGAACTCGACCGAACTCGCGATCCACCTCGGGCACCGTCGCGCCGGTGGCCGCGGCCTGCTCGTCGCCGGTATCGGGTTCATCGCGCCGGCGGTGGTGATCGTCGGCGTGCTCGCCTGGCTGTACCAGCGCTACGGCACCGACCCGACGGTGGTCGACCTGCGTTACGGAATCCTGCCGGTGATCATCGCCATCGTCGGCCACGCCCTCTACGGCCTCGGCCGCAGCGCGCTGACGTCGATCTTCAACGCCGTCATCGCCGGTGCAGCGCTCGCCGCCTATCTCACCGGTGTGCACGAACTGGTCGTGCTCGTTGCCGCCGGCGTGCTCACTGCACTGTGGACCAACCGTCGCCGTCTGCGTCCACAGCGGTTGTCGCTGGCGATGATGCCGTTCCTCGCCGAGCCGACCACTGCCGCGCCGGTGTCGCTGTGGCGGTTGTTCGTCGTGCTGCTCGAGATCGGTAGCGTGCTCTACGGCTCGGGCTATGTGCTGCTCGCCTTCCTGCAGCGCAACCTGGTCGACGACCTCGGCTGGCTCACCAGCGAGCAGTTGCTCGACGCGATCGCCGTCGGGCAGATCACGCCCGGGCCGGTGTTCACCACCGCCACTTTCGTCGGCTGGCAGATCGACGGCGCGGCAGGGGCCGCCGTCGCCACCGTCGGCATCTTCGCGCCCTCGTTCGTGTTCGTGGCCCTGCTCGGGCGCATCGTTCCGTGGATGCGTGCTCGCCCCACCGCCAAGGCGTTCCTCACCGGCCTCACCACCGCGTCGCTGGGGTTGATGGCGGGCGTGCTCGTGCAACTCACCGGCGCGGCGATCAGCGACATCCTCACCGCCGCGATCGCGGTGGCGGCACTGGCCGTGCTGATCGGCACGAAGGTGAATTCGGCGTGGTTGGTGGCCGCAGGCGTCGCCATCGGCGCCGCCCACGTGCTGTGGGCCTGACCGAGCCGCCTGCGCCCCCTTCGTCTGTGTCATGTCGTTACCACGAGGACTCGTGGCAGATCCATGACACAGACGGGTGGGAGCTGAGGGCCTTGACCGCCCGGCTGCGTCTGTGTCATGTCGTTACCACGAGGGCTCGTGGCAGACGCATGACACAGACGGGGAGGCGCGGGAAGGAGGAGCGCCGCCGGAGGGTTTCGACTACCGATTCGGGAAGGAGCGGACGATGACCACAGCATTCGTGCTTTCGGGTGGGGCATCGCTGGGCGCTGTGCAGGTCGGCATGTTGCAGGCATTGACCGACGCGGGTGTGCGCCCCGACGTGGTGGTGGGCACCAGCGTCGGAGCCGTCAACGCGGTGTGGATCGCCGAGAGCATGGACGGCCCGCGGCTCGAGCAACTCGAGTCGCTGTGGACGGCGTTGCGCCGCAGCGACGTGTTTCCCACCGGGGCGCGCAGCGTGCTCGGCCTGCTCGGCCGGCGGGCGGCAATCGTCGACCCGGCGCCGCTGCGGCGCTTCCTCGGGCGCCACCTCTCGATCGAGCGACTTGAGAACGCAGCGACGCCCGTGCACGTCGTCGTCACCGATGTTCTCAGCGGGCGCGACGTGCTGTTGTCGCGTGGCCTGGTGCTCGACGCCGTGCTCGCCAGCGCTTCGATTCCCGGCGTATTCCCGCCCGTCGTCGTCGACGGGCGGGTGTGCATGGACGGCGGGGTGGTGAACAACGCTGCCGTCACCCACGCGATTGCGCTCGGTGCCACCACCGTCTATGTGTTGCCCACGGGCTGGTCGTGCTCGCTCGGCGATGTCCCCAAGAACGCGCTGGGCATGGCATTGCATGGTCTCACCGTGCTGATCCAACACCGACTGGCCGACGACGTCGAGCACTACTCCGACTCGGTCGACATCCGGGTTGTACCGCCGCCGTGTCCGATCCGTGTCGGACCGGCCGACTTCTCCCAGGCACGCGCACTTATCGACGATGGCCGCGCTGTCGCGGCACGGTGGCTCGAACACGGCGCCCCGGTCGACATCGGCAAGCTGCGCCCGCACGAGCACCCGCCCCGAGATGGGCGGCGAGCGACGGTGATGTCGTGAACGACGTGATCTTCCCGAGCGGTGTCTTACCGGAGATCGACGGCGGCGACGTCGCGTGGGTCGACCGTGAGCAGATGCGCGCCATCGACCGGATCACGATCGATGAGTTCTGCGTCGAGTTGGCGCAGATGATGGAGAACGCCGGCCGACATCTGGCGACGGTGGCCCTGGCCGACCCCGCGCACCGCACCTTCGCCGTCTATGTCGGCTCCGGAGGCAACGCAGGCGGCGGGCTGGTGGCCGCACGTCACCTGCGCAAGGCAGGCGTCGAGGTGACCGTCGTCGCTGCCCTGCCGCCTGCGCGGCTCGACGCGGTGACGGCACATCAGTTCGACATCGTCCGGCGCATGGCGATCGATGTGGCGACCGATCCGGTGACCGCCGACGTGGGCATCGACGCTCTCGTCGGCTACGGGTTGCGTGGTGGTCTGCGCGGTGACATCGGTCGGCTGGCAGCGGCGCTCGGGCGGCACAGCGGGCGGGTGCTGAGCCTCGATCTACCGACAGGAGTCGACGCCACCACCGGGGTGGTCGACCCGGCCGCGGTGAGCGCAGATGCGACCCTCACCTTGTGCCTTCCCAAGGTTGGGCTGCGGGCCAACGCCAACGTCGGCGCGCTGCTGCTCGCCGACATCTCCGTACCCGGCGAAGTAGTCGAGCGGGTCACCGGGCAACGCGCACCATCCTTTCGACGGGGTCCTATCGTCCGCGTCGGTCACTCTGGCGGTGTGTCGTGAGTCGGCGGGATCGAGTGGCCCGGAACGCGGGCCTGGTTCCGAAGGCCGTGATCGCGCCACCGCACTGGTCGTCGCCGGCGCAGATGTGCGTGCTGATCCTGCGTGGAGCCACCTTCCGTACGGCCAGTCGCATCGCGTTGGTGGTGGGCACGCTGCTCACCGCCGTCAATCAGGGGGCCGCGTTCTTGTCAGGCACTCCCGGCGTCGCCACCTGGCTGCGTACAGTCGCCAACTTCCTCATCCCATACACGGTGGCGAGCATCGGTTATCTCTCGCCCTTTCGGCGGACGTCGGGTGCGCCGCTCGCCACCGATGAAGCGGTGAGTGTCGACGGTGCCGAACCGGACACGCGCGAGGCCCCAGGTTTCGTGGCAGATCCATGACACAGCCGGGATAGGTGTGAGGGCGATGCGCGTGTCCTCCCCTCGTCCGTGTCATGCCGCTGCCTCCAGGTTTCGTGGCAGATCCATGACACAGACAGGGAGGGGAGGGGTGCAGAGACAGGGGTGGTGCAGGGGCCGACTCGCGCGGGAGAGTCGTCAGTACTCGCTGATCGGCTTGGCGCTGAGGCCGGCGGAGGTGCCGAAGAACTGGAGCGCGGCCTGCTGCACGGCCATCGACCAAGTGGGGTAGGCGTGGACGGTCTGGGCCAAGCGGCCGACGAACATCTTGGTCTGCATCGCCAGCGCGGCCTCGTGGATCATTTCGCCGGCGGTGGGGGCGACGATGGTGGCGCCCACCAAGCGGCCGCCGGCGAGGTGGCGGGTGCCCCGCTTGGGTGCGGCGATCAGCCGGACGAACCCGTCGGTGGCGCCGACGGCAACGGCGCGATCGACATGGGTGAGGGGCAGGTGGGCCACCCGCGCCTGCGGATGCCGCGCTGCGGCCTCGGCGGTGGTGAGTCCGACGTGTGCCACCTCCGGGCTGGTGAAGGTGGCCCACGGTGTGGCCGCGGTGTCGAGCCGGAATGCTCTGATGCGGGCCAACTTCGACAGGGCGTTGCTCGCCGCGATCCAGCCCATCCGCCCGGCGACATGGGTGAGCTGCAGGCGCCCGGTCACATCGCCCACGGCCCAGATGCCGTCGACGTTGGTCGACATGTCGTCGGCGACGGTGATCGCGCCCCTCCGGTCGATGGCCACACCGATCTCTTCGAGACCGAAGCCGCGACCCGCCGGGGCGCGCCCGATGGCGACAAGCAGTTGGGCGGCTTCGATGCGGTTGCCGTCGGCGGTGTGCAGCACGTAACGATCGGCGGGGGGGCGTTCGACGTTGGTGACATCAGCACCGGTGCGCACGGCCACGCCATCGCGGGCGAGCGCGGTGCTGATCACCGCCGACGCCTCCGGGTCTTCGCGGGGCAGCAGTCGGTCGAGGGCCTCCACCAGGGTCACCTTCGCGCCCAAACGGGCGAAGGCCTGGGCCATCTCGCAGCCGATCGGACCCCCACCCAGGATCGCCAGCGATTCGGGGCACCGGTCGAGTTGGAACAGGGTCTCGTTGGTGAGCGGCTCCGACTCGCGCAGGCCGGGAATCGGCGGCATCAGCGGAGTGGCGCCGGTGGCGACGATGAACCGTCGCGACTTCAGCCGCTTGCCCTCGACATCGACTTCGCGCGGCCCGATGAAGCGTGCCCAGCCGGGGATCACGTCAATCCCTTCGACGGCCAGCGCGGCGGCGTCCTCGGTGGCCGCGATCACGTCGATGGCGCGGTGCACGGCGTGCATCGCCTCGTCGAACCCGCGACCGGCGCCGGCCGCGGCGAGCAGCGCCTTGGAAGGAACACAGCCGGTGAACGTGCAATCGCCCCCGATCGGCCCGTTCTGGACGATCACTACCTTCGCGCCGCGTCGACGGGCCTCCTTGGCCGCCACCAGCCCGCCGGCCCCACCGCCGATCACCACCACGTCGTAGTCGCTCACCTTCGTCACCTTCGTCACCTGCATTCGTTCAGTGCGGATACCCGATATGGAACCCGCCCACTGCCCTCGCGCTTCCCGAGCCGGTCGCGGGCGACGCCGAGCCGGGGCCGGTCATGCCGACAGCGAGATTGCGCGGGCTGATGCGCTTCGCGTGCCATGGTGGGCCGGTGATCGACGAGCGCTTGCGTGCGGCCAAGGACCGCCTGGTGGCGCCGCTCGTCGACCGTCTGCCGCGGGTGTTGAGCGCGGCGACGCTCACCGCCGCGGCGACGGCGAGCGGAGTCGGGGCCGGGGTTCTCGCGGCCGCCGGTTGGCATTGGTGGGCGTTGGCCGCGTGGTTGCTCAGCCGACTGCTCGACATCCTCGACGGCACGGTGGCTCGCCGCACGGGCAGGCAGAGCGACCTCGGCGGCTACCTCGACCTGATGGGCGACACGATCGCCTACGCGGCCGTGCCCCTCGGCATCGCCGCCGCGCACGGTGACCGCGAGGTGTGGGCCGCGTGCGCGGTGTTGCTGGCGACGTTCTACCTCAACACCGTGTCGTGGACATTCCTCGCGGCCGTGGCCGAAAAGCGCGGTGCCGGCGCAACTGCGCGGGGTGAGTCGACCACCATCCACATGCCGGCCGGCCTGGTGGAGGGAGCCGAGACGATCGTGTTCTACACCGTGATGCTCGTGTTCCGCGCGGAGGCCGCGGTGCTGTTCTGGGTGATGGCCGCGCTGGTGGTGGTGACGG
>CAUJEE010000238.1 GCA_963169215.1 Actinomycetota bacterium
TCTTCGGACACGACGTTCTCCCTCGTTCGATCAACCTGACCGAACGAGCCAACAGCGGCACGATGTCCTGGCGGCTACACACCTCCAACAACGGAACGATGTCCAGACAGTTCCAGCGGCACGATCTCCTGGCGGCCCTCACCTAGCCTCGGCGCCCTCGAGCAGAAGCGAGCGCCGATGACGTCAGGGGACGCCATCCTCTCGTCCGATGGGCATTCACCGATCGTGCTCAGTCGGGCTGCCGCCGAACGGCAAGGATGTGGTCACCGACCCTCGGCCGACCGAGTCCACCGCGAGCGACTATTCCGCGAGAGCAACGAACGCAGCCTCGGCGCGCTTGTCCCAGCCGCGTTGCTGCAGCAGCAGCTCGCGATCGAGTTCGAAGGTCGGTGAGCGTTCGAGCGCCGCGGTGACGTCACCGAGTTGTCCGCCTTCGTGGAGCCGCGGGGAGTTGCGGGTGATTGCCCGGCGCACATACTCGCAGCGCCAAACATCACCATCGGCAGCAACACAATTGGAGACGGCAGCAGTCACCACTGCCGCCGGGGCATCGGAGTGCGCGATTGCCCTGGTGAGCTCGAACTCGTCCTCACCTGATGTTCGTACCCAGATGGTGAACCTGCTGTCCGTCGGGCACTCCTCGTCACCGGTGAGACCAGCGAGCACGGACGGATCGAAGGGCGACCAGCCGCTGATGAATCCGTCGGTGGTGAGCCACTCCTTGTAGGCACACGACCAGACGCCATGAGTCTCCACCACGTCTGGCACCGCCACCTTGCCGAGATAGGTGATCGACAGCGATCGGTGGTTGCGGAAAAGCCTGGTGAGCAGGGGGTCACCGAGTCGGCCGAGATCAACGATGATCGCCTCCTTGGCGAACGACAGCTTGCCGAGATCAGGGTTGGCGACGATGGGCAGCGCACCGGCGGCGAGGCGATCGTCGCGGAAGGCGGCGGCGGCCTCGAGGATCATCGTGTCGTGCGGCGTGACGATCACCGGCAGCTTGCGGGACGTGTCGTCCACGCCGGCGATGATCATCAACAACGCCACGGGCATCGCCAACGCCTTGACCAACCCCGTGTTCGTCCGCGCAGGGTTGCGGGGAGCGGGCGCGGCGCCCGGGTCATTCGAGAGAGCCACCGCCTCGCGGGGTTCGGCCACAAAGGGCAGCCGCGACAGGTGGTGGATCCAAAGGCGCAGCGCGGCCAACGCCGCAGCGACGGCGAGGAACGGCACTGCGATCGTCAGTACGCGGTACTCCGCGAGGCGGGCAGGACCCATCACCACGTATTGGGAGATGGGGACCCAGGCGAGTCCGGCGAGCAGCATGCCGAGACCCCCGGGCTCGGCCGCCTCGGCGGCGGCGATGGCGAGCACACCGGCAGCGACTATGAGGGCCAGCACGATGTTGAAGTGCACCACCAGGGGCAAGGAGAACCCGGCCCCCTTCGACTGCAGGAAGGCCGCCCAGCCGACGAACAAGACGCAACCGAGGGCAGCGCCGTACCGCGGCGCCACCTTGCGACCGGCCCCGTGCGGGTCGAGCAAGGGCATACCGAAGATGAACAGGATGGCGGCGTTGAGTAACACCATCACCTGCTCGGACCCGAACTCCTTGTTCTGTGCGAGCGCTGTGTTCGGCTGGAACGAACCGAAGTACCAATACCGCAGGAGGTGACTGACCAGCCAGATCGCGCCCGGGACACCCCACGCCAGGGCCACTGCGCGCACCCGGGTAATCGATTTCACGTCCCTCGCCGCGATCACCCCGAAGGCGAGCGCGAAGGGCACCATGAAGAAGGCGAACTCCACCCGCACCAGACCGAACAGACCGAGCAGCACACCGGCGACCACGATGTCGCGGCCGCGCCGCAACCCTCGGCCGATCCACAACACCATTGAGAGGCCCAGCACGATCGCATAGGGGTTCTCCATGCCGGACACGAGCCATCCGATCGTGGACCACGACGACACCACGACGACGAGGACGGCACCGGAGGTGACGAATGAGGCGACGTACGCATCCCGGCCACTGAGGCCCGCCCGTCTGCACACGAGAAACGGAAGCAACGTGACGAGTGCACCGATCAGCAGTACGCACACGATGCTCTGCAGGTCGAGAAACGTCTCGTAGCCGGCGCCCGTCAAGAAGAAGAAGACACAGGCGATCGCGAATTGGAGTGGGCTGGAGTATCCCTCGACGCGGTTTCCACCCGGCGAGAGGCCGATCGTGCCGTGGTCGACGAGGTTCTTGGCGTGGCTGAGCGTGATCACCGCGTCGTCGCGCCACCGCCACCATCCGAATGGCACCTGTCCGAGGCGAATGGCGATCAAGAGGCCCCAGAGCAGCGCCCCACCGAGAGCGATGGCACCAGTAACGGCCCAGCGCGGTGATGGTGCCGGATCTGGTCGCTCACCGGCGACATCGGTGGCGACGTCCATCACGGCGAGGCTAGTGCCGCAGCCTCCCTTACCCAGGCCGCCGCCCCTGTCCACCGCCGGTAGAATCCGTGAGCCTATGGCCGCCACCCATCTGTCCCGAGCTGCCTTCGAGCGCCTGCAGGCCGAGCACTACGACCTCACCACCCGCGGGCGCATCGAGGTGGCGCAGAAGATCGAGGCCGCGCGCCTGTTGGGCGACCTCAGCGAGAACGGCGACTACCACGCGGCCAAGGACGAGCAGGGCCACATGGAGGGTCGCATCCGCCAGCTCGAGCATCTCCTCGCCAACGCCGAGATCATCGACGGCGGCGAGGAAGGTGTGGTGGCCGCGGGCACGGTGGTGACCATCGTTTACGAGGGCGACAGCCACGACCTGGCCGAGACCTATCTGCTCGGCCACCTCGAAGAGCGCACCGGCGGCCTGGAAGTGATGAGCCCACAGAGCGCGCTGGGCAGTGCCCTCATCGGCGCGGCCGAGGGGCACTGGGTGGAGTACACCACCCCTACCGGCACCACCTTGAAGGTGCAGGTGGTGAAGGTGGCGTTGGCCTAGATGGCGATCCGCGACGGCAGGCTTGCCGCCGACGACTCGGTCGACGGGCGCCCACACCTGCCCCCCGGCGCGGCGATGCAGTTGCCCGGACGGGGCACCACCTTCGTGCGCACGATGCACGGGCCGCAGCACGCGCCCACCGTGCTGTTGCTGCACGGCTGGACGGCCAGCGCCGACCTCAACTGGTACACCTGCTACCGGCCGCTGTCGCGCCACTACCGGGTGGTGGCCATCGACCATCGCGGGCACGGGCGCGGCATCCGCTCGAAGAAGGCGTTCAGCCTCGAGGATTGCTCCGACGACGCGATGGCGGTGTGCGACGTGCTGGGCATCGACCGGGTGATCCCCGTCGGCTACTCGATGGGCGGCCCGATCGCGCAACTCATCTGGCAACGCCATCGTAAGCGCGTGCGCGGCATGGTGCTGTGCGCCACCGCGCCCTACTTCATCACCTCGCGCGAAGAGCGCATGGGCTTCCTCGGGTTGTCCGGCCTCGCCGCGCTCGCCCGCCTCACCCCGGCACAGACCCGCCAGTGGCTCACCGAGCAGGTGTTCTTGCAGCGCAAGACGCAGGAGTGGGAGCCGTGGGCGATCCAGGAGGCTTCGCTGCACGACTGGCGGATGGTGCTCGAGGCCGGCCGGGCGATCGGCCGCTTCAACTCACGCGACTGGATCAGCGAGGTCGACGTGCCCACCTCGACGCTGATCACCATGCACGACCGGGTCG
The DNA here is from genome assembly GCA_963169215.1 of Actinomycetota bacterium. Taxonomy (GTDB): domain Bacteria; phylum Actinomycetota; class Acidimicrobiia; order Acidimicrobiales; family Ilumatobacteraceae; genus UBA668. The sequence continues at coordinate 3,723 of CAUJEE010000238.1, forward strand.
TGCCGCTACGTCGTCAAGTGCGCCTGTTCGAGAGCATCCCCGCGGCGGAGGCCTTTCGCGTCGACGGCGATCACGACGCGGTGGTCGCCGCGGCCGACACGTTCGTACCCACGCTGCTGCGTGCCACCCACAGCGTGGTCGAGCGCAGCCGCAACACGCCATGAGCAGGCGGCTGCGCGCCTTTGTCGGCGCGGTGGCGGCCGCGACTGCGGTGGCGCTCGTGGCCGCGCTGGCTCGGCGCGAACGCGCCCACCTGCGCGCCTCGCGGGCACAGCGCAACGTCGATGTCGCCCGGCTGGGAGCCACCGTCGGACGGCACTACGCCTCGACCGCAGCGCGCAAAATATTCGCCTCCACCGAACGGCGCATCGAGCTCGATCGCGAGCGCGAGCTGAAGACCGCCGAGGCAGTGGCCGACCGCCTGGGCAGTATGAAGGGCGCGTTGATGAAGCTGGGGCAGATGGCCAGCTATGTCGACGAGGGGTTGCCCGCACCGCTTCGTGAGGCGCTCGCGCAGTTGCAGGCCAACGCCCCGCCGATGAGCGGCGAGCTGGCCGCGGAGGTGATCGAGCGCGAGTTGGGCCGGCCGCCGCACGAGCTGTTCGCCGAGTGGGATCCGCAGCCGATCGCCGCAGCCAGCATCGGCCAGGTGCACCGCGCGGTAGTGGTCGACCCCGCCACCGGGCACGAGCGGGCGGTGGCCGTGAAGGTGCAGTATCCGGGAGTCGGCGAGGCGGTGGCCGCCGATCTGCGCAACGCCAACCTGCTGGGCCTGGTGCTGCAACAGGGCTTCGGCGGTCTCGACGCCGACGAGATGGTGCAGGAGGTGAAGGAGCGCCTGATCGAGGAGCTCGACTACCAGCTCGAGGCGCGCAACCAGCAGCTGTTCGCCGACTTCTACCGCGGCCATCCGTTCATCCACGTGCCCGACGTGCTGCCCGAGTTCAGCGGGCGCACGGTGATCACCAGCGAACTGGTGGGGGGACACACCTGGGCGGAGATGAAGACCTGGTCGCAGCACGAGCGCGACATGGCCGGCGAGACGCTGTTCCGCTTCGTGTTCCGCAGTCTGTACGGCCTGCACGCGTTCAACGGCGACCCGCACCCGGGCAACTACCTGTTCCACGGCGATGGACGGGTGACGTTCCTCGACTTCGGGTTGGTGAAGCACTTCACCGCCGACGAGATGGCCACCTTCTTGAGCATGGTGCGCGCCGCCGCTTTCGATCACGACCAGCGCGAGTTCCGCCGCATCGTCGAGCACGCGGGCATGCTGCGCACCGGCTGCCCCGCGGCCGACGAGGAGATCGGCGAGTACTTCAGCCAGTTCTACGAGAGCGTGCGCCACGATGCGCCGGTCACGTGGAGCAGCGAGTACGCAACACGCATGGTGCGCCACGTGTTCGATCGCACCAGCCCGATCGCGCAGTACGCCACGGTGCCCAAGGCCTTCGTGTTCATCCAACGGATCAACCTCGGCCTGTACGCGCTGCTCGGCGAGCTGCGCGCCACCGGCAACTACCGACGCATCGCCGAAGAGCTGTGGCCGTTCGTCGCCGGCCCACCGAGCACCCCGCTGGCCGAGCGCGAGCAACCCTGGCTGACCGCGCGACGCTGACCGGCAGGCGGCCGACGCGGTCGTCAGATCGGCCCGATCGAGCTACAGCGCAAACACGGGCAGCGTCGCGTCGAGCCGGCGCAGATCGTCGGGGTCGGACGTGATCACTACCTGCCCGACTCGGCGAGCGCACACGACCACGTGAGCGTCGACCACATCGGCCGTGCCGGAGGCAGCGAGCAGCCGGCCAACCATCACCGATGCTTCAGCGTCGAGTGGGACGACGCGAACGCTTCGATGGCGCACGAGGCGCATCAACTGCGCCTGTCGCCCAGGCGACCTGACGACTTGCGCCAAGGCGGCCGCGGGGACCGTGAGAACCGCCTGGCGTTCGAAGGCGCGGCCGATCAGAAAGGCCATGCGCCGGTCACCACGGTCGACGGCGATCAGCGCCCCGGCATCGAGCGTGTAGCCCTTGACCGACATCATCCATCGCGATCGGCGGGCGCATCGAGCAACGCGTCGGCGATCGCACGCTCCTCGGTGGTGATCTGCCCGCCCGTCGACGCCAGCCACTGCTCGAAACTCTCGTCCCACAGCTCCGCGTCGGTGAGCGCCACCGCGACCGCGTGCTGGACGAACGCCGACACGCTGGGCGATGCACCATCCGCGACGAGCGCCCGCACCCGAGCGAGATCGTGCTCGTCAATGGTCACAGTGACCTTGCGCATCGTCATACCAATGATCATACCCGCCTCGCTTCGGGTGTCCGCCGGCCCATCAAGCCGCGATACCGCCGATGGCGTACACGACGTGGTCGGGTTCGTGCTCGAATCGCAACACCATCGCCCCGCCCGAGCCGTCGCGCACCTCCACCACCCTTGCCCGCCGCCGGGGCGAGAACTGGCGCGGCCGGCGCGGATCGACCGTGGGCACCGTGCGCCACTCGCTGGTGACCAGCGCGATCGCGTCGAAGTCGACCACCCGCGCCGCGTCGGGGTGCCGCAGCAGCGCCTCGATGTCGTCGGCATCGGCGATGAAGCACACCCGGGCCGCCCCCGGGTTGTCGCCGTCGAGGCGGTCGGGGTCGAGCACCTCCAGGCCGTAGAGATGACACCCGCTGGCGCTGGTGGCGAAGTCGACCGTCTGGTGCAGGCGCGCCTCGAACCAGCGCGCGAGCCGGAACGGCAGCGACGGCAACGACTGTGCTGACGGATCGGGCTGGGTGGAGGGGTCGGGTTGGGTGTTCACACCCTCACTGGGTACGGCGAGCCCCCCGAACCGGCACTCAACCGTCTGTGTCATGCCCGTACCACGAGAGGTCGAGGCAGATCCATGACACAGACGGAAAAGCCCGGCCGCCGCCTGCCCCCCCACCAATCCCCCGGCCCCCACCCCAACCGTCTGTGTCATGCCCGTACCACGAGAGGTCGAGGTAGATCCATGACACAGACGGAAAGGCCCGGCCGCCGCCGATCCGGGTCAGCGGGTGGTCAGCGGGTGGTCAGCGGGTGGTCAGCGGCCGGTCAGCGGGTGGTCAGCGGCCGGTCAGCGGGTGGCGGTCAGGGTGGCGGTCAGGTCGTCGGCCGCGGCCGACACTGCCGCGCCGAACTTGGCGCGCGGTGATCGGCTCATCCGCTCGATCGGGCCGCTGAGGCTCACCGCGGCCACCACCGCCCCAGCCCCGTCGCGCACGACCGCACTCACCGAGGCGACCCCGGGCTCGCGCTCCTCCACGCTGTCGGCCAGCGCCACCCCACCCAGCAGCACCCGCCCGGCCGAACCCAACTCCAGCGGCAGCAGCGCGCCCTCGGGCACGATCCAGCGCAGCGCGTGGCGGGCCTGCAGCGACAGCACGCAACGGCGACCGTCCGGCTCGCGCACGTACAACTGCACGCTCTCCCCCGTGTCGTCGCGGAGCCTGGCCAGGATCGGCGCGGCCACCTCGGCCAGCGGGAACTGCTCGCCGGCGGCATGCCCGAGGCGGATCAACTCGAAGCCGAGACAGAACCGCCCGCGCGAATCGCGGCGCAACAGGTGGTGCTGCTCGAGGGCCACCGCGAGGCGATGGTCCGTGGCCCGGGGCAGGCCGGATGCCGTCTGCAGCCCGGCCAGGTCGAGCGGGCCGACCGCCACCGCGCGC
>CAUJEE010000239.1 GCA_963169215.1 Actinomycetota bacterium
GCTGTTCTGGGTGATGGCCGCGCTGGTGGTGGTGACGGTGCTGCAACGAGTGATGTGGGCCGTGCGCGCGCTGCGCTGACGGCACCTGCGCTGCGTCGCCTACGCGCCCGGGCCTACCACCACGCGGCCGGTAACGGCACCGAAGCCGATCGTGCTGCCGTCGGCCCCGGGAGCGGTGGCGGTGATGGTCACCTCGTCGCCGTTCTCCAGGAATGAACGCATGCTGCCGTCGGCCAGCGGGAAGGGTGTGGTGCCGTTGTGGCTCAGCTCGATCAGCGAGCCGTACTGGTCGGGCGCTGGGCCGCTCACCGTTCCGGAGGCGAACAGGTCGCCGGTGCGCAGCGAGGCACCGTTGGCGGTGAGATGGGCCAACTGTTGCGCGGCCGTCCAGTACATGTCGGCGAACGGCGGACGAGACACCACGGTGCCGTTCACCGTCACTTCCAGTGTGAGGTCGAGCGCATCGCGGCGGCCGCTGTCGTCGAGGTAGGCGAGTACGGGTGTGTCGCGCGGGGGAGGCGTGGTCCACGCTGCGTCGAGCGCGGCCAGCGGCACCACCCACGGCGACACCGAGGTGAGGAACGACTTGCCGAGGAACGGCCCTAGCGGCACGTACTCCCATGCCTGCAGATCGCGCGCCGACCAGTCGTTCACCAGGCACACACCGAATACATGGTCGCGGAAGTCGTGCAACGGCACCGCGCGGCCGAGCGGGGAGGGGGCGCCGACCACCCAGCCGACCTCGGCTTCGATGTCGAGCCGCCTGCTCGGGCCGTGCTCGGGCTGTCCGTCGGGCGACAGACGCTGCCCGTGGGGGCGCACCACCGGCGTGCCCGACACGCGCACAGTGCCGGCGCGGCCGTGATAGCCGACCGGGAGGTGCTTCCAGTTGGCGCCCAGTTCCGGCTGACCCGGCCGCAGGATGCGCCCCAGGTTGCGCGCGTGGTGCTCGGACGAATAGAAGTCGACGTAGTCGGCCACCTCGAACGGCAGGTGCATTTGCACCGACCCCAGTTCGTGCAGATGTGTTGTCACGTCGCTGCGGGCTGCCGCCTCGTTCCCCGGCGGGTCACGCAGCAGGTCGGTGATGCGCTCGCGCACCGCGGCCCACCTGGCCGGGCCGGCGGCCATCAGCGGGTTGAGCGTCGGCTCGCGCAGTTCGGTGATGTCGGGCAGCGCTGCGGCAAGGTCGAGCACGAAGCCCCCGATCGCCACGCCGAGGCGCGGCCGCGCGCTGTCCGCGAGGCTGAACACGCCGTACGGCAGGTTGCTCAACGAGAACAGAGACCCGTCGGCGCCTGCGACCCAACTGGAAGAGGTCACTCCGGTCGGCAACGTCGGCCCCGCGCCGTCATCGCGCCCATGTCCACGGGTACGCCTCGTCCTCCACCGCCAGCGCGGCCGCGGTGAGCAGCAGGGGTGCGAACGTGTCGACCATAACGGCCAGCTCGTCCACCTCCGTCACCCCGATGCTGCGCTCGTAAGAACCGGGCTGCGGGCCGTGGGTGAGCCCCGCCGGGTGCAGCGAGATCGAGCCCGCGCCGATGCCGCTGCCAGACCGCGCCGCGTAGTTGCCGGCCGCGTAGAACAGCACCTCGTCGCTGTCGACATTGGCGTGGTAGTAGGGCGCGGGGATCGCGTCGGGGTGATAGTCGACCTTGCGCGGTACGAAGTTGCAGACCACGAAGCCAGGGGCTTCGAACACCTGGTGCGCCGGTGGCGGCTGATGCACCCGCCCGGTGATCGGCTCGAAGTCGTCGACGTGCAGCGTGTACGGATACAGGCAGCCATCCCAGCCGACGACATCGAACGGGTGCTGCGCGTGGGTGACGATGCTGCCCGCATCGCCGTGGCGCACGTACACCTCCACATCGGTGCCGTCGGCCAGCAGCGGCGCTGCGGGCACGCGCAGGTCGCGTTCGCAGTAGGGGGCGTGCTCCATGAACTGGCCGTGCGCGGTGAGGTAGCGCGAGGGGGGTGCGATATGACCGCGCGCCGCGATCACCAGCGCGCTCACCGTCTCGCCCGCGGCCGGCACCCAGCGATGGGTGGTGCCCCGCGGTAGCACCACGTACATGCCCGCGGTCGCCTCGATCGCGCCGTACACGGTCTCGACCACAGCGCGGCCACTGTGCACGAACACACACTCGTCGGCACCGCCGTTGCGATAGAGCGGCGATGGCTGCGTGGCGCTGAACCACCCGAGGGTGACATCGGCGTTGGTGAGCAACGCCACGCGGCCGGTGTCGGCATCGGCCGCGGGCACCGCGATCTCGCCGGTGCGCAGGTGGCGGCCGCGCAGCGGGTGGTTGGCCATCGAACCGTCGGGGGGCAGCGGCCACACCCGCGAAGCGGTGATCGCGGCCGGCAGGTGGCGGTGGTAGAGCAGTGCCGAGTCGGCGGAGAATCCGTTCGCGCCCACCAGCTCCTCCATGTACAAACTGCCGTCGGTGGCGCGGTGCTGGGTGTGGCGCTTGTGCGGCACGTCGCCGACGCGGCGGTAAT
>CAUJEE010000240.1 GCA_963169215.1 Actinomycetota bacterium
AGGCCCATCCCGCCGTACTCCTTGGGCAGGTGCGGAGCCCACAGCCCGGCTTGCTTGACCCGCTCTTGGATGTCGGCCCGCAACTGCAACTGCTCGGCGCGCTGGCTGACTGAATCGGCTTCCTGCGGGGCGGCCCACAGCGCCTTCTCGTTGGGCAGGATGTGCTCGTTGATGATCTCGGCGGTGCGCAGGCGGATGTCGTTGATCCGCTCCTCGAGCGTGGGCACGGGCTTGCAGTTCATGGCCATGGCTCGAACCGTATTCGCTTGCCGCCGGTCGCGCCCCACCGTGCGCCGCGGTGATGTGGCCCGGGCCGACGCCGACCAACACTGCCGCTACAGGTCGCCCCTCACGTGCAGGGGCGGCCGTGCGCCTCCAGCATCAGCGCGACGCGAGTGGCGGCCTGGTCGACCCGTGCCTGCGACAGCGATCCATCTAGCACTGCCGCCTGGATCGCGTCGATCACCACCTCGGTCTCGCCGTTGCCGGTGAAGATGACCACGTCGATCCCTGCCTGCAGCGCGGCCACCGCCGCCTGTGGCACGGTGAGGCCGACCCCGCCCATACCGAGCGAATCGGTCACGGTCAGCGCATCACCCCAGCCCAACTCGTCGCGCAACAGCGACACGGCTGCCGCGCTGCGGCTGGCGGGCAATCCGTCTGTGAGACCGGGCACGGCCAGGTGGCCCACCATCACTGCGGCCGACGAGCCGGCCAGTTGGGCGTAGGGCAGCAAGTCGCGCGTGCGCAGTTCGGCCAGCGACGGTGTGGTGGCCAGGCCGTCGTGACTGTCGACCGAGGCCGATCCGTGGCCGGGGAAGTGCTTCAGCACCGGCGTTATGCCCGCTGCCACCCAGGCGTCGACGTACAGCTGCGCCCAGGCCGTCACCTGCTGCGCATCGCCTTGGAACAGCCGCCCGCCGCCGAGCGGATCGCCACCTCCCGGCGCTCGCACGTCGACGACCGGCGCGAACACCACGTCGACGCCGCTCGCCGCCACCACTGCCGCGTGCGCGGCCAGCATCGCCCGTACCTCGTCGGCGGGGCGAGCCGACAGCGCTTCCTGCGAGCCCAACACGCCGAGGGCGCGTAGCCGCTGCACGTCGCCGCCCTCCTCGTCGGTGGCCACCAGCAGACCGTGGGCGCTGAGCGAGTCGAGCCCTGCGATGTGGGCCGCGATGCCTTCCGCGGTGGCGACGGGCGGCGACATCAACACCACGCCGCCCACGCGCAGGTCGCGCACGATCGCCTGCGCCTGTGGCCAGCGATCGCCGTACACCGCCGGCCACACGCTGAGCGCGATGCGGTCGCGCAGCGGCCAGGCCTGCACACAGGAGGCCACCCGTGCCCGCGTCGCGTCGAGCGGGGCGACTGTGGTGGGCGCGACCGTGGTGGGCGCGGTGGTGGCCGGACTCGTTGTAGTCACCGCGATGGTGCTGACCGCGGGCGAGACGTCGGCCGTTGGCGGCGACGGCGTGTCGGCTGCTCGCGAGGGCGTGGCGCTGCAGGCGGCGAGCGCGATCGCCACCGGCAACCAACCACGCGCCCACCGCTGATCCATCGCCGGAGCGTACCCGCGCCAACGCGGCTGCCTCTGGCCCGGTCAACCACTGTCAACGAGCGGGGAACAGGCGGGCCGATGCAGGGGACACCGGCCGGGGGAATGAACAGCGCGGCGTGCAGGTTGTGGCACGTGGCTCTATGTCGATCGCATCCGTTCGCTCATGAACCGCTCAACGTCTGCGATGTCGCGATGACCGGCGCGAACCTCGACCCTGCCGCGGGCGCGGGAGCGAGCGTGCCGCCCGGTTCGTCGGTTCTCGTCACCGGCGCCAGTGGATACATCGGTGGCCGACTGGTGACGGTGCTGCTCGAGCGTGGCTACCGGGTTCGTTGCTTGGTGCGCACCCCGGAGAAGGTGCGAGCCGCGCCGTGGCGCGACGCGGTCGAGATCGTGCAAGGCGACGTGGGAGGCGACCTGTCGGCCGCGATGGATGGAGTCGATGCTGCCTTCTACCTGGTGCACTCGATCGGTTCGTCGCCCGAGTGGGTCGAGCACGATCGTGCCGTCGCCGAGAACTTCCGGCGCGCCGCGCAAGACGCGGGCCTGCGCCGCATCATCTACCTCGGCGGACTCGGCGATCATTCGTCGGACGAACTGAGCGAGCATCTCGCCAGCCGCCAGGAGGTTGGTGCCGAGCTGGCCAAGGGTTCGGTGCCGGTGGTCGAGTTGCGCGCCGCGGTGATCATCGGGTCGGGATCGGCCAGCTTCGAGATGTTGCGCTATCTGGTCGAGGTGCTGCCGGCGATGGTGACGCCGCGTTGGGTCGACACGAAGTGCCAGCCCGTCGCTGTGCGCGACGTGTTGCACTACCTGGCCGAGTCGCTGACGGCGCCCGTTGCCGGGCAGGTGCTCGACGTGGGCGGGCCGGAGGTGCTCACCTACCGGCAGATGATGGCGCAGTACGCCGAGGTGGCAGGCCTGCGCCGACGGCTCGTCGTGCGTGTGCCACTGCTCACCCCCGGACTCTCGTCGCGGTGGGTCGGCCTGGTCACCCCGATACCGCCGATGCTCGCCAGGCCGCTGATCGAAAGCTTGATCAACGACGTGGTCGTCACCGGAGAGGCCGCGGCCGACGCGATGCCGATCGAGCAACTGGGCTATCGCGAGGCCGTCGCGCTGGCCCTCGGTCGCTCGCACAGCGGTGACGTGCCCACCAGTTGGGCCCATGCCGAACTGGGCGGCCGCCCGCCGGCCGAGCCGCAGCCGACCGACCCCACCTGGTCGGGCGGCACGGTGAAGATCGATACGCGCACACGTCACGTCGCGGCAAGTGCGACAGAGGTGTTCGAGGTGGTCTGCTCGATCGGCGGCAGCAAGGGCTGGTACACCGGCGACTGGTTGTGGAGTCTGCGCGGTCTGCTCGACTCGCTGGTCGGAGGTGTTGGGATGCGGCGCGGCAGGCTTCACCCGCAGCGCTTGTCGGTGGGCGATCCGCTCGACTTCTGGCGGGTGGAGGCGCTTGCCCCCGACAACCTGCTGCGTCTGCGCGCGGAGATGCGCCTGCCGGGCGACGCATGGCTGCAATGGCAGCTCGAATCCGACGGTGCCGACGACCGTGCCGATGACGGTGCCGACGACGCTGCCGGTGGGCGTGGCAGTGGGGGTGTGACCGTCACCCAGACCGCGCGATTCCATCCCCGCGGTCTGCTCGGCCGTGTCTACTGGATCGCCGTCGCGCCGTTCCACCGCTTGATCTTCCCCGGCATCCTCGCCGGCATCTGTGCCGATGCCGAGCGTCGGCACTCGCTCGCGCCCTCTTCACCACCGGTGCCGCTGGTGGCCGGGGCAGCTACCTCGCCAAGACCCGACAGCGTTCAGGAGGAACACAGATGAGCGGACAAGCAACAACCACGACGACAGCGACCGAGCCGGCGCAACCGGATACCGGCGCCACCATCGCCGACGGCGTTACGCCGCAGCGCTTGGCCGGTCTGCGGCGGTGGAACATCGGCCTCACCGTGCTGCACGCGGCGCAGGCTGTGCTGATCCTGGTGATGGCCAGCGACTTCGCGATCACCGTCACCTCCACCTATCCGCAGGGCCCGCCAGGCACCAGGCTGACCACACCCGAAGGGTTGTTCGAGGTGGCCATCGGCCCGGCCATCGCCGTGTTCTTGCTGCTCGCCGCGCTCGACCACCTCGCCACCGCCACCTTCGCCCGCCGCACCTACGAGAGCGACCTGCGCCGCGGCATCAACCGCTTCCGCTGGGTCGAGTACTCGCTCAGCGCGACGTTGATGGTGCTGTTGATCGGCTTCTACAGCGGCATTACCGACATCACCACCTTGTTCGCCGTCGCCGGCGCGAACGTGGCGATGATCCTGTTCGGTTGGCTGCAGGAGCGGATGAACCCGCCCGGGCGTGAACGCACGACGATGATGCCGTTCTGGTTCGGCACCATCGCCGGCATCGCGCCGTGGATCGCGATCTGGGTGAACGTGCTCGGTGCCGATGGTGTGCCCGGGTTCGTGTACGGCATCGTCGTCGCCGAGTTGATCTTCTTCTTCAGCTTCGGCCTCAACCAGTGGCTGCAGTACCGCCAGGTGGGTCGCTGGAGCAACTACGCCTACGGGGAGAAGACCTATCTGGTGCTCAGCCTGGTAGCCAAGTCGGTGCTCGCCTGGCAGATCTACGGCGGCTCGCTGGCCGACTGAGGGCCGCCCGCTCAGCCCACCATCTGCCCACTGGCCTCGTCGTAGTACGAGGTCGGGTAGTCCGGTTGGTAGCTGGCGGGGAGCAACTTCATCACCTGTTCGTAGGTGGAGGTGCGCAACCCGGAGTCAGTGACGTCGGACGACGTCATCCGCCACACCACGCCGTCTTCATCGACGGCCAACTCGATCGCTGTGTTGGCCAACGCCTCGCTGATACCGAGACGTGTCGCCCACGCCTGATACTCGGAGGGCTTCTCGCGCTGGAACGCGGGAAGGTTGAGTCGCAGGTCGTACACGGTCACCGCGTGACCGTTGACCGTGTCGTCCTTTTCATCGAGCACGCGGGTGTACTCGCGCAGGGCGTCGGGCAGGTACTCCGACAGCATCACGGTGGTCACTAGGCCGTTGATTTCGGTGTACGTCGCGGCGTCAGGCAGACCCTTGACCCACATCGAGTTCTCGAAGTCGTAGTTCCAGAACGCATCGGTCGACACGATGAACTCGAACGGAGTAGCCGAAGATGTGGGGTTAAGTGGATCGGCCAGTTCCGACCCGGTCACCGACACGGTGGCGCCGGCGGCATCGCTCTTGACGACGTAACTGATCGTTGGTCCGCTCATGTCCCATATCGAGACGTCAGCTTGCACGGAGCCGTAGGCGGGCCGCGTCTCGGTGAGGCGCGGCACCGACGGCGGGTCGTTCGCTCCGGACAACGCCACCACTCCTGCAACCACCGCGCCGACACCGACGAGCGCCAGGATGGGCACCCAGATGCGCCAGCGCTTCGACGACGGCTTGGGCGCGAGCAGCGAGGGCACGCCGTACGGCGGAGGAGCCCCGTAGCCGGGAGGTTGCGCGCCATAGGGCTGCGGAGTGCCGTAGCCGGGAGCCATCGGCGGCGCGGGCGGCAGCGTGGGCGGCGCCGGAGGCAGAGTCGGTAGTGGTTCGGGGCTTGTTGCCCCAGGGGCGAAGTCGTCAGACATTGCGCCAGTATGACCGACCGCTCGTTCGGGTTTCGCCATTGCAGCTATCGGGCGAGGGCGCGTTCCGCCCAGCGTGCACAGGCCTTGGCGAGGGCGACCAGCAGGTGCAGCGCGGCCACCAGCAGCAGCACACCGAGCGGCACCAGCAGCCACGCCCACGCCGCCTCTGCCCAGTCTTCGATGCGGTCGCTGTAGCGCCACGTGCCGAACGGCTCGCCGTCGTCGTAGCGGGCGCGGAATGGTGCGGCCACGAGCGCGCCGGGAACGACGAGGGCGACCACCGCGAGGGTGAAGGTGGCGATGCCGGCGGGGAAGCGGGCCAACAGGAACCATGCCTCGCGCCACCGCCGACGATCGGCCGACATCGCCCGCAGGCGCACCCACGGGTTGCCGCGCTCGCCGGTTGCAACCGGGGCGCTGGGTAGTTCGCAACCGAGGAGCGCGTTGGCTATGGTGCGCTCGACGTTGGCGGCCAGGCGAGTGACGTAGCCCATGCCCACCAGCAGCGGGATGCCGACGAGGGCGACCACCACCAGGCTGACCGCCACCGACCCGCCGGTGACGAGCAGGGTGAACCAGGCGGTGCCGAGCGGTAGGCCGAGCAGCAGATAGGCGAGGGCGGCGTAGGTGCGGCGGCGAGCGATGACGCCGAGGAAGGTGCGCAGACCGCTGGTCGGGGTTGCAGTGGCGAGAGACATGTTGATCCTTTCCTGCTCGGTGTGTGCCGGTGCGTGCCGGGTGCGTGCCGGTGACGGCGCGCCGCGCGGGAGTGAGCGGATCGGCCAGCCCCGCCAGGGCTGTTCTGTGCCACCACGAGCTGGTGGGTGCGGGGCTCGTCGCCCGATCGCAGCCGAGCGTAGTTCCGGCCCACGGCTCCGCCCGGTGGGATTTTCGCGGCCGTCGGCGGGCGGGCGGGCCGCGCCGGCTCGCCTTCCAAGCGCCCTATCAATGCGGTCCCTCGACGCTGATGCGAGCGCGCACTACGTCGAGAACCTGTCGAGCTACACCGATCGCTGTCACAGCATCGGCGTGCGTCGCTTCATCCAAGTCGGCCGGATACCGGCCCTCGATCGACCAGCGAGTCAGCTCAGGGAGTTGGATGATGCCGAAGTCCTTCCCCTGATCGCCAGGCAGTCTCTGCGCCAGCCGGTCGAGATCATGCAGCTTGGGCGGATCGATGTCGCGCAAGACCAGTAGCGCCTTGAGCGCCTTCTCGGCTGCCTGATGTGCCCAGACGCACGCGCCGCGCGCCACCACATCAGCGTCAGCCGCTGTGTGCTCGGCGAGAGCAAGATCCTCGTCGGCCCAGCGCAACCATCGGCGAGCGATGTCTAGGCGATCAGGCGGCGACAAGGACCCTCCCTTCGCGCATTGCGGCGCGCACGACGCCGGGAACGCTCGCCTCTTCGTCGAGCTTCGCCGGGTCGACAACAGTGATGTCGACCGGGACCGGGATGTCGCGCAGCTCATTGAGCACGCGCACTGAGGTGTCATGACGGCGGCCGACGATCGGCATGACGACCAGCAGATCGATGTCTGAGTCGGGGCCGTCATCGCCGCGTGCGACCGAGCCGTAGAGCACGATGCGGCTGGCATCGCACCGCTCGACAATTCGGTCGGCGACTCGTGAGGCCCATGCGACGAGCGACCGTCCGTCGTACAGCACCTTGCCATCGATCAGCTCCACACGAGGTCGCTCCATTGCCACATTGTCGCGCCTCGGAGCGAACGCGCTGGACGACGATGGCATCTTGGGCCGGCCGCCGGCTTCACCGCGGACGCGAACAGTCGAAGTCGTCGGGATGCCATCGACCACAGTGATGTCGCCGTGAGAGAGGTCCTCGCGCCAGATTCGTATTCCCTCGAGACCGGCGCGTCGTACCCGTGCCGAGGTGGGAACCGACAACTCGATCGTCTCCGGCGGAGTGTCGGTCGAGCCATGGAGATAGTCCGCCGATGCGTGCGACACGACGGCACCGTGGCCGACCCTCATGACGGCGGCTGCAAGATGGTCGTACTTGCCGATGGGGAGCTGGGGGATGCGGTACAGACCTCGGCCCCACCGTTCGAGCTGCCCTCGCGCAAGCATCACCGGCAGGCGTGCAGGATCCACTCCGGCGACCGCGGCCGTGTCGGGCGTGACAAAGCCATGCTGACCAACAGCAACCTCCAGGAGGCGTGCGAATGTCGAACCCTCCGTCATGCCAAGATCATATCGCTAGGAGATGATTATGACCAGAGGCCACCTCAGCGAGCGGTCCACTGGTGATCTGATCGAGTATGGGGTTACGGCCACGGCCGGCGAACTCGTCGCTGCTGACGATCATCGGGCTCACCTCGACGCCGTACTGCCCGGACAGATCCAAGCAGACGGATCGAGGGTTGCTCGGGGGTTTGCCCGGGACGGGTGGCATTAGTGATTGCGCGATATTAGCACTGTGCTTATAGTTATCTCTGTGCTTATGGAAGTCGTCTCCTCGCTTGAGGCCGCTGGGGCCTCCGTTCTGGTCATGCGCGAACGGCGCGTTGCCAGCCGAGTGATCGATGCGATCTTGCACATCACCGTTGGAGACGTTCAAGGCGAGTTCGCCGTCGAGGAAAGGCTGCGGTCGCCATATCCGAATGAACTGCCCGATCTCGAAGCCATGCGACAGTCGCTCGCCGAGGTTGCGACCCCGATGCTGGCTGTGCCCTTCGTAACGAAGTCGCTCGGTCTCTCGCTCACTCAGGCCGGATGGTCCTGGGCCGACGCGACTGGGAACTACGACCTTCGATCCGACCGCGTCGTTCTGCGCCAGCGTGTGACTGCGACCCCGCCACACACCAAGGCAAGTCGGCTACCGCAAGGCTCAGGGAGCCTCGCCATCATCCGTGCACTCATTGGGTTCCCGAGAGGGGCAGAGGGGGAATCGGGTGCCAGCGCGATAGCCAATCAAGTGGGCGTGTCGCAGCCGCGCGCTTCACAGGTCCTGCATCGGCTGCTCGACTTGGGACTCGTCGCACGTACGCCGCAGGGCCGGTGGTCACCGAACCGTGAGGCGTTGCTCGACCGGTTCCTGTCTGAGTACCGCGGGCCTGGCGGCTCGGAGCGCTTCCTCTACAGCCTGGACTCGCCGAGTGAGGTCGCACGACGCGCTGCGAAACGGGCCGACCTCCCCTCGCTTGCAGTTTCGGCCGACGTCGGTGCCGACCTGCTCGGCGGTTGGCACCGGCCTTCCATAGTGATCCTTTACACGCGCCAACTCATCGACGCCAACCACTTGGGCCTCGTTGATGCTCAGGGTCGCCACGACGCCAACGTGATCCTCCGCATTCCGAACGAAGTGTCGATGTTCCCCACTCACCTTCTGGTCGGAGAGATCGGTGGTGTCGAAGTACCACTTGCTGATCCCACACAGCAGATCTGGGATCTGCTCGACCTGGGGGGAGCTGACCGTTCGGAGGCTGCTGGAAGGTTGCGGGAATGGCTGATCAATCGCCCTTGACGCGAGTTGTCCTCAGAGCAGCGTCGGTGGCTGACGACGTCGGCTACGTGGCGCTCAGCGACACTGCCGACGTTCTCGGTTCGTTGCCCTACCGAATCATTGGTGGGCATATGGTCACCGCCCTCGTCGCCCGCTGGCAACTCGGCGGCGATCTCCACCGCGAGACCGCCGACACCGACTTGGGTGTGCCACCCGTAGTCGTGAAGGAACACGGCAAGATCAGCCGCCTGGTCGAACGGGGCTACCAGCGAGTCGAGGGAAACCGATTCGCACGACCGATCGACGATCTCCCGGCGACCGTGCGCGGGGCCGAAGTGCTCCGATATGCCGTCGTAGATGTTCTCGTCCCCTCATATCGGACTCGGGTGCGCAACAACCATCGCGTATCAGACGACCTCGTCACGACCGAGGTGCCGGGGTTGGCGCTTGCGCTACAACGCGAGCCGATCCGACTCGACATGGAACTGCATCGGCTCAACGGCGACCGACTCACTATCGAAGTGCTATTTCCCGATCAAGTCGCTGCGCTCGTGCTGAAGGCCTTCGCTTCGCAGGTGCGCGACAAGCCGACTGACGTAGTCGATCTGTGGCGATGTCTCGAGGTCGCTTACGCAGCAGGGACGGATCCGCGGGCCTTTGCCGCAG
Organism: Actinomycetota bacterium; assembly: GCA_963169215.1. Taxonomy (GTDB): domain Bacteria; phylum Actinomycetota; class Acidimicrobiia; order Acidimicrobiales; family Ilumatobacteraceae; genus UBA668. Next base: position 9,332 of record CAUJEE010000240.1, read on the forward strand.
GTGACGCAGCCAGGGCAGCACGGATCGTCCGCACCCTCTTCGACAGCCGTGAAGGCGCGGGGATGTCGGCACTGACCGCCGAACAGCGACTGTCGGACGCTGCCGCCAACATGCGATTCACCCGAATCCGAGCACTGATACAGCGAGTCCTCCCTGCTGGCCGCGGGTCGTAACGGAATCTCGAGCGGGGTTCCGGGGTGAGGTTCTTCTTCATTGACGCACCTCAACGAGCGGTCCACTGGTGATCAGGTCGACTATCTGGTTTCGGCCGCGGCTGGCGAACTCGTCGCTGCTGACGATCATCGGGCTCACCTCCACGCCGTGCTGCCCGGACAGACCCAAGCAGACGGATGTGACGGCGTAGTCGTCCGGCGTGCCCACCACCAGGACGTCGACATCGCGGGGCGTCGGGCCAGGTTCACCGAGGTGGCGGCGAGCCCATGAACCGAACACCATCACCCGCTCCACACCGTCCACGTCGTAGAGACGCTTGAGGTCGACGAGCGGACCGACGGTGAGATCGACGAGGGTGCGCAGCGCATTGATCGCCGGGTGATCATCGACGACCGCGAGCAGCTTGTTCCGCCCGAGGACATCCTGCCGGATGATGCCCGCAGCGAGCAGCCGGCGGGCTTCGGTGCTGACCGCCTGACGTGACAGGCCGAAGCGCTGGGCGATGGCCGAGGCCGTGCGCATGTGAGCGTCGTAGAACAGGCAGTACAGCAAGGCCGGCTGGGCATCGCTGCGCCAGATCGGCATCGCCTCCGTCGTGGCTGTCTGTCCCATGCTGCGACTGTATCGCTTTTCATTACGTATGTCATCAATAGGGGTACATTCAGCGCGCTCGGTATCGGGGTGTTGGCGTTTCCCTTCATGACCCGCCATCCCGTTAAAGGATCGACCCCCATCCTTCAACGGACTGACCTATGCCGGGCGGGCTCCTCATCACGTGCGCCCGCCCCGAGCCGTGCCGGCACGTCCTCAGACGTGAGTTGAGTAGCCCCACATTCTCTCGTGACAGACTTTCCCCGTGCTGGTGCTGAGAGGAACCAAGAAGCTGCGCGATCGGGTCAGGGGTCCGGTCGCCAAGGTTGGTGACGAGTCTTCAACCGTGCTCGGCGACTGGTTCGCCACGGCGCTGTTCTGGAAGCCACAGGTGGCGCTGCTGGTGAACCAACGCACGCTGCTGCCCGTGTTCGTGCCGCTCGCACCGGCGGCCACGCTCACCAAGCGAATCCCCGACGCCATCGCCGCTGCGCTCCGCCGCCAAGGTGCGCCCGAGGAGTTCGTCGCCGCCGAGCTCGCGGCCATGGGCGAGGTTCGGATCGCGCCGACCAACGACCGCAGCGTTGTCGGGGTGATGAACGAATTCGCGTTCCACGGAGAGTGGGCGTTTCGCGAACGCCTCCCCGACCTCGAGGACGTGGGCTACCAGATGTCGTCGCTGCTGCTCGGGCCACTCCGCAACAGCGAGGGCTCACCTGATCGCGAGTTGATCGCGCTGCTCAACGGCGGGCCGTCGAATGTCATCTCGCTGCATCGCTCTCCGGCACCACCGCCCGCCCGGGGCAGCGACACGGCCGACGTGCTTCAACTGAAGGTCACCCTGCTCAACACCAAGCCACCGATCTGGCGGCGCATCCTCGTCGAGCCAGCGACTCCCCTCGACAGGCTGCACGAGTTCATCCAGGCGGCGTTCGGCTGGTGGAACTGCCACCTCTACGAGTTCGAGATCGGCCGCACCAGCTACGGCGTCCCCGACCCCGATTGGGACTTCGGCCGTCCCGTCGAACACGCACGCAGGTTCGCGCTCAACAAGGTCGCCAAGATCGGCGACTCCTTCCGCTACTCGTACGACTTCGGCGACGGCTGGGAACACAAGGTCACGGTCGAGAAGTCCGTCCCTCGCGAGTCGGGCATGACCGTGCCGACGTGCGTCGACGGGCGGCGCGCATGCCCACCCGAGGACTGCGGAGGCCCATGGGGCTACGAGGAACTCCTGAAGATCGTGGCCGACCCGTCGCACCCCGAACACGCCGAGCGCATGGAGTGGCTCGAGGAGTGGGCCGGAGGTCGACGAGACCCGAACGCCTTCGACCCGAATGACTTCGCCGGCAACCTCAACGCCATCCGCTCCGGAGCAATCGAGTAGGCCGGGGTCCCAGACGCGGTGAAACCCCCCCGGCTCAGGGGGTTAAACGAGGGCGGGGGGGGGGCTT
>CAUJEE010000241.1 GCA_963169215.1 Actinomycetota bacterium
GGAGCGTTCAGCTAAGATTTGGTTCATGCGGCGGATGCGACAGACACTCACCCTTCTTGTTCTGGCGACAACCATGTCGTGTGGTGGCGACGACTCGTCGACCACGACGACGGCACCTGCGAGCGTGAGCAGCGCAGAGCAGCAATCGTTGGATCTGACGGACGTGATCGCCGAGAGTCTCGACGCGATCGATGAATTCGGGGCGATCTCGTTCACCTCCGCCGAGGCGAAATGCACGGCTGATCTCGTCGTCCGTGCGATCGACGGTGGTCGTCTGATCGAGCTTGGGGCGGCGAGTGGCGAGGACCTGACCCAGATGGTGTGGAGCCCTGACGAGCGCGACCTCGTCTTCGCGGCTGTCGAACAGTGCGTTGACCTCGAAGACCAAATCACGGAGCTCTTTGTCGTCGACGGCGCCGACCCTGAGCTCGCGGCATGTGTGGCCGAGCTGTATGCAGCATCCGATGTGCTTCCGGAGGCATTGTTCAGCACCGAGCCCGATGCCGATCTCGACGGACGAATCGATGCTGCCTTGCGGAGTGCTGTTGCAGACTGCAGCTGATCGTCGGCGTTGTCAGCCCCACACCGGGTGGCGCTTGTCGAAGAAGGCGGCGATGCCTTCTTGCGCATCGGCCGAGGTGGCCGAGGTGGCCATCACCTGCACCGCGTGGCGGTAGGCGGCGGCTTGGTCGAGACCGACCTGCGCGTAGAAGGTCCGCTTGCCCGCGGCCTTGCTCGTCGCACTGCCGCGGGTGGCGCGCTGCATCAGTTCGGCGGTGGCGGCCAGCAGGGCGCCGTCGGGCACGACGCGGTTGATCAGCCCCCACTCGGCGGCTGTGGTAGCCGAGATCGGGTCGCCGGTGAGCGCCATCTCCAGCGCCCGCTTGCGGCCCATGTTGCGGGCCACGGCCACCAGCGGGGTGTGGCAGAACAGGCCACCCTTGCCCCCCGGCAGGGCGAACGCGGCCGACTCGGCGGCCACGGCCAGGTCGCAGCTGGCCACCAGTTGGCAGCCGGCAGCGGTGGCCAGCGCGTGCACGCGGGCGATCACCACCTGCGGTGCTGCCTGCACGGTGTCCATCATCTCCGTGCACACGGCGAACAGATGCGTCGCGCGATCGAGGTCGGCCCCGGCCATGTCGGCGAAGTCGTGGCCGGCGGAGAACACCGGGCCGTTGGCCGCGAGGATGATGCCCCGCGCCGCGGTGGCGGCCACTTCGCGCAGCGCGGTGGTGAGTTCGAGCATCACGTCGAGCGCGAGCGCGTTGCGCCGCTCGGGGTTGTCGAGGGTGATGGTGACGACGCCGTCCTCGTCACCGTCGGCGCCGGGCTCCACCAGCACGTGTCGCGTGGTCATGGCCTGCAGTCTCGCGCCTGGCCGGTCACCAGTCTTTCCACGGGGTGATCACGTTGCTGCTCACGCCGTTCACCACCACGTACACGTTGGTGGCATTGCCGTAGAAGCACAGCGTCGACGAGGCGAACATGCCGTCGCGATCGGCGTTCTTGATGTACGGGCCGGTGGTACCCAGGCTCGAGTAGCAGGTGATCTCGAGCGACGCTCGCGGTTCCCAGCCGCCGGTGAGGATGTCGACCCGCTTGCAGGTGGTGGGCGTGCAGCTGCCCGCCGGGCTGGTGAGGAAGGCGCCGCGGGAGATGGTGACCGAGGGGACGTCGGGATTGGTGGTGCTGCTGAGTGCGCTGTCGGTGGTGCTGTCGGTGGTGCTGTCGGTGGGGCTGGTTGCCGGCGCCGTCGGCGGGGCCACAGTGCTGAGCGTGGGGAAGGTGGTGCTGGTGGCGATCGCGGTTGGCGCGGCGGTCGGCACGACGAAGCTGTTCACCACCGGGGTCACCAGAGTGGTGCCAGAGGAGTTCGACGCGCTGTTGCAGGCGGTGAGGCCCAGGGTGGCAATCGCCACCAAGGCGATGGCGCGGCGCGAGAGTCTCATGGCGCAACGTTACGCCCGAATGCGAGCCCGCTGCCGAGCGTCTACAGTCGCGGCTCGGAGCACCCGGGGTGCAGCATGAACAGGGGTAGGCATGCAGTCGGTCGAGCAGTACGTGGAGAAGTACCTGGCGGTGGTGCAGGAGGCTGTGCCTGAGGAGCAGGTGTTGGCGGTCGCTGTGCTCAGCCGCGCGGGTTCGATGGGCGCGGCGATGGCCGCCCAGGTGTCGGGCGCGGCCTATCTCGGCATGAGCAAGCGGGGCAAGGCTGCGTCCGGGGGTCTGCCGATGAACGTGGTCGTGGCCGCCACCCCGTCGCGCGTGATTGCCTTCGACTTCCGCCCGAAGATGACCTCGATCAAGTTGAAGGGGCGTGCCGCGGAGTGGCCCCGCGAGGGACTGCAGGTGACGGCCGAGCGCAACAAGTTGGCCACCCGACTCACCTTCGCCTGGCCCAACGGGGCTACCGTACAGCTCGACAGCAACCGCAGCATCGGCCAGTACAACCGGATGAACGACGCGTTCATGACCACCCTCGGCTGCCCGCTGCCAGACTGAGCCTGTGCCGGGTGACGGGTGCCGCACCTGCCGCCGGAATGTATGCCTGCGGGCACCGGTTCAAGGGTGTACACGATTCGAGAGGATGGCGTGAATGAATACCGAACAGATCGATATCGGCATCAGCGAAGGCGACCGGCAGGAGATCACCGAGGGGCTGTCACGGCTGCTGGCCGACACCTACACGCTGTACCTGAAGACGCACAACTACCACTGGAACGTCACCGGCCCGATGTTCCAGACCCTGCATCTGATGTTCGAGACGCAGTACAACGAGCTGGCGCTGGCGGTCGACCTGATCGCCGAGCGCATCCGTTCGCTGGGATCGCCCGCGCCGGGTAGCTACCGCGAGTTCGCCAAGCTGTCGTCGATCGAGGAGGATGCCGACCGGCCGGAGGCGACGGAGATGATCCGCCGTCTGGTGCGTGGTCAGGAGGCGGTCGCGCGTACTGCCCGCTCGGTGTTCCCGGTGGTCGAGCGGGCCCACGACGAGGCCACCGCCGACCTGCTCACCCAGCGCCTACAGGTGCACGAGAAGACGGCGTGGATGCTGCGCAGCCTGCTCGCCTGAGGGGGTGCGCAGGGTGCGCCGACAGCGCAGTGTGCCCCCCCAGGGGCTCGAACCCTGAACCAACGGATTAAAAGTCCGCTGCTCTACCATTGAGCTAGAGGGGCGTGCACGCGTGTGAACCGTGCGACGGCGTGACGGCGTGACGGTGTGACCGTGTCGCTTGTGCCCCCGCAGGTTAGTTGAGGGCCGCCAGGAGATCGTGCCGCTGGAACTGTCTGGACATCGTTCCGTTGTTGGAGGTGTGTAGCCGCCAGGACATCGTGCCGCTGTTGGCTCGTTCGGTCAGGTTGATCGAACGAGGGAGAACGTCGTGTCCGAAGA
>CAUJEE010000242.1 GCA_963169215.1 Actinomycetota bacterium
AGTGGGCGTCTACACACTCGTGCAGTTCGACTACGACAAGGCCGAGCAGCTGCAGTTCTTCACCACCAACAAGTGGATCGACCCGATCAGCGCGACCTACACCATCGGCCTCGATGGGTTGAGCCTGCCGCTCTACGTGCTGTCGATGGTGATCACCGCGCTGGTGATGATCTACTCGTGGGATCACATCCCCGAGCCCGGCAACGCCAAGGCGTTCTTCATCCTGATGCTCGTGCTGCAGACCGGCATGGCGGGCACGTTCATCGCCCAGGACCTGGTGCTGTTCTTCGTCTTCTTCGAGTTCGTGCTGTTGCCGATGTACTTCATGATCGGCGTCTGGGGCGGTGAACAGCGCCAGTACGCCTCGCTGAAGTTCTTACTGTACACGTTGTTCGGTTCGGCACTGATGCTCGTCGCCTTCATCGCGATGTTCATCGTCACCAAGAACAACGCCGCCGATCCCGACGCGGCCAACTTCAGCTTCCAGTGGTTCATGGAGAATGGCAACGGCATTGCCCGCAACACTGCGCTGTGGATCTTCGGCGGCATGTTCGTCGGCTTCGCGGTAAAGGTGCCGATGTTCCCCTTCCACACCTGGCTGCCCGACGCCCATACGCAGGCGCCCACCCAGGGTTCGGTGATCCTGGCCGCAATCCTGCTGAAGCTGGGCACCTACGGCTTCGTGCGCATCGCCATCCCATTCCTGCCGCAGGCGGCCAAGACATGGGCGCCGATCATCGCCGTGCTTGCCGTCGTGGGCATCATCTACGGCGCCCTCGGTTGCCTCGCGCAGACCGACATGAAGCGCCTCATCGCCTTCTCCTCGGTGGCGCACATGGGCTTCGTGATGCTGGGCATCAGCACGCTCACTCCGCTCGGCATCAACGCGGCGATGTTCGGCATGGTGGCGCACGGCCTGATCACGGGCATGCTCTTCTTCCTCGCCGGGTCGGTGAAGGAGCGCTACCACACGCTGGAGATCAAGCGGCTCAGCGGCATGCTGCTGCAGATGCCGCGGCTCGGCTGGATCCTCGGCTTCTGCGCGATGGCGTCGTTGGGGTTGCCCGGCCTGGCCGGCTTCTGGGGCGAGTTCCCGGCGATCCTCGCCGCGTGGAACCCGGCCGAGGTCCTCGCCGACTCGTCGATGGGCAACCACGAACTGCTCTACCGGGTACTCACCGTCATCGCCGCCTTCGGCACCGTGCTGGCCGCTGCCTACCTGTTGTGGCTCTACCAGCGCACCGCTTTCGGTGAGGTGTCGCCCGAGTTCGCCGGCAGCGGGGACGGCCACGGCGATCACGGCCACGACAGCCACGACGACAGTGCCGACCAGCATTCCCAGATCCATGACGTGACCAGGTTCGAGTGGATCGCGTGGACCCCGCTGCTGATCGCGATTGTCGTGTTCGGTGTGATGCCATCGCTGATGTTCGACGTGATGGACCCGGCCGTGCAGCAGTTGTTCGGGAAGTGATGCCGTGATCGCCTTCAGCTCGCCCATCGTCGACTACCACGCACTGGCGCCGGAGATCGTGCTCGCCGCCGGCCTGTGCCTGGTGCTGCTCGTCGATCTGTTCGTGCCCGACCACCGCAAGTGGATCAACGGCACGCTCAGCGGGTTCGTGCTGCTCGGCGCGCTGATCCCGGTGGTCACCCTCGCGGTGTGGGGTGGCGACGTGCGCGACGGCCTCGGCGGCGAGGGCATCAGCGGGCGCTACGTGGTCGACAACTTCGCGCTGGTGCTGAAGGCGCTGTTCTTGCTGGCGGGCTACGTCGTGGTGCTGCTGAGCACCAACGAGGTCGACGAAGGTGGCTACCACCAGGGCGAGTACTACGTGTTGCTGTTGTCGAGCGTGCTCGGCATGGTGACGATGGCCAGCTCGCGCGACCTGATCAGCGTGTTCGTGGCCCTCGAGTTCTTGTCGATCCCGGCCTACATGCTGGCCGCGTGGCGCAAGCGCGATCGCAAGAGCAACGAGGCAGGCGTGAAGTACTACCTGCTCGGTGTGTTCGCCAGCGCAGTGATGCTCTACGGGATGAGCCTGCTGTACGGCATCGCGGGCAGCACCAGACTCACAGACATCGGCCAGGCGGTCACGCTCGAGGGCGACAGGGTGGGCGTGCAGGTGGTGGGCATCGTCTTCGTGATCGTCGGCTTCGCCTTCAAGGTGAGCGCGGTGCCGTTCCACACCTGGGCGCCCGACACCTACCAGGGCGCCCCCACGCCGATCACAGCCTTCCTCAGCGTCGCCTCCAAGGCGGCTGGCTTCGTCGGCCTGATGGTGATGGTGTATCTCGCCTTCCCGATGGCGGTCGATGTGTACCGCCCGTTCATGTGGGTGCTCGCCGCGCTCACCATGACGGTGGGCAACCTGGTGGCGCTCAAGCAGAAGAACCTGGTGCGCATGCTGGCCTACTCGAGCGTCAGTCAGGGTGGCTTCATCCTGATGGCCTTGGCGATGGCCTACACCAACGGCTCGCAGGAGGCATCGCTGCGGGCGGAGCACGTCTACCTCGAGCTCCACGCGGCCCCCCACCTCCGCGCTTTCGCGGTGGCGATCGCCGTCGCACGCCGCACGCGCAGCGCCGAGATCGACACCTACGGGGGCCTGT
>CAUJEE010000243.1 GCA_963169215.1 Actinomycetota bacterium
TGAACCTCGAGGATGTGCAGCCGCCCGGCGCGGCCAGGGTCGATCTCCGCGGCAGTGTCGCCGGGGGCACCGGAGGCGTTTTCCACCGTGTACTTGTAGCCATCGGCGCCGCGAATGCGTTGGTCGCCGCCGCTGCAGAACGCCCAACCACCGTCCTTCGGTGATGGCCCGTTGCCGGTGAGCAACACACAGCCGACGTCGGTGCTCATGCGCGCGTGGTCGAGCGCGGTGTACAGCTCGTCGACCGTCTTCGGGCGGAACGCGTTGCGCACCTCCGGGCGGTCGAAGGCGATGCGCACCGTACCGTGAGCGATTGCACGGTGGTAGGTGATGTCGTCGAAGTCGAACCCGGGCACTACGCGCCATGCCGCGGGGTCGAAGATCTGGGAAGCCATGCCGTCCACTCTACGAAGCCGACGACCATGGTGGATGGTACGGTCGGGCGGCGATGACGACCGTGACGATCTTCGGAGTGGCCGGCCTGCCGGAGATTACGCCAGGTGCCGATCTCGGGGCGCTGATCCTCGACGCCGCAGGCAAGCAGGGCCAGCCACTGGTCGACGGCGACGTGGTGGTGGTGACCTCTAAAGTTGTGTCGAAGGCGGAGGGCCGCACGCTCGAGTTGGGCGAGGTGGAGCCGTCGCAGTTCGCGCGCGAGTGGTCACGACGGTGGGGCAAGGACCCGGCAGTGACGGAAGTGGTGTTGCGGGAAGCGACGCGGGTGGTTCGCCAGCTGGGGCCGGTACTGATCACCGAAACGCGTCACGGGTTGGTGTGCGCCAACAGCGGCGTCGACCAGTCGTCGTCGGGCGCCCCCGGGCGGGTGGTGCTGCTACCCGACGACCCCGACGCGTCGGCGCGCACAATCCGCGCCGCGTTCTGCGCCGCGGGCATCGACGCGGCGGTGATCGTCAGCGACACCTTCGGCCGCGCCTGGCGCGAGGGTCAGATCGACGTCGCCATCGGCATTGCCGGCATGCAACCGATCCACAGCTACATCGGCCAGCACGACCCGCACGGACACCAGTTCCAGGTACAGGCGCTGTGCACCGCCGACGAGATCGCCGGCGCCGCCGAGTTGGTGAAGGGCAATCTCAGTCGCGTGCCGGTGGCTGTGGTGCGCGGCCTGCGCTGGGAGCGTGACGACACAGCCACCATCGCGCCCGTGCTGCGCGACCAGGTGCGTGACCTCTTCCGCTGAGCGTCTCGGTACGCGGCTGGCGGACGGCGCCTAGGCCGCGGCGACGAAGTCGGCCACCGCGGCAACACCCTCGGCGGGGAAGTTGATGTTCAGCCCGAGGATGCCCTGGCGTAGATATTCGGCGTAGCTCGCCTCGTTCTCCAACGCCCGGTCGTTGGGCCACACCCAGATCGGGTAGCCGGCGGCGGCGGAGGCGGCGATCAGTTCCGTGGTGATGACGACGATGCCGTTGAACTCCGGTGGCAGTTGCAGGATGCGCATTCCGTCGGGCAGCAGCGTGCCTGACAGCACCCACGCGGTGGCGGCGTCGAGCCCCGGTGAAAGTTCGACCTCGGGCAACAGGTCGTGAAAGTGAGCGACCACATCGTCGTCGAAGGAGGTGACCACCGACGCGTCGGCGCGGCCGAGTTTCACCAACAGGCGGGCCAGTTCGTCGGCGGCCGCCAGCGCCGGCGGGCCTTCGCCCTTGATCTCGATGTTCAACGGCAGGTCGGAGAAGCGCTCGACCAACTGCTCGAAGGAGGGGATGGCGAAGTCGTCGGGGGAGTAGCCGGCGGGAGGGGGTACCGCCCCGGTGCGCATGCCGCGGTACAGGTAGGCCGCGTCGGGAGCGTCGGTGCACGCCCCGCAGTCGGCGGTGAACCAGTAAGCGCCGTCGAGAGCGTTGATCTCGGCGAAGGTCATGCCGCCCACTGCGCCCGTACCGTCAGTGGTGCGGTCGACGGTGTCGTCGTGCTGCACCACCAACACGCCGTCGGCGGTGAGCTGCACGTTCATGTCGAGCATGTCGACACCGTCGGTGACGCTCTCGGCGAAGGAGTAGAGCGTGCTACCCGGATAGGCGTCCTCGCCACCAGTGTGGGCGAGCACGATCGGCTGGCCGAGTGCGAGCAGTTCGTCGATCGTCGCCGCGTAGGCGGACGCCGGTTCGGTGGTCTCGCTGGTCTCGCTGGTCTCGCTGGTCTCACTGGTCTCGCTGGTCTCGGTGGTAGACGGCGGCGTCGTGGCGGCTGGCTGGCGCGTGTCGTCAGCGCAGGCGGCGAGCAGCATGCCGGCGGCGGCGAGCGCAGGGGAGCGACGATTCATGACTGCAGCTTCGCGTACTCCACGGCGATCTGCGCAGCCGTAGCCGCGTTGTGGCGCACCAGCGCGAGGTTGGCCACCAGACTGCGCCCGGCCGTGCCCTCCACCACCCGCTTGAGCAGGAACGGCGTCACGTCCTGGCCGGTGATGCCCTGCGCGTCGAGATCGGCCAGGGCGGCCTCGATGTGGCCGCGGATCTCGGCCTCGGGCACCTCGTACTCGGCCGGTATCGGGTTGGCGATGCTCACGCCGACAGACAGGCCCAGCTCGTCCCACGTCGCGTGCAGCATGCCGGCCAGTGCCTGTGGCCCGTCGAGGCGGCGCGGGGCGGGCAGCCCGCTGCTGCGGCTGTAGAAGCTGGGGAATTGGTCACTGCCGTTCACCACCGTGGGCACCCCCAGCGTCTCCAGCCGTTCGAGTGTGAGGCGGATGTCGAGGATGCTCTTCACGCCCGCGGAGACGACGGCCACCGGTGTGACCGACAGTTCGGTGAGGTCGGCGGAGATGTCGAACGACTCGCCCGCGCCGCGGTGCACGCCGCCGATGCCGCCGGTGGCGAACACGCGCACGCCGGCGCGGTGGGCGAGGCGCATCGTCGAGGCGACAGTGGTGGCGCCGGTGCGCTGGGTGGCGATCAGCCACGGCAGGTCGCGGGTGGTGGCCTTAACCACGCCCGCTTCCGTGGCCAGCCGTTCGAGTTGATCGGGCCGCAGCCCGACGCAGCACTCGCCGTCGAGCACCGCGACGGTGGCCGGCGTGGCGCCGTTGGCGCGCACGATGGTCTCCACCTCGCGGGCGAGTTCGACGTTCTGCGGGTAGGGCAGGCCGTGGCTGATGATCGTGCTTTCGAGTGCCACCACCGCCTCACCGGCCGCGCGTGCGTCGGCCACCTCGGGGTGGATTGAGAGTGGCGGAGTACTGGTGGTCATCTGGCTCCCCAGGAGAAGGTCTGTTTGAACAGGCGCAGGCACACGAAGGCCTCGGCCTCGACGATGTCGGGGCGGCTGCGCAAGTGTGACAGCAGAGTGAGCAGTTGCGTGTCGTCATCGGTGACGACCTCGAACATCAGGTCGTACCGTCCGGTGGTGGCGACGAGATATTCCACCTCGGCGAGGGTCGCGAGGTCTTCTGCCGTGGCCGCCGCGGCGCCGGCGACGCGGGCGCCGATCATCGCCACTCGGCGCACACCGAGCGACATCGGGTCGGTGACCGCGACGATCTGCATCACGCCCCCGTCGGTGAGACGCTGCACCCGTTGGCGGATGGCGCCCTCGGTGAGCCCAACAGCCGCGGCCACCTTGGTGAACGGCATCCGGCCGTCGGCTTGGAGCAGCTCGATGATCGTCCGGTCGATGTCGTCGAGCGCTTCGCGGTGCGAGTGCGTGGTCACGACGCGTTCCGCGCGGCGAACTCGCGGCTGGCGTCGGTGAGCACCTCGCGCAGCACCGACTCGATGAACACGAACTCCTCTTCGCCGGCGATCAGTGGCGGCGAAAGGGTGATCACCGGCTCGCCGCGGTCGTCGGCACGGCAGATGAGGCCGGCCGCGAACAGGCGCGGCGACAGGTAGTCGCGTAGCAGCCATTCGGCCTGCTCGCTGGTGAACACGCCGCGCCCGGGCTTGTCGGGCACCAGTTCGAGCGCGAGGAAGTAGCCGTCGCCGCGCACATCGCCCACCAACGGGATGTCGAGCAGGCCCTCGATCAGTTGCTTGAAGCGGCCCTCGTGGCTGCGGACGTGCCCGCACAAATCGGCGCGCTCGAACAGGTCGAGATTGGCGTTGGCCACCGCGCACGACACCGGGTGAGCGCCGAAGGTCTGGCCCTGGAGGAACGTCGCCGTGCCCTGCAGGAACGGCTCGGCGAGGCGGTCGCTGATCATCAACCCGCCGAGCGGCGAGTAGCCGGAGGTGACGCCCTTGGCGAAGGTGATCAGGTCGGGCTGATAGCCGTAGCGCAGGCTGCCGAACATCTCGCCGAAGCGGCCGAAGGCGCCGATCACCTCGTCGCTCACCAGCAGCACGCCGTACTCGTCGCAGATCTCGCGCACCCGCGGCCAGTAGCCCTCGGGTGGCGTGAATGCGCCGCCGGTGTTCTGCACCGGCTCCATGAACACCGCGGCCACGGTCTCGGGCCCCTCCATCTCGATGCGCAACGCAAGGTCGTCGGCACACCGCAGCGTGCAGCCATCGGTGTGTTGACAGTCGTTGCAGCGGAAGCGGTATGGCGTCTGCACCTTCACCGCGCCGGGCACCAGCGGCTCGAACGGCGTCTTGATCGACGGCACCCCGGTGAGACTGAGTGCTCCCAACGACGTGCCGTGGTAGGCGAGGTAGCGCGAGATCAGCTTGGTGCGACCCGGTTGGCCGATCAGCTTGAAGTACTGGCGGGCGAACTTGATCGCCGACTCGACCGCGTCGCCGCCGGTGGGGGTGAAGAACACGCGGTTGATGTCGCCGGGGGCGTAGGCGGCCAGCCGCTGCGCGAGGGTGATCGCCGGCTCGTGGGCGAAGTTCCACACCGGGAAGTAGGCCAGCCGCGCCGCCTGTTCGGCAGCGGCCTCGGCCAACTCGCGGCGGCCGTGACCGGCCTGCACGGTGAACAGCCCGGACAGACCGTCGAGGTAGCGGTTGCCGTGCTCGTCCCACACATAGCAGCCCTCGCCGCGGGTGATGATCGGCACGTCGGCGAGAGTGCCGAGGCGGGTGAAGTGCATCCACAGGTGACGCCGGGCGGCGTCGGAGGAAACTGACAAGGCTGGCTCCGATTGTCGTAGGTAATGCTTACGACAATCGTAGCCAGCCTTGTTGGGTGGTGCTGACAACTGCCTACCTGTAGGCAGGCGCTGGATCAGTCGTTCATGTCGATGCCGCAGGTGTCGAGCGCCCACACGTCGAGGCGGTCCTGCGCGGAGGTCACTTCCGCGCTCTCCATCAGCGTGCTCAGCTCGGCGCCCTCGGGCGCGGTCTGCAGCGCATCGAAGTCCCAGTCGTACTGCTCGAAGATGTCCATCATCCGATTGACCGCGCCGTTCACCGTCGCCAGGTCGGCGCTGATCTCGGCCGGGGCTCCGTCCTCCAGGTCGTTGGCCATACCGGCCATCGTCTCGAATGCGGGGCGAACATCGTCGCCGGTGGCGTTGGGGTTGTCGAACACGCTGTCGAGCTCGTCCGATGTCGCCTCGTACGTGCGGACGCGCTCGCAGTAATCGTCGATGCTCCCGCTGGCGCCGTCGCTCGACTTCTTGTCGTCGTCGCCGCAGGCAGCGAGCAACGCGGTGGCCGTCACCGCCGCGAACACGATGGTGGTGATGCGCTTGGTCATTCTCTGATGTCTCCTTGGTCGGGGTTGGCCCGATGCTACCGGGGGCCAGATGGGGACCGCCGGTTCAGGTTGCCCGATCGACCCTCACTGCGCGTCTAGCGTTGCTGCCATGCTTCTCGCCCACGACTTGGTCGGTTCAAGTTCGGCCCCCTCGCTGGTGCTGATCCACGGCATCACCGAGAGCCACCTTGCCTGGGAGCCGCTCGTCGATGGTCTCGCCAGCGCCCACCAGGTGCTGGCCGTCGACCTGCGTGGCCACGGCCACAGCGTCGACATCTATGGCTACGACCCGCAGACCTACGCGCGCGATGTGATCGAGACCGCGGAGGCAGTCGGGGTCGAGAATCCATTGGTCGTGGGGCACTCGCTGGGTGGGGTCGTCGCCACTGCCTACGCCGCGCTCGCCGCCTGCCGGGGGGTGATCAACGTCGACCAACCCCTGCAGCTGGCGGCCTTCAAGGATTCGCTGGCCCCGCTCGAGCCGCTGCTGCAGGGCAGCGAGGAAGAGTTCGCGCAGGCGATGGCGATGGTGTTCGGGGCACTGGACGGCCCGCTGCCCGGCGCCGAACAGGCGCGTCTGGCGCAGGTGCGTCAACCGCTGCAGCACGTTGTGCTCGGCACGTGGGAGACGGTGTTCGAGTCGTCGCCCGAGCAGCTCGACGCGATGGCCGCAGAATTGGCCGCCAAGGTGGCCGTGCCATACCTGTCGCTGCACGGCGACGACCCCGGCCCGGAGTACGCCGACTGGCTGTACCGCCAGATTCCCACGGCGACGATCGAGGTATGGGCCGACAGCGGCCACTACCCGCACCTGGTGCACCCGGTCCGGTTCGTTGCCCGGCTGGCCGAGTTCGAGGCATCACTGCCGAGCTAGCCTTGGAGTCTTCCTGCGCAGTCGCTTGGGATCGGCGTTCTTCTAGGTGCTGGGTCGCACCAGGCTGTGTGGGATCGTGGCCGTCCTGCCGGTGGCGTGCACCGACAAGGCGGCAGCGGCGTTGATCAGTCCGGCATGTGAATAGGCCTGAGGGACATTGCCCAGCGACATCTCCGCGCCGGGATCGTATTGCTCGCTCAGCATGCCGGTCGGCCCGGTCAGGTCGACGTACTGGGCGAACAGCTCCTGGGCGTCGTCGATCCGGCGCGTCGCGACCATGGCTTCGATCAGCCATGACGAGCACAGGAGAAATCCACCTTCCTTGCCGGGCAGGCCATCGTCGAAGTGATAGCGGTAGACGACAGGACCGCGCCGAAGCCGTCTTTCGACGGCATTCACGGTGCCCTTCACGCGGGGATCGTCGACGTCGAGTAAGCCGATGAGCGCGACTTGCAGCAGTGAGGCATCGAGTTGGTCGTCGTCGTAAGCAGAACTGAACGACCCGAGCTTGGAATTCCACCCGCGCTCGATGACGTCGTCGGCAATTGCACCGGCCAATCCCTCCCAATCGGGTGGTGCGACCCGGCCGGTGCGGTGCGCAATCGACAGCGCCCGTTCGACTGTCGCCCAGCACATCATCTTCGAATGCACGTAGTGGCGGGGGGTGCCGCGAATCTCCCAGATGCCATGGTCCGGCTCGTGCCAGCGGCGGGAGACGGCATCGACGAGTTGCTGTGTCAGCACCCAATGCCGGTCGCTCAGCGCGCCGAGAGTGGCCAGTCGATGGGTGAGCTGGACGATCGGGGCGAACATGTCGAGTTGGAGTTGATGTTCGGCCAGATTGCCGATACGGACAGGGCGCGATCCCCGATATCCGTTGAGCGTTGGGATCACGGCCTCGGGAACGAACTCGTCACCGGCCAGCGGATAGAGCGGCCGCAGCGCGTCGGCACTCTCGATCCGCTCCAGCCTCTCTGCCAACCAGTCGAGCAGGGCCACCCCTTCGGCGACGCTGCCCAGCCGGGCGAGGGCGTCGGCCGCAATCGCCGCGTCGCGAGGCCAACAGAAGCGATAGTCCCAGTTGCGCGAGCCGCCGACCACTTCCGGCAGGCTGGTGGTGGCAGCGGCAGCGATCGCTCCAGTCGGCTGATGGCAGAGGGACTTGAGCACCAGTGCGCTCCGCCGCACCATCGTCGGTGCCACCAGCGGGATGTCGAGGGTCTTGACCCAGTCGTTCCAGTATTCGCCGGTTCCCTGACGCCGGGCCCGCTCACCCGGTTGGTTCTCGGCGTTGCCGGAGTGCCCCAGCTGAAGTTGCAGCACTAGTTCTCGTCCCGGGTGCAGTTCGACTCGTGCCGACGCCCGCTGGCACTGACCGTCGTCGACGATGTCCCACGCGACCCCTGGGGCCACTAGTCGGATCGGGTTGCCGGAGCCGACGACGGCCAGTCCGTCGGCGCACAACTCGAGGCGCGCCATCGCCCGCCCGAAGTCGGGCCGTGGCGCGAATTCGATGACAGCCGGGCAGTCGCCCTCCAGCACGCGGACGAGATCGCTCACGCCCGCGTCGTCGAACGGTCGGCCGTGAGAGGCGTCGAGGTAATCAGTCACTCGTAGTCCCGCCCAGGTGGTCTCGACGATCATCGAGTTTCCCGCGTACCGCTGCCCGAGTGGTCGCGAATCGGGGTCGGGCCGCACCGCGAACGATCCTGCCGAAGGCCCGCCGAGCAACTCGGCGAAGGTCGAGGGCGAATCGGCGCGGGGATGGCACAGCCAGCTGACGCGAGCCTCCGGTGTCACGAGGGCCAGGCAACGCTGGTCCGAAAGCAGCGTGTGGCGTTGGATCGGTGGTGCCTGATCGCCCTCCAGCCATGCCCGCCGCTCCTCGAACAGCCGGGCGAGAAAGACGCTGACATCGCTGGGGCTGGTGAGGCGAGCGGCAGCGCGGGTCCTGCCTTGACCGACCTTCACCCCTAGATCGGGGCCGGCCAGCGTGGCGAAGGCATCTTCGTCGGTGAGATCGTCGCCGACGAACACTGCCGCAGAGGCCTGCACCAGATGGCGGAGTCGCTCAAGGGCACTTCCCTTGTCTGTCGCGATCACGGAGAGGTCGAGCACCATCTTGCCGCGCTTGACGTGTACGCCGGGCCACGAGCCGGGCCCCTCGAGAACCGCCGCGGCTGCGGTCTCGCCGTTGGCCGTGTCGAGGGCCCGGTAGTGGAATGCCGCCCCGGCCGGCTTCTGCTCCACATTGCTGCCAGGGAACCGAGCCGCGAGCCGCAGCAGGTGGTCGAGGATCTGGTGGGCGAGGCCGTGCTCGTGCGCGGTCAGGGTGCCGGCGAAGTCGGGATCGAACTCCGAGCCGTGTGAGCCCACGAGATGCACCTCCGGCGGCAGCCGACTGAGGGCGGCGAGGTCGCGCAGGGAACGCCCGGAAATGACGGCGACATGAGTGTCGGGCAGCGCTGACAGCGATCGCAGGGCGATGATCGACTCACGGATGGGCAGAGCGAGTTGCGGCTCGTCGACGATCGGGGCGATCGTTCCGTCGTAATCGCACGCGACCAGCAACACCGATGTGCTGGTCAGCGTCGTCATCTGTGCGGCCGTGGGAGGGCCACCTCCGTCACGCGCCGGCAAGTCCTGTCCTTCCCGCCGCGTGCAGCATCGCGATCTGCTGGCCGGGCGAGACTTGCGAGTGAGGAGCACGGCCCCGAACGGCAGCATCCAGTCGTCGAAGGAAGCGATTGGCCCAGCGCTCGACATTGTTGGTGCGCACGACGGCTCGCATCGCGCGCATCCTATTCGACCGGTCTGACGCGGGCATGCCAATGGCAGAGAGCACGGCGTGCTTGATCGAGTCGATGTCGTAGGGGTTCACGAGTAGCGCTCCCGAAGCCAGCTCCTTGGCCGACCCGGCGAACTCGCTGAGGATCAGTGCTCCGTCGAGATCGCTCCGTGAGGCGATGAACTCCTTTGCGACCAGATTCATCCCATCGGCAAAGGGCGTGACCAACATGACGTCGGCGGCCCGGTACCACTCGGCCAACTCCTCGGGGCCGAGGTTGGAGTGAATCACTCGGACGACATCGGAGCCGTCGGGGCGCGGGTGGCGGTCGTTGACCGCGTCGACGGCCAGTTGCAGGTGCTTCTGCTCGCTCTCATAGGCATCGACTGATGTGCGCGAGGGCACCGCGACTTGCACCAGGATGCACTCGGCCGCAGAGAGCAGGCCCTCGTCGAGCAGTTCGCCGAATGCCTCGACACGGCGGGTGATGCCCTTGGTGTAATCCAGGCGGTCGACGCCGAGCAGGAGTGTTGCCGCGGCGAGGGCGTCTCGTTTGCTGATGGACGCGTCTGCCGACTCGATGCCTAGGCGATCCCAGTGGTCGAAGTCGACCGAAATCGGGAAGACCCCGACCTCGCTGCGCCGAGACGAGCTGCCGCGGGCGGCGCCGCGGGTGTGCTCGACGATCGGTGTACTGCCGTAGCGGTCGGCGACGGCGCGGAAGCGGTCGGCGTCGTCGCTCGTCTGAAACCCGATCAGATCTGCGCCGAGCATGCCGTCGATGATCTGCTCTCGCCACGGCAGCACCGCCATCAGCTGTGGTGCCGGGAACGGGATGTGCAAGAACAGTCCGAGGTGCAGATCCGGGCGCGCCTCGCGGATCATCGCCGGAGTGAGCAACAGGTGGTAGTCGTGGACCCACACGGTGCTGCCATGTGGTGCGTGCCGTACGGCAGCCTCCGCGAACCGCTCATTGACGGCGAGGTACGCATCCCACCAATCCCGGTCGAACTCGACCGGCTGTAGCCGTCCATGGAACAGTGGCCACAGCACGCTGTTGCAGAATCCGTCGTAGTACTTGGACGTCTCGTCATCGGTGAGGTGAACGGGGTTGAGCCGGTGGCCGGCGATGGTGCACTCATCGGGGACGGTTGCCGCCGACCCCGGCCAGCCGATCCAGCGGGTGCGCTTGCCGCACGCCGAGGTGAGGGCCGAGACGAGCCCCCCCGGGCTGCGCTGCGTCTTGCCCGCGTCGATTGTCACCGGTAGTCGATTGGCGAGGATGATGATGTCGTGCGGGGTTCTCGAGCGGTCGGTATCGCGGCGCCATAGGTCGATCAGAGGTTCGCGGTCGGTGTGAGCGAGCAAGTCAGGCCTTTGCGTACCGAGGGTGCGGGTTGAGTTCTCGGTCATTACAGAATCATTACGTTCGATTGTCGCGGTTATGTTGTGGTCCAACTCCCTTTGGGTGCCAACTTGGTGCCGACTCGGAGAATCCGGGGCCAATTTCCTGAAAGAATCGTCGCCGTGCAGGACACGATCGGGTCATGAGCCGTACGCCCGCGGAACCTGATGCGGCGCGCCGCGCGCGCTTCGAGGCGCTGTTCCGCGTGGTCTACGAGCCACTTCAGCGCTACGTCCGTCGCCGTGCCGCGGCCGACGTGGCCGACGATCTCGTCGCCGAGGCACTCACGGTCGTGTGGCGTCGCCTCGACGACGTGCCCGACGATGACCGCGCACTGGCGTGGTGCATCGGTGTCGCCCGGCGCTGCCTGGCCAACCACCGCCGCGGTGACGGTCGACGCGGGCGGCTGGTCGAACGCCTGGCCGCGCAGCCGGCAGCCGACGCGACCCCCGCGGTCGATGCGTCGTCGAGTGGTCAGGTCGACGATCCGCAGCTGGAGCTGGCGCTGGCCCGGCTGTCGGCCGACGAGGGCGAGTTGGTGCAACTGTGGGCGTGGGACGGCTTTGAGCCGCGCGAGATAGCAGAGGTGATGGGGCTCAGCGCCAATGCGGTGTCGATCCGCCTGCATCGCCTGCGCCGCCGCCTGGCCGACGATCTCAATGATGGACGAATGAACGAGGGAGCTGCCGGACACATGACAGGTGGACGCACGGAGGAGGCGAGATGAACGACGACGAGCTACGCGAACGGCTCAGCGGCATCGATCCCTCGGCCGCGGCGCCCATCCATCCTGTCGACGGCCCTTGGGCCGCATCCCTCTTGGAGCAGATCATGAACACCCCCATTCAGCAAGCAACACCCACCCCCCAGCCCCCTGGGCGCGCTGTGCGTCGTACCTGGCTGTGGGCCGCGCTCGGCGCGGTGGTGGCGGCCGGCGCGATCACTGCCGGCATCGTCGCCAGCGGTGACGACGAACAGCCGGTGGCGTCGGAACCGATCGAGTACGCGCTCGACGGCGCAGTGTCGATGGACATGTGCCTGCGTGTCGACGAGTACCAGCCAACCCCCGACGTGCTCGGCCTGCGCGGCACGATCACCGCGCTCGATGCCGACACGGCGACGCTGCAGGTCAGCAAGTGGTACCGCGGCGGACCGGCCGACGAGGTCGTGCTGCGGGTCAGCAACGTGCCCAGCCCGGCGCTCGACGGCATCGAGTTCGTCGTCGGTGGCGACTACCTGATCGCCGTGCGCGACGGCGAGGTGCTCACCTGCGGGCTGAGCGCGCTGTACAGCGACGACCTGGCCGCGTTGTACGAAGGCTGGTTCGCCGGCTGACACCCGTTCAGTCGGTGTAAGGGCGCACGTTGGGGCGCCGACCCTTGATCGCCGTGCTCTTCAGCGCGGCGATCACGGTGTTCACCGACTGGGCGGGCACGCCCACGACGCTGAAGCGCTCGGTGATGCGGATCGGCCCGATGTCGCGTCCGGCAAGGCCGGTCTCGTTGGCGATCGCGCCGACCAGGTCGCCGGGCCGTATCCCTGCCCCACGCCCGAGCGAGACGTAGACGAAGCCAGTGGCGCCGCCGCGTTCGCGCTTGTGCGGCCGTTCGCCGGAGCGCCCGCCGGGTCGCTCTCCGGATCGCTCTCCACGTGCTTCGCGCGGACGGGGGCTGACGTCGGGGATCTCCGTCTCGTCGGCCACTTTGCCCGACAGCTCGTGGTACAGGCGCACGGCGGCGAGGGCAATCTGACGGTCGTTGGCCTCGCCGGCCAGGCCGTTGAGCACGGGGTAGAAGTCGTCGAGGTCGTCGGCGGCCAGCGACTCGCGTACGGCGCCTACCGTCTGTTCCAACTGGGCAGTACGCAGGTCGGCGACCGACGGCACCTTCTCCACGCTGATCGCCTGCTTGGTGAGTCGCTCGATGTTCTCCAACAGACGTAGCTCGCGGGGCTCGGCCAGGGTGATCGCCACGCCCGCGCGTCCGGCGCGCCCGACGCGGCCGATGCGATGCACGTAGGCCTCGGGGGCCGAGGGTACGTCGTAGTTCACCACATGGGTGAGGGTGTCGATGTCGAGGCCGCGGGCGGCGACATCGGTGGCCACCAGCAGTTCGGCGGTGCCGTCGCGCAGACGACCCATCACCCGATCGCGTTGGGTCTGGTCCATGCCGCCGTGCAGTGCCTCGGCGCGATAGCCGCGGGCGTTCATCGTCTCGGCGAGCTGGTCGACCTCGGTACGCGTGCGGCAGAACACCAGCGCCGCCCCGGGGGCCTCGATGTCGAGCACGCGCCCAAGAGCTGCCGGCTTGTGTGCTCGGGGCACGACGTACACGCTCTGGCGCACCTTGCCCTTGCTGGCCTTGGTGTCGCCGCGCACGACGTTGATACGCACCGGTTCGTGCTGGTAGCGCTTGGCGATGGAGTTGATGCGCGGCGGCATGGTGGCCGAGAACAGCACCGTCTGGTGCGCATGGGGGATGCCTTCGAGGATGCTCTCGATGTCGTCGGCGAAGCCCATGTCGAGCATCTCGTCGGCCTCGTCGAGCACCACCATACGGATCGCCTCCAGCGGCAGCGAGCCGCGGCCGATGTGGTCGATCACCCGCCCGGGCGTGCCGACGACGATGTGCACTCCGCGGTCGAGAGCCTGCAGCTGGCGGTAGATCGGTTGGCCGCCGTACACCGGTACACAGGTGGCACGCAGCTCCTTGCCGTAGCGGAAGAAGGCCTCGCTCACCTGCATCGCCAACTCGCGGGTGGGCACCAGCACCAGTGCGATCGGCTTCGACGCGTCGCGGCCGTCGATCAGTTGCAGCGCGGGCAGGGCAAAGGCCGCGGTCTTGCCGGTGCCGGTGGCCGCCTGGCCGAGCAGGTCGTGGCCGGCGAGCAGGTGGGGGATGGTCTCGCGCTGGATCGGGGTCGGTTCCTCGTAGCCCAATGCATCGAGCGCGTGCAGCAACTCGGGGCGCAGCCCGAGCGACACGAAACCGTTGTCAACGGCTACATCGGCGGGGGTGTCGGTGGCTG
>CAUJEE010000244.1 GCA_963169215.1 Actinomycetota bacterium
GGAGGAGACGCTGCTGCCAGCGCTACACCAGGGGTTGGCCCGGACGGGTCGGTCGCGTGCAGCGTTCCGTGTCGAGGTACCCGTTTGGGTGATATCGGGCAGAGGCGAGGCCTTGGCCGAGCAGCGCGCCAAAGTGCGGCGCGAGATCGCGTTCTACGGCTCGACGCGTACCTACCGGACGGTG
This sequence comes from Actinomycetota bacterium, assembly GCA_963169215.1. GTDB lineage: Bacteria > Actinomycetota > Acidimicrobiia > Acidimicrobiales > Ilumatobacteraceae > UBA668. The sequence goes on from CAUJEE010000244.1 coordinate 185, forward strand.
TTCGAAGGTCTCGGGCGTGACGACCTGCCGGGGAAGTTGCACCGGTGCCTTGCCGACGGCGATAGTGACGGCGCGTCTGCCCTCGTCCCCGACGAGGTGATCGACGCCGTGGCAGTCGTGTGCGATCCCGGCGACGAGGTGGAAGCCCTTGCTGCTCGCTATGGGGGTCTCGTCGACGCATGCATCCTCTGGCCGCCCACGCCATGGCCGCTGGCCGGTCTGGAGGCGGCACAGCGGGTGGCGCGCCTGTCGGCACTGATGTCGGCCTGAGGGCCGGGGTCAGCGCCCGCGACCGCCGAACAATACCCCGGCAATTACGAAGGCTCCGCCAGCGACGATGTAGAGGGTGCTGTCGCTATGTGTGCCGAGAAGGGACGACATCAGCACCGGCGTCATCGCCTGGGCGATGCCCAGTGAGAGGGTGAGCACCGTCAGCACCTCAGGGATCTGCTCGGCGGTGAAGCGATCGGCGATGACCGCGGGAATCAGGGTCGCCATGCCCGTGAGCAGAACGCCGAACAACACCCCGGCTATCGGCCAGATCAGCGCCCCCGACCGCAAGTGGACGATCACCAACAATGCGGACAGGGCACCGGCGAACTGTGCCAGTGACAAGGTGCGGGCGCGTCCGAGGACGTCGGAAATGCGTCCGAGCAGCATTGCACCGGGCACTGCGCCGAGGCCGACGAAGGCCCACACACCTGGGCCGTCGCGCACCGACCCGACTTCACCGACGCTGCCGACGAGGTAGGTGGCGAAGACCGTGTAGCCGATGGCAAACGCCGCGTAAGCAGCGGCGAGGGCGATGACACTGCTACGCCGGACACCGACGCGCGTCGCTGCTCGGCCTCGCGGGCGGCGGTCGGCGGAAAGCGGGATGGTGAAGCTGGCTGCAAGCACCACCAGCCCGATGGAGGCCTGAATTCCCCATGCGACGCGCCAGCGCATCGAGGTTTCGTCGGCCAAGGCCAGGGCAAGAAGCGACGACGTGAGTACACCGATACCGTTGAAGGTGCCAACCCAGCCGAGTGTGCGACCGCGGTGGGCCTCGTCGGTGGCGTCGGCGGAGATCACCGCAGCCGCCATCCATACGAACGCACCGCCTATGCCGGCGGTAGCCATCGCGACGTGGGCCACGGCGACGTGTCGGGCGATTGCCAGCCCGCCCATCGCGAGCGCGGCCAGCGCGATGCCGAGTTGCAGCAGTCGCACTAGACCGATCCGTGCGCCGACGCGGGCGGCGGTGAAGGTGGCCACAAGGTAGGCGGCCAGATTGCTGGTTACCAGTAGCGCCGCCGCGCCGCGGCTGATGCCCAGGTCGTTCGCCATGTGCGGGAGATAGAGCCCGGCAGAGAAGCGGGCGTAGCCGATCGCCACCGTCAACCCTAGGCAACTTGTGAGCACAATGCGGCGCGCCGTGGCCGGCCCGGCTGTCGCGCCGCAGCCGTTCATAGGTCGAGATCTGCGAGTTCGTCGACGATCCGCAGCACGGTGTCGGTGTCAGGGGCGACCGGGTCGAGCACGACGTGGCTGCAGCCGATGTTGCGCAGCGCATCGAGCCTGGCACGAACAGTGGCGGCACCCGGTCGTACAGCCATACGGGTGGTAAGCGAGACATCGCCACGAGCGCGCCCGGCGCGTTCGGCGCTGTCGCCGACGATCTGCATCGCCCCCAGCAGTGCCGCGGGGTCACCACCGCCACCAGGGGCGTGCCACGCGTCGGCCAGGCGCCCGGCCCGCTCCAGGGCCCGACGTCCGGAGCCGCCGATCCACACCGGCGGCGGCACCTGTGGTCGTGGCTCCATCAGCAGTGCGGTGCCTCCGAGCGCATCGCATGTCGCGGTACCGGTCAGGAACGCCCGCAGCTGCTCGATGGCCTGTTCGAAATACGTGCCGCGGTTGGCGAAGTCGGCCCCGACAGCGACGAACTCCTCTTCCAACCAGCCGACGCCGGCACCGAAGATCAATCGCTCGCCACACAGCACCTGCAGCGAGGTGATCTGCTTGGCGAGCACGGCCGTGCGTCGCAGAGGCACCACGAGCACGCTGGTACCGAGCCGCACCGTCTGGGTGATGGCTGCGGCAAACGACAGGGTGACCAGCGGATCGAGAAAGGCGGCGTCGAGCGGTACCGGGAAAGTGCCGTCAGCCGAGTATGGGTAGGCGGACTTCGACTCGCAAGGAAAGGTGACGTGGTCCGACACCCACAGCGACGCGAGCCCTCCTTGCTCGGCATGGGCGGCTACACGCTGGATGGCCGCGGCACCGGCCATCGGGCCGATCTGGGGCAGATGTAGTCCGAGTTCCATGGGCTTGCGCTCCTCCCTGTCGATGTGGTTATAGTA
>CAUJEE010000245.1 GCA_963169215.1 Actinomycetota bacterium
GTAGCGATGCGAAAGCCGCCGTCAGCGGATGGGTCCGCTGCGGTCGACCAGTTCGCGCGACGTGATGACATCATCGATGATGCCATACGCGAGGGCCTCGGGTGCTTCCATCACGAAGTCGCGGTCGGTGTCGGTGTGGATCCGCTCGAGCGGCTGGCCGGTGTGCTTGGCCATGATCTCCTCCAGCAGATCGCGCATCCGCAGGATCTCCTTGGCGGCCAGCTCGAGATCGGTCACCTGCCCGTAGCCCACCTGGCCGTAGGGCTGGTGGAGCAGGATGCGGCTGTGCGGCAGGGCCATCCGCTTGCCCTTGGTGCCCGCGGCGAGCAGCACCGCCGCGGCGGAGGCCGCCTGCCCGAGACAGATCGTGGCCACGTCGTTCTTGATGAACTGGATCGTGTCGTAGATCGCGAACAGGGCGGTGATGTCGCCACCGGGGCTGTTGATGTAGATGCTGATGTCCTTGTCGGGGTTCTCCGACTCGAGGTACACCAGCTTGGCGCAGGTGAGGCTGGCCGACGCGTCGTCGATCGGCGTGTCGAGCCAGATGATGTTGTCGCGCAGCAAACGGCTGTAGAGGTCGTAGCTGCGTTCGCCACGGCTGGTCTGCTCGACGACGCCGGGGATCTGATAGCCGGAGTTGGTGATGCGATGCGGCACTGTGTGGCTCCCGTCAGTGTTCGTGTTCGTGGTCGTGGCCGAGGAGTTTGGCCCGGTCGAGCGGGCGTCCGTCGGGGTCGACCACCTCGACATGCTCGAGCAACCAGTCGAGCGCCTTGGTCTTGCGAATCTGGGCCACCAGGTCGGTGACCGCGTCGTTCTTCTCGTAGGCCCGGCGCACCTCGTTGGCCTTCTGCCGCACGCGGACGGCGATGCGCGCGTATTCGGCGTCGATGTCGTCGTCGGTGACCTCGATATCCTCCGCCGTGGCGACGGCGCGCAGGGCGAGATCGACCTTCACTGCGTTGACCGACTGCTGACGCAAGGCCTCGATGAACGACTCCGACGTCTGCCCGGTGAGCTGCAGCCACTGCTCGATACCGATGCCCTGCGCCTGGAACTGCTGCACCATGTTCTGCACACGAGCCTGCAGGTCGCCCTGCACCATGCTGTCGGGCGGCGCCGCATCGACCAGCCCGGCGAGCGCGGTGGTGACCCGCTCGACGAACACGTTGCGGGCCTGGTTGAGCTTGCCGGCCGCGATGCGCTCGGCGATCGATGCCCGCCAGGCGGCAACCGTGTCGAACTCGCCGAGCACCTCGGCCACCCACTCGTCGGTGGCCTCGGGCAGTTCGAGTTGCTGCACGTTGCTGACGGTGACGGTGAAGTCGGCCGGGTCGTCGGAACCAGACGGGTTGGCGCTGAAAGTGAGCGTCGCCCCGGCGACCGCGCCGAGCAGCTGATCGTCGAAACCTTCCGCCACCCAACCCTTGCCCACCTCGTACAGCCAGTCTTCGGTGTTCAGCCCGGCGACGGGTTCGCCGTCGCGGCTGGCTGCCAGAGTGAGGGTGACATGGTCGCCGTGCTGCACCGAACGTGCGGCGTCGACCAGCGAACCCTGACGGCGGCGTTCGGCGTCGACCGCCTCGTCGATCTCGTCGTCGGTTGCCTCGGTGGAGGGCAACTCGACCCGCAGGCCGCCGTAGCCGGGGACGGTGACAACCGGGCGCACCTCGCACACCGCATCGAAGCTGACATCGCCCGCTTCCTCACCGGCGGTGATCGAAATCTCCGGTGTGGCCACCAGGTCGACATCGTGCTCCTTCACCGCCTCGGCGAGATAGGCCGGCACAGCGTCGCGCAGCGCCTCCTCGCGGGCCGCGGCGAGGCCGATGCGCGCTTCGAGCACGCGGCGGGGCACCTTGCCGGCGCGGAAGCCGGGCAGGTTCACCTGGCGGGCGATCTTGCGGAACGCCTGGTCGATGTCGCGGTCGAACTCGGCCTGGTCGATGGTGATCGAGAGCTTCACCAGCTCGCGTGGTGTGGGCTGCGGCCCGTCGTCGTCGGCCTTTTCGGCGCGAGTGTCGTGGGCGGGTTCGATCGTGCTTCTCACAGAGCGACGACTCTACCGGGGAGGCCGGGGTTACCGATTGCCTGCGCGGCCCCCGCGCGGTGGCAGAATGCTGCCATGACCGTCCCGCTCGAGGAGCCCCGCCGATGATGTGGAAGCCGCACCAGTACGCCCGACCGCACGCCGACCAGATCGACCTGCGCGTGGGCGACCGGGTGAAGAACACCGTCGAACTCACCGGAGTGCCGGTGGACACCGAGGGCCGTGTGTTGCTGGCCAACGGCTTCAACTGGCAGCGCTACCGCGTGTTGTTCGACAACGGCGTGGAGCTCGGCAACCTCGACCACCGCTCGCTGGCCGCCACCGGGCGCACCGCCAAACGCCTCGCCAAGCAGGGCTGACCCGCCCCGCCCGCCCGGCTCCGTCGAGCGATTTGGGACTTTGGTCCCACCCCACCCCTCCCTACTCCCCTACTGGCACGACCGTCGACGGCCACAATGGCGGATATGAACCTGGGGGCCGGCGCACAGATCGTCGGGCGTTGACAGTGAGCGACCATCCTGCCCGGGTGGTGGTCGGCGTCGACGGCTGCGACGGTTCGATCGAGGCCCTCCACTGGGCGGCACACGAGGCCGCCCGCCGCGGCGCGGAGCTGCACGTGGTCACCTGTGCGCAACTGCCGGTCACCGTCGAGAGCGGGCTGATCGGCGCCGGGGCCTTCGCCGGCTCGTCGATGGACGCGCTGGTCGACGAGCACAAGCAGATCAACCAACAGAATGTCGACCGTGCCCGCGACATGGCGCTCGACATCGACGTCTCGGGCGAGACGGTGCTCGGAGCACCCGGCTACGCGCTGGTGAGTGCCACCCACGACCACGACCTGCTGGTGCTCGACG
>CAUJEE010000246.1 GCA_963169215.1 Actinomycetota bacterium
GTGATCACCGCCGGCGCGCACGGCTGTTACGTCGTGTCGCACCACGAGGTGCAGCAGGCACCGGCACAGCCGGTGGAGCGGGTGCTCGACACCACCGGCGCGGGAGACCTGTTCGCCGCCGGATTCCTCTACGGCTACACACGCGAGCAGCCGCTGCTCGAATGTGCACGCCTGGGCGCGATCGCCGCGGCCGAGGTGATCTCGCACGTCGGGCCGCGCCCGCTGGTGGAGCTGAGGACACTGGTGTGAGCGCCGCCGAATCCGCCCCCGGTGTCGGCGCAGCTGCCCGGTCGGTGGCCGAGCGCTGGCTGGCCGCCGAGCCGGACGACGACATGCGTGCCGAGCTGCGCGATCTGCTCGCCGGCCCGCCCGACGCGCTGGCAGCCCGCTTCGCCGGGCGCCTGCAATTCGGCACCGCCGGCCTGCGCGCCGCGGTAGGAGCCGGGCCGCTGCGCATGAACCGACTGGTGGTGCGCCAGACCGCGGCCGGGCTGGTGGACCACCTGCTCGCCACGCAACCCGACGTGGCCTCCCGCGGGGTGATCATCGGTTACGACGCGCGACGCAAGAGCGATGTGTTCGCGCTCGACACGGCGCGCGTGTGTGCGGCGCGGGGCGTGAGGGCTTTGCTGTTCGACCAGCAAGTGCCCACGCCTGTGCTGGCCTGGAACATCACCGCCACCGGCGCCGCCGCGGGGGTGATGGTCACCGCTTCGCACAACCCGCCGGCCGACAACGGCTACAAGGTATATCTCGGCACGGGCTCGCAGATCGTGCCGCCCACCGACAGCGACATCTCGGAAGCGATCGCGGCCGTCGACCCGTGCACCGTCGAGCTGGCCGCGCCCGACCATCCGCTGATCGAGCCGATCGGCAACGCTGCCGTCGAGGCCTACCTCGCGGCCGTTCCCGCGGTGCGCCTGCGCCCGGAGGTGTCCGGGGTGCCGGTGGCCTACACCGCGATGCACGGGGTGGGTGGGGCCACCGCCGTGGCGGCCTTCGAGCGCGCCGGGTTCCCCGCGCCCGCGGTGGTGGGCGAACAGCAGCGACCCGACGGCAGCTTCCCCACCGTGTCGTTCCCCAACCCGGAAGAGCCGGGGGCGATGGACCTGCTGCTCGCCCTCGCCGCACAGTCGGGAGCGGCGGTGGCGCTGGCCAACGACCCCGATGCCGACCGCCTCGGCGTGGCCATCCCCACACCCGCCGACGAGGGCAGCGCGGGCGGCTGGCGGCGCCTCGGTGGCGACGAGATCGGCTGGCTGTTCGCCGACCACATCCTGCGCCACACCGCCCCGCGTGCGGGTGCCGCCGACGACCGGCTGGTGGTGACCACGCTGGTGTCGTCGTCGCTCTTGGCGACGATGGCCGCAGCCCACGGCGCCACCTGCCGCGAGACCTACACCGGGTTCAAGTGGATCGCCCACACCGTGCTCGCTCACCCCGAACTGCGCTTCGTGTTCGGCTACGAACAGGCGCTCGGCTACCTCGTCGCCGCCCGCCCGCTCGACAAGGACGGCATCACCGCCGCGGTGTTGATGGCCGAAATCGCTGCCGTGGCCGCAGCCGAGGGTGTCGGCCTGCAGCAGCGCCTCGACGACATAGCCTCCCGCTACGGGCGCCATGTGGTCGCCGAGCGGGCGGTGCACATGCCGGCCGTCGAGGGTGTGGCCGCAGTGGAGCGCCTGCGCCAGCAGCCTCCCATGGCCTTGGGCGGGCGGGCGATCAGCGAGGTGAAGTGGTTCGACGAAGCCGGCTTGCTGCGGCTGTTCCTCGGCCCCGAGGTGCGCCTACAGGTGCGCCCGAGCGGCACCGAGCCGAAGGTGAAGCTCTACGGCGAGGGCATCGGCATCGACCCGGCCGCATTGCTCGACGAGCTGGCCGGGCTGCTCGTCTAACCGCGTTGGCCGACCGCGGTCGACTCGCGTCGGCGGGGGCAAGGTTCAGGCCGGTGAGCCGAACTGGCGGTCGCCGGCGTCGCCGAGGCCGGGCCAGATGAAGGCGGTGTCGGTGAGCCGCTCGTCGAGCGCGGCGGTGTACACCGCGATGTCGGCGTCGATCGAGCGCAGCAGCTCGATGCCTTCCGGCGCGGCGAGCACACACACGACGATGATGCGCATGTCGGCCCCCCGTTCGATGAGCAGTTGCACGGTGTGCGCCAGCGAGCCGCCGGTGGCCAGCATCGGGTCGAGCACGATGCACTGCCGCCCGGCGAGGCTCTCGGGCAGCTTGTTCACGTAGGGCTTGGGTTGGTGGGTGGTCTCGTCGCGGGCCACGCCGATGAAGCCGACGTCGGCGTTGGGCAGCAGGTCTTGCGCCGGACCGAGGAAGCCCAGCCCGGCGCGCAGCACGGGCACCATCACCGGCTGGCTGTCGAGCTGGCGCCCGAGGGTGGCGGTCAGCGGTGTCTGCACTCCCACCGAGTGGGTGGGTAGACCTTTGGTGGCTTCGGCCAGCAGCAGCGTGCCGATGCGCGACAACTCCTGGCGGAAAAGCGCGTTGGGTGTGGTCTCGTCGCGCACACGGGTGAGCGAGTCGGCGATGAGCGGGTGGTCGACGACGTGCAGGGCAACAGGCATGGTCGCGAGTGTGCCAGACGGCTACGCCCCGGTCGCGCGTCTGGCCGCGGCGTAGCCGGGCTTGATCACCTCGTCGATCAGTCGCAGCCGCTCGGGGAAGGGCGCGAAGGCGCTCTTCATCGCGTTGATCGTCACCCACTGGAAGTCGTCGAGGCCCCAGCCGAAGGCATCGCGCAGCTGCTCCATCTCGTTGGTCATCGATGTCGCGCTCATCAGCCGGTTGTCGGTGTTCACCGTCACCCGGAAGCGCAGGCGGCGAAGCATGCCGATGGGGTGGTCGGCAATGGTGGCACACACACCGGTGCCGACGTTGCTGGTGGGGCACAACTCCAGCGGTATGCGCCGGTCGCGCACGAACGTGGCCAGGCGGCCGAGCTGCTCGTTGCCCGGCTCACCGGTGATGTCGTCGACGATGCGCACCCCGTGGCCGAGGCGCTCGGCGCCGCAGAACTGCACCGCCTCCCAGATGCTCGGCAGGCCGAACGCCTCGCCGGCGTGGATGGTGATGTGGAAGTTCTCGCGGCGCACGTACTCGAACGCGTCGAGATGGCGGGTGGGTGGGTAGCCGGCCTCGGCACCGGCGATGTCGAAGCCCACGCAGCCGCGGTCGCGCCAGCGCACGGCCAACTCGGCAATTTCGCGGCTGTGCGCGGCGGTGCGCATCGCCGAACAGATCAGGTAGATCGTCAGCCCCGTTCCCTTGCTGCCGCGCTCGAAGCCGTCGAGCATTGCCTGCACCACTTCGTCGAGGGTGAGGCCCTGCTCGGTGCACAGCTCGGGGGCCATGCGCACCTCGGCGTACACCACCCCGTCGGTGGCAAGGTCGACAGCGCACTCGTAGCTCACTCGCTCGATCGCGTCGCGGTGCTGCATCACACCGACGGTGTGGGCGAAGGTCTCCAGATAGAGCACCAGGTCGTTGCGCTTGGCACCGCGGTTGAACCACGTGGCCAGCTCGTCGACATCGTGAGTGGGCAGAGCGTTGTAGCCGTACTCGCCGGCCAACTCGGCCACCGTGGCCGGTCGCAGCCCCCCGTCGAGATGGTCGTGGAGCAGTACCTTGGGCAGCGAGCGGATATCCATGGGGTGCCAGCGTAGGCTCTGGCGTCATGGACGACTCACGGCCGCTCACCATCCTCGGCAGTACCGTGCGTCACCCGGTGGAGCACGTCGAGGTGTTCCCCGCGCCGGCGCACGTCACCTCGGTGCGGTTCACCAACGACGAGCTCAACTCGATGTGCCCGGTCACCCAACAGCCCGACCTGTCGACGGTGATCATCGAGTACGTGCCCGACCAATGGTGCGTCGAGTCGAAGAGCCTCAAGCTCTACCTGTGGGGGTTTCGCGAGCGGGCGGTGTTCGCCGAGGTGCTGGCCGCCGAGATCGCGGCCGAGATCATGCACTCGGCCCGGCCGCGGTCGGTGAAGGTCACCCTCACGCAGCGCCCGCGTGGCGGCATCGAGGTGCAAGCCGTCGCCGAACTTGCCCGCTAGACCCAAGTCGGCGTTGAGTCGGGCCGTCGCCCGGCCCCAACCCCGACTTGCGCGGGATGCGACCCAAGTTGGCGTTGAGTCGGGCGGGTGCCCGGCCCGAGCGCCAACTTGCGGCTGCGCGGCAGGGCTACGACAGGGCGGAGTGGTCGGCGTCGACGCTGCGCACGACGTCGGCGGCACGCAGCGCGGCGATCTCTGCCGGCGAATAACCCACTTCGGCCAGCAGCTCGTCGCCGTGCTCGCCGATCAGCGGGGCGTGGCGGTGCAGCGCGGCGGGAGTGGCGTCGAAGCGGGCCGCCGGGGGGATCACCCGGTAGGGACCGGCCACGGGATGCTCGGCCACCGGCAACTCGTCGACGATCTCGTCGAGCGAACGCACCGGGCCGGCGGGTATGTCGTGTTCGGCGCAGTACGCCAGCCACTCGCCGGTGGTGCGGGTGGCCATCAGCTCGGCCACCTCGGCGTACAGCTCGCGGGCGTTCTCCAGCCGTGCCCAGCGGCTGCTCAGCCGCTCGTCGTCGTGGGCGTGGCGGCCCACCGCGGCGAACAGGTCGCGGTAGTTCTGGTCGCTGTAGGGCAGCACATGGATCCAGCCGTCCCTGGTGCGTTGCGGGTGACGCCCTGGCAGCAACACCCGCGGCAGGCCGGCGGGAGCCTGCGGTGGCACCTGCACCGCGGCCGAGGCGTGTTCGGCGAGCACGAACGCGCGCACGGCTTCCACCATCGACACCTCCACCCGCTGGCCCTCACCTGTGCGGTCGCGATGGTGCAGCGCGGCCAGCACCGCGTAGACGATGGTGAGCGCCGACAGCTTGTCGGCCAGGATCGTCGGGGCAACGGCCGGCTCGCCATCGCGCAGCTCGAACGTCGCCGCCATCCCCGCGGCCGACTGCACCACGTCGTCGTACGCGGGCCGGTCGCCGTCGGGTGAGTCGGTGGGCCATCCCTGCGCCTGGCAGTAGATGATGTCGGCCCGCCGCGCCCGCACGGCCTGGTAGTCGAGCGCCAGCCGACGCAGAGATCCGGGGCGCAGGTTGGTGACGAGGATGTCGCTGTGTTCGGCCAGCCGCAAGCAGGCCTCGCGCCCGTCGGGATGGCGCAGGTCGAGCGAGATGTTGCGCTTGTTGCGCAACAGGTTGAGCGACACCCCGCTGAACTGTGGGTGTGGGCCGAGGCCCATCGTGCGGTTGGTGTCGCCGCGCACGTCCTCGACGGTTACCACCTGCGCCCCGAGGTCGCCGAGTATCTGCGTGGCGAACGGCCCCATCACCACCGAGGTGAGGTCGAGCACTCGCACATCGGCGAGTGGGCCCCCGCTCATGGTGGCCTAGTGGGTGTCGCCAGGTC
>CAUJEE010000247.1 GCA_963169215.1 Actinomycetota bacterium
ATCCCACGCGCCTTCTCCTCCGGCGCCTTGTCAATCTGATCAAACGGCGTGTACTGCGCCAACCCCTTATCCGCCAACGTCTTCGAAATCGCCGCCGTCAACGTCGTCTTCCCATGGTCAATATGACCCATCGTCCCGATATTCACATGCGGCTTCGTACGCTCGAACTTCGCCTTGCTCATGGAGACCGTCTCCTTCTCGATGTTTGGACTTGTGGTTTGTGTGGTAGCGGCGACCGGTTTCGAACCGGTGACCTTCCGATTATGAGCCGGATGCTCTGACCAACTGAGCTACGCCGCCAGGCTTGGTCGAGCCCTCTGTCGGAGTCGAACCGACGACCTACGCCTTACCATGGCGTTGCTCTACCTACTGAGCTAAGAGGGCGTTGGCGCGCGGCAACGCCGCGAGGCCGAGCAGCCATGATAGCGGGGCGAGTGGCCGCGCGGCCAAGGCTTTGGCGGTTTCCGCGGCCGCCGGCGGCCAAGTACCCTGCCCCCGGTGGGTACCGTGTCGCTGCGCCTCGCCACGCCTGCCGACGCCGAGCAGATCTGTGCGATCTACAACCACGAGGTGCTCAACAGCACCTCTACCTTCGACCTGGTGCCGCGATCTCGCGAAGACCAACTGGCCTGGCAGGCGGCGCGCTCGGGGGCCTTTGCCACCATCGTCGCCGTCGAGGCCGGGGCTGCCGCCGGCGAGGAGGTGGTCGGCTTCGGCGCACTGTCGCCGTACAAGGAGCGTGCCGCCTACCGCACAAGCGTCGAGGACTCGGTCTACGTGCGCACCGATCGCGGCGGCCGGGGTATCGGCCGGCAGATCCTCGAGGAGTTGCTCTCCGTCGCCGCCGGCAGCGGCTTCCACGCCGTGTTCGCCCGCATCAACTCATCCGGCGAGGCGTCGATCGCGCTGCATGCCCGCTGTGGCTTCGAGTTGGTCGGGGTCGAGCGTGAGGTAGGGCGCAAGTTCGGCCGCTGGCACGATGTCACCGTGATGGAGCGGCTGCTCTAGCCCCCGCCACCCTCGCCTGCTCTCTCTGGCGAAAACGACGGATCGCCAGGCCATGACGACCTGGCGATCCGCACTGGTGGGCCGGGAAGGATTCGAACCTCCGTAGGCTGTGCCGGTTGATTTACAGTCAACTCCCTTTGGCCACTCGGGCACCGACCCATCGGGAACCTGAGGTTATCGCCTCCGGTACGCTTGGTGCATGCCCACTTTCGACGTCGTCAGCGAGGTTGATCGCCAGGAAGTGAAGAACGCGATCGACCAGGCCCAGCGCGAGATCGCCAACAGGTTCGATTTCAAGAACACCAACTCCTCGATCGAGCTCAACGAGCTGGTGGTCACTTTGCGCACCGTCAGCGAGGACCGGCTGAAGGCCCTGCGGCTGGTGCTCGAGGAGAAGCTGGTGAAGCGCGGCGTGTCGCTGAAGGGGCTCGAGTACGGCACGGTGGAGGAAGCCACCCAGCAGACCGTGCGTCAGACGGCCACGATCAAGGTCGGTATCGGCAGCGACAAAGCCCGCGAGATCAACCGCACCATCAAGGACAAGGCCCCCAAGGGAGTCAGCTCGCAGACTCAGGGCGACTCGGTGCGCGTCAGCGGCAAGAAGCGCGACGATCTACAGGCGGTGATCGCCCTGCTGAAGGAAGGCGACTTCGGCATTCCCCTGCAGTTCAACAACTTCCGCGACTGACAGCCTGAGGCGTCAGCCGCTGCATCCCCCACGGTTGGGATCGGGCGGCGGATGGTTGGCCGGCGCCGTCCAGCCGCCGACGGGGTCGATGACTGCGCGCTCGTCGGCGATCGTTACGTCGTCGCTGCCATATACCGCACACGCCAGCTGGGTCTGGGTGAGCTGCGGATAGGCCACCGTGAGTTGGCGGAACTGCTCGCTGCGCAGTGGCGCTCCCCCCAGGCTGAGCCGGGCACGGCCGTCGTTGCTGGCGACGAGCTCGCCCGGATCGCAGGCCGAGACCGAGATCTGGCCTGCCGCCGGGGCACCCACTTGCGTCGACGACTCCGCCGGCGCCGCCGCGGCCCAGGCGCTGAACACGCCGAACACGAAGTCGTGTGCTGCCGGGTCGATCTGCACCAGGCCGGTCACGCACACTTTGGCGTCCCCGACGAACGACACGGTGTCGGCCTGCCAGGCCAGAGCCGCCCGCCAGGCCGTGTCGTTACCCACCCGCGCCGCGAGCACGTGATACCAGAAGAGCATCCCCTGCGACTCCTTGGACACCGAGGTCGTCGGCGTGGCGGCAAGCAGCCGGCGCAGGTCGAGTGCTGCACCATCGGTGACCTGGGCATCGCGTTGCACCGCGTCACGGGCGGCAGGTGAGGCGCCGTCGAAGTAGCCGCGCAGCGCGAGGCCGCTGCGGGAGGCGACGGCGGTGGCGAATGGCGACGACGACCCCGCGGCCGGGTACACCGTGTACAGCGCCGACTGCTGAAGCAGCACGTTGGCCCGTTCGGTGTCGTCGAGCAGGGCTGAGGCGACGGCGAGCGAGTCGGCATCGAAGAGAGCACGCATCCCGCGCTGCACCGCCGGTGACTGGTCGGCCGCGCGCCCACCCCAGTCGTACTCCTGGTCGAGAAGGGCGAGAGTGAGCGCCCGCTGGAGGGCGAAACGGCGCAGGTCGGCGGGCAGATCGCGCACGACGTAGATCGTCTCCGATCCGGGATCGTAGAACGCTGGCGCGTCGCCGATCCCGGCCAGTCCCAGGGTCGACAGGTCGGCCGTGCCGTTGAGCAGCCCGAGAGCGCGCCAGCCGGACAGCACCACCTGCGGGTCGTCGGCGGCGAAGCCCACCGTGGCGCGCACCAACTTCTCCGCATACTCGGTGCCGTCGACCTCACTGACGGCCACGGCATGGTCGAACTGCAATCCGCGCTCGGTCTCAACTTCCGCCGCCATCGGCTTGACGTCGGCATCCCACCGCTGGTCGAGGAAGTAGTACTTGGCTGCGAACAGCCCACCGCCCACCATCGCGAGCAGCACGAGCGTGCCGAACAACTTGCGCAATGGGTGACGTGCACGGCGCTTGGCAGGCGCCAACTGTGCCGCAAAGTCGCTGTAGCTCATACGCGGCCGCTGCTGCACGGCCACTTTCGGCATGTACATCTCGTGCTGGCTGAGGCTCGGCACCTCATCCGCACTGATCGCCACACGCGCCACCGGCAATGCGGTTCGCGACACTTCCGGGAGCAGAGCCGTTGCCGGTTCGCGCGCATCCGGGGAGTCGGCCTGTGGCTCCGCGAGCCTTTCCGGCGGAGGCTCGGCGACGACGATGGGAGGGATCTCCACCCGAGCCGCGGGTGCTTCCGAGTCGGGCACGAACGCCAACCGGTCGAGCTCGGCCTGCACACTGTCGCTGCTGCGCGACTCGACCGTGGCCAGCGATCGCGACACCTGCGCGGCAAGTTCGATCAGTTCGGGGTCGATCGCCGGTGGCGCCACCGTCGGCTCACTGCGCAGCACCATCAGCGCTTCCGCCTGCACCTCGGGTACAGGGTGGTCGGCCCCGCTCTTGTCGTTGGTGGGCAGGATCGGGTCGGGCAGCACCTCGCTGTCGGCGGCGACATCGGTCTGGCTGCTGACGGCGGCGACGGCGGCAGTGACAGTGGGGCTGGCCGCGGGCTCGTCGGCTACGGCTGGCGCGTCGGTGTCGGCGACCAGTTCGGCAAACGTGCGCAGGCGGGGTGCTGGCGAACGCTCCGGCACGGCCGCAGCCGGCTGCGTCGACTGCGCTGGCGGCGCCGGAGCTGCCTGCGGAGCGACCACCGACACGCCGGCGGTGCGTTCTGCGGCGGGGCGCTCCCACGGCAGCTCGCGGTCCACAGGCGTGGCGCTGCCGCCTGGATCGCGGTGGAACAGCGGCGAGTCGAGGCGGAGCCGGAAGTCGTCGAGCGTGAAGCGCTCAGCCGTCGCGTGTGGGCGTTCGGTGTCCTCGCTGGCCACGAACCTCTATCGGCCCGCGTTGACGATCCCTTGAGCAGTCGTCGGGGTCGGCCGCCCCATGGTCAGTCCTCCGTCGGCGCCTCGGCCGCCCGCCGCTGCAACTCGCTCACCACGCTCGCGTCGGCGAGGGTGGTGGTGTCGCCCAGGTTGCGGCCCTCGGCCACGTCGCGCAGCAGGCGGCGCATGATCTTGCCACTGCGGGTCTTGGGCAGGTCGGGGGTGAAGTAGACGGTCTTCGGCTTGGCGATCGCACCGATCTCGTGGGCGACGTGGGCGCGCAGATCGTCGGCGGGTACATCGCTGCCGCCGCGCAGGGTGACGTAGGCGATGATCGCCTGACCGGTGGTGGCGTCGTTGGCGCCAACCACCGCCGCCTCGGCCACTGCGGGGTGGCTGACGAGCGCGCTCTCCACCTCGGTGGTGCTGATGCGATGGCCGCTCACGTTCATCACGTCGTCGACCCGGCCGAGCAGCCACAGGTAGCCGTCGGAGTCGACCTTGCAGCCGTCGCCGGCGAAGTAGCGACCCTGGAAGCGACTCCAATAGGTGTCGCGGTAGCGGTCAGGGTCGCCCCAGATGCCGCGCAGCATGCCCGGCCAGGGGGTTGTGAGGGTGAGGTAGCCGCCTCCCTGGGTCACCGGGCGACCGTGGTCGTCAACCACCTCGGCGCCGATGCCGGGCAGCGGGAAGGTGGCCGAGCCCGGCTTGGTGGTGGTGCAGCCGGGCAGTGGGCTGATCATGATGCCGCCGGTCTCGGTCTGCCACCACGTGTCGACCACCGGGCAGCGGCCACCACCGATGTTCTCGTGGTACCACATCCATGCTTCCGGGTTGATCGGCTCACCCACCGAGCCGATCAACCGCAGCGACGACAGATCGTGCTTGGCCGGCTCCTGCGCCCCCCACTTCATGAACGTCCGGATCGCTGTGGGTGCGGTGTAGAACTTGCTCACCTTGTACTTCTCGATGATCTCCCAGAAGCGGTCGTTGCCCGGGAAGTTGGGCACTCCTTCGTACATCACCTGCGTCGCACCGTTGGCCAGCGGGCCGTACACGATGTAGCTGTGTCCGGTCACCCAGCCGACGTCGGCGGTGCACCAGAACACGTCGTTGGCGGGGTCGATGTCGAACACGTAGCGGTGGGTGAACGCCACCTGGGTGAGGTACCCGCCGCTGGTGTGCATGATGCCCTTCGGCTTGCCGGTGGTGCCGCTGGTGTAGAGCAAGAACAACAACTGCTCGCTGTCCATCGGCTCGGCCGGACACACCGCCGAGGCATCGGCCATCAGTTCGTGGTACCAGTGATCACGCCCCTCCTGCATCGTCACCGGGTTGCCGCCGCGGCGCACCACCACCACGTGCTCGATGGTGGGTGTGTCGACCAGCGCCTCGTCGGCGAAGCCCTTCAGCGCGAACACCTCGCCCCTGCGGTAGCCGCCGTCGGCGGTGACCAGCACCTTGGCCTGCGCGTCGTTGATGCGATCGGTGAGGCTCTGGGCACTGAAGCCGCCGAACACCACGCTGTGCGCCGCGCCGATGCGGGCACAGGCCAGCATCGCCACAACCGCCTCGGGGATCATCGGCAGGTAGATGTTCACCCGGTCGCCGCGCTCGACCCCGAGCGACTTGAGCACATTGGCGAACTGCTGCACCTCGCGGTGCAGATCGGCGTAGGTGATGGTGCGCGAGTCGCCCGGCTCGCCCTCCCAGTAGAACGCCACCCGGTCGCCCCTGCCGGCCATCACGTGGCGGTCGAGACAGTTGTAACTCACGTTGAGGCGACCGCCGACGAACCACTTGGCGAAGGG
>CAUJEE010000248.1 GCA_963169215.1 Actinomycetota bacterium
CGGCGCGGCCGCGCTCACCGGCTGGGGACTGACCGTGGAGGGAGCGCAGTTCCGTCCGAGGCAGCACGACGACACACCGCAGACCTACCTCGGTGTCGAGGGTGTGCACGATCTCGACACGGTCGTCGATGCTGTCGCCGGGCACGAGGCGATGCCGCGGTGGATCGCCTCCCGAGTCGCCCGCGAGCTGCTGGGCACATCGGCGGCGGCCGACGAACTAGCAGAGGTGTTCACCGCATCCGACTTCTCGGTGGCCGCGCTGGTGGAGGCTGCCCTCGCTCGCGGCCTGGCCGGCGAGTGGGAACCGATCGTGCTTGCCCCGCTGCCGTGGTACGTGATCGCCCGACGGGTGACGGGCGCGACTCCCGACCTGCTGGCCGCGGCCCGGCGACTGCAGGCCGCCGGCCAACTGCCGCTGTTTCCTCCCAACGTCGCCGGCTGGCCCGGTGGCGCGGCCTGGTTCACCGCCAGCAGCCTGGTGGCCCGGGCAAACCTGGCTGCAGTGCTCGCCGCGGCCACCCCCGACGGCGAGGTGCTCGCCGCAGCGCATGGCGATGTGCAAGACCTGGCCGACGTGCTCGGTCTGCCCTCCACCGGCTTTGGCGAGGCTTCGGCAGAAGCGCTCACCGAGGCCGCGGCGGGCAGCGAGCGGCTGGCATTGGCCCTCATCACCCCGGAGTTCGTGATCTCATGAACGGCACACACCAACTCGATCGCCGACAGTTCATCGGCACCGGCGCCCGCCTCGGAGCGGGCCTGCTCGCCGCCGGTGGGCTGGCTGCGTGCGACGACGACGACCAGGGCACGTCGGCGAACAGCAGTGGCACCACTGGCGCCACGACTGCACCTTCGACTGTGCCGCCGACGACAATCCCGTCGCTGTCGGGTCGGCGGTTGGTGGTGGTGCAGATGAACGGCGGCAACGATGCGCTCAACACGCTGCCGCCGACGGCGGGCAAGTACCGCGATCTGCGCCCGACGCTGGCGGTGCCGGAGGCCGAGGTGCTGGCCCTCGGTGGCGTCGACGACGCCGGTCTGCACCCCGCGCTCAGCGCGCTCACCCCGTTCTGGGACGGCGGACGGATGGCCGTGCTGCGCGGCATCGGTTTTGCCGACCCCAACCGCTCGCACTTCGTGTCGATGGACCGCTGGTGGCGGGCCGACGACATGTCCGCGCCGGGGTGGCTGGGTCGGGTGCTCGACCAACTGCCCGAGCAGGCGCCGCTCTATGCCACCGCACTCGGTGCGGGGGCGCCGGTGCTCAACGGGGCGTCGCGGCCAGCGACGGTGGTGACGGGTGCCTCCACGTTCCGCTGGGTCGGCATCCAACCCCAGTCGATAGTGGCGCTGGCCGCCGCAGGTGATGAGGGCGATGACGGCGCGCTGGCCGCACAGATGCGCGGCGCGTTCGGGCGCACTGCGCAGGCCGTGGCGGAGTTCGCCGAGGTGACCGGCACATCCCCTGACGGTGACGAGCTGCCCGCTCGCGAAGGGGCCGCATCTCTGGCCGACGGGCTCGCGGTGGCAGCGCAGTTGCTGGCCAGCGACGTCGGCACCGAGTTGGTGGTGGTGAGCGCATCGGGATTCGACACCCACTCTGGCCAGGCCGGGGTGCATCGCACATTGCTGGCCGACTTCGCCGACGGTGTGGCGGCATTCTTCGCTGCGCTCGACGAGGCGGGCCTCACCGACGAGGTGCTGCTGGTTTCCACCAGTGAGTTCGGCCGCCGCGTGGAGGAGAACGCGAGTGGCGGCTGCGACCACGGGGCGGGTGGCCTGTCGTTCGTGTTCGGCAACAGCGTGCAGGGCGGAATGCACGGCGACTGGTCGCTGGCCGACCTGCTCGATGGCGACCTGCGCCCGCAGATAGATCCGTTCGTGCTGTTCACCGCCTGCCTCGACTGGATCGGGGCCGACGCCGAGCAGGTGCTCGGTCGGCGCGACGACTCGCTGCAATTGCTTCGTTAGGGACGGTGGAACGAATCGTTCAGGCGCCGATTGCGACCGCATCCAGTATCGCTGCCAGTTCGACCGGCACCGACAGCATCGGGCAGTGGTCGCTGTTCAGGGTGAGCACGGTGTCGCACCCGGCGGCCATCGCATCCTGGTGACTGAGCGGAACGCAGCGGTCGTCACTGCAGCGCACGTAGGTGCTGGGAATGCCACGTTGCGCCGCCGTCGGGCCACCGACGATCTCCTGGGTGAATGTCGCCACCGGCTGCGGGCCGAGGCGGGCGGTCGCGGCTTGCTGCACGGCATGCGGGCTGTGGCCGTAGAGCGCAGGAACCGCCGCGATCGGGTCGAGGTGCAGCAGGTGTCCGTCGCGTCGGCGGGCTTCACCCAGCAGCGAGGGCGGCTCCTCGGCCACGCCCTCGAGCACGGAGATGCTGCGCATCGAATCGCCGGGTACGAGCACGAACGCGGCGACGTACACCATGTGCGCAATCGAGTCCGACCACTGCGCCACCTGGCTGATCACCGCCCCGCCGTAGCTGTGGCCCACCAGCACGACCTCGTCACCGAGACGCTCGATCAACTCGGCCACGCACCGTGCATCGGTGTGCAGGTCGGCGAGCGGCTCGGGGGAGGTGCCATGCCCGGGTAGATCGACTGCCCACGAGGGCACGCCCAGGCGATCGAGCTCGGCCTGTACAGCGGCCCAGCACCAGGCGCCGTTCCATGCTCCGTGCACCAGCACCATCGAGGTCATCTGCCCACCACCGTCGTCATGCGAGTGCTCCTCCCGCGCGCCGCAGCCGCAGGTAGCGCACGATGTCGCGGACCGAGAGCGCGGCGACCAGCGCGGCCAGCGCGCTGCCGATGGTGAGGATCAACCGCTTGGCACCTTCGAAGGTGGCGCTGCTGGTGGCGTCGATGGCGGCGAAGGCGTTGTCGCGCGCCGCGTCGACATCGCCGATGGCGAAGGCGGCCAGCGCCGTGTCGAGCTGTCGTCCGGCATCGCTGCCCAGTAATCCGATGGCAGCGACCAACCCCGACGCCTGCTGGTCGGACTCTTCCGCGTGAACAACCACTGGCGCCACGCTCGTGCGCTCGCCGATCAGTTCCGCTACCGCGGCGAAGTCGTCGGTGGCCGCCTCGTAGGCCTCGCGCAGGTCGTCGGGCATGTCGATCTGCGAGCCGGCGAGCGCAGCGTCCAGCTGGTCGCGACGATCGAGGACGACAATCGCTCGCTCGATCAACTCCTCGGCGTCGGCGAACGCCCACGCAGCCATGGCGTGGCGCACTCCGCGCGGGGGTCGCCAGTCGCCACCGCGCTGCTCCAGATGTGCGTACGAGCGGCGTGCCGTGGCGCGCAGCTGTAGCCATTCGCGGTCGGCTTCGGGCACGAACGGGGTGAGCAGTTCGGTGGCGCGCATCGAGCCACCGACCTGCTCCAACAGGTCGAGGAACTCGCGCCAATCGACGGGTGGAGGTGACGCTGGTTCGCTGTCGGTACCAGGGGCGGCGAAGGAGTAGGCCGACGCGCCGCGCTCGACGTAGCCGAGCACCTCCGCCAGCGCCTCCACGCCGATCTCGTCGACGATCGCCTGCACCGCCGCGTCGACCGAGTCGGGTGTCGGTGGATCGGCTGTGATGCCCTGCACGCTCGCCGCGGCGGCGGCGCGGGTGCGGGCCAAGGCCTGCGCCAACCACTGGTCGACGAACAGGTCCGACCCGAACCAGGCGCCGGCCAGGCCGTACAACACCCCTAGTTCGTCGAGGCGCTCTCCGACGTCGGTGGCATCGGGATCGGTCGGCCAGTTGGCCGCAGCCAGACCGACGGGGGCGTATGTCTCGCGGAGCGTGTACGTGCCTGTGATCGGCCACGGTCGTCCAATTGCCTGCTCGAGCGCGGCGAGATCGTCGGCCAGTCTCCCGGTCACGTGCGCGACCCACTCGTCGTCGCCGGGGGCGGCGAGCAGTCGGAAGCGATGGTCATCGACGCTGACCGGCACTACGTCGGCGGCCGCCGCGCTGCGGGCGCCGAACAGCACTCGATAGGTGCTCGGGTCGCGGACAGGGTTCTTGGTGTAGACGGTGTTGGTTCCTTGCGCCGCGACCGTCCAGTCGCTGCCCAGCGAGTCGGCGGTCAGCGATGTCGGCACGACGATCTTGATGCTGCCGCCGCCGGGCCGTCCCGCGCTCCAGGCGACGAAGGCGACGTAGTCGGCGCCGATGCGGGCGGCGGCGGTCGAGCGGGGTGCGCCCGCGGGGATGTCGTAGGTGACCTTGAGTGCCGACGGGCGGCCGTAGCTGAGGCAGTCGTCGAGGCGCACCACGAGTGTCGATTCCGTCGCACCACTGGTGGCGGAAGCCGACTCGACCGCGAGCTCGAGCGAGCGGTCGAACGCGCGGTGGCCGACGGTGCCATTGGGTACCGGCAGCAGGAAGTGGGTGAAGCAGGTGCCCACCCCGACCGAGCCTTCGTTGGCGACACGGATGTGGGCCTCGACGTGCACGACACCGGCGACGATGTCGACGGTGTAGGTGTAGTCGCCGTTGCGCACAGGCACCGGCTCGCCCGGCACGCGGGGCGTGAGGGGCGCGGCTGCGAGGTGAGTCGTGGGTGTGACGGCGGCGAGCACGATCGCCGCGGCGATCGTTGCCAACACCTGTCGCGCTCGGGTCACGGGTCGACAGTAGCCCCCGTGCCGTCGTCGTGTTCGGGCAGGTCGGTGATCGGCGGGGGCAGCTCCGCGACCTGGTCGCCGTCGGCCACCGCCGCTGCTGCTGCCGCCTTCGCCGCCCGACGTCGGCGGCGCATTGCTCGCACCACCAGCCAGATCAGCAGTGCGAGCAGAATCGCGCCGATAGCGATGGCCACGCGGATCAGGCCCTGCTCGGTTGCGTCGTCGACTGCTGACTGCACATCATCAGCGCGATCGTCGGCAGTGGCCAGGTCGCCGGCGGTGAATGCTGCGCGGGCATCGTCGAATCTCGCATCGACACCGCTGCCGAGCAATCCGATCGTGCCGAACACACCGTGCGATCCGTCTTTGGCGTCCTTGGCCGCGAGCAGGTGCTCTGCCGTGGCGATGGTGGCGGTGAGCAGCTCGCTCGCGTCGCCCAGGTCATCGCCGGCATCCTCGTAGGCGGTGCGCACCTCGTCGCTGTACTCCAGGCGGGCCTCGGCGCAGACAGACTCGAGCTGGTCGCGCAGATCCAGGGCCTCGTCGGCTGCATCGATCCATTGATCAGCGTCGTCGAACTCCCAGTCGTCCATCGTTTGACGGATCACCTTCGGAACGAACCACTCGCCGCTGCGCTCCGCGAGTGCGTCGTAGCGCTCGCGAGTGTCATCGCGCAGGTCGAGATCATCGACATCGGCGGGCGCGATCACGTACTCGGTGAACAGTTCGCTGGCGTCGAAGTCGGCCAGTTCGTCGAGCAGGTCGAGAAAGTGTCGCCAGTCGGTGTCGGGGCTCCACTCCTCCGGCTCGTCGCGTCCGGTGTAGGTGGTGGTCTCGGCGTCGATCGCGGCGAGCACTTCCTGCATCTCGTCGATGCCGATTGCGTCGACGATCTCGGCGATCACGTGGAACGAGGTGTTGTAGCCATAGCGCTCGCGATCGTCGGTGCCCTGCACGCCGTCACCCGGGCTGCCCCAGTCGGCGAGGCTGATCGCCCCCGGGTCGTCGACTGCGACCGAGTCGGGCGCGCGACGATCCCCGCCGAGCTCGGCGATGCTGAGGCTGGAGAACGTCTCGGCGAACCCCTCCCCGAGCCATCGCTCGGCGAACCACTCGTCGTTGAACCACGCGTGCGCCAGTTCGTGCAGCACCACCTCCTGGTCGAGGTTCTCACCGATCTCCAGCTCGCGCTCGGACGCGCTGAACCAGCCGGCGTAGCCGTAGATGTAGGGGGTGAATGCCTCGCGCACCTCGACGCTGCCGTCGATCGGCCACTCGGTGCCGATGAGTTGCTCCAGCACCGGTACGCCGTCGGTGAGCTGTGCGGTGACGAAGTCGACCCATTCGTCGTCACCGGGCCACGACTTGATCTCGAACTCGGCTGGCCCCGCGGGGTCGAGCGGACTACCGACCAGCTCCGAGTCGTCGCGAGCGGTGACGAAGGTGTCGGTCACCATCGGATCAGTCGGTGCGGGCAGGGTGTAGGTGTCGATGTCGTCAGCACTCGTGAGCTGCCAACCGTCGTCGACAGTATCGACGGTGAACGCTGCGGGCACGCTGAAACTGATCGCGACGTCGGCCTTCTGCCCAAGGCCGAAAGCCTCGAATCCGACGTAGGCCGCGTTGGTGCGGATCGTGCCCGGCTCGCGTGGCGGCCAGCCGGTGAAGTCGAACGTCAGGTGGGTGAGCGTGCCCTGGCCGGTGATCAGGCAGCCGCGGAACTTCACCAGCAGCAGGGCGTACTCACTGCTGCCCTGCAGCGGTTCCAGCGAGTGATCCATGACCACCGGCTGTCGCGGGACGCTCGAGCTGGCCACGAATGCGGTCTGCGTGTTGACGATGTTGCTGATCGTCTGCGGTACCGGGAGATAGAGGCCGTGGATGCACTGGCCGCGGGGCAGGCCGGCACCGATCCGCGTCTCGAACTGGGCGTCGACCTGGACGACCTGGCGGGCTGGGTCGTAGCTGTAGTGCCAACTACCGGTGAAGATCAGCTCGGTCTCGGCGTGGGCCGTGGAGACATTGGCCGCCAACGCGAGGCCGCTCGCGAGGAGGGCCGTGAGCATGGTCGCCCGCAAAAAAGTCAAGAGCCGCCGTGGCACGGGCGCACCGTACTACGGATGAAGGCCCGGGACGGCGACGACGCAAGAGCCGGCCCGGGGCGGGGCGAGTGAGAGGCAGGTGGCGAGCGCCCCTGGAATTGTTACTATGGCGATAGTGGAAATCCAGGCACCCTTGCACACCGCTGAACGGAGCGCCCGATGACGTCGTTCGACCTCGACCTGAGCAAGTACAACCTCGGCTGGAGCGACAGCGACGTCGAGTACGCGTTCAAACCGGTGAAGGGCTTGAACGACGGCGTGGTCGACCAGATCTCGTGGTGGAAGGGCGAGCCGCGGTGGATGAGCCAGTTCCGCCAGCGCAGTCTGCGCATGTTCGACCGCAAGCCGATGGCCGAGTGGTTCGCGGTGAACATGCCCGACATCGACTTCCAGGACATCTACTACTACCTGCGCCCGGCCAACGCTCAGGTGAGCGAATGGGACGACCTGCCCGAGCAGATGAAGGCCACCTACGAGAAGCTGGGCATCCCCGAGGCCGAGCGCAAGTACCTCGCCGGCGTGACGGCGCAGTATGAATGTCTGCGCGGCTCCACCAAGGTGTGGACCACTCGCGGCATGCGCGCGATCAAGGAGCTCGTCGCCGGCGACGAGGTCTTCTCGCTCAACCAGGCGACGAAGCAGATCGAGGTGGCTCGCGTCGTTGGGGGTGGCGAGTCGGGCGTCAAGGAGATTCTCGAGATTCGGGCGGGCAGCCGCGTGATCGGGGCCTCGGGCAATCATCCCTTCCTCGTGCTCCGCGACGTGCGACGCGATGGCCGTCGGAAAGCTCGATACGCGTCGCGTTGGGTTCCTGCGGAGGAGCTGGCGGTGGGCGACCTCGTCGCAGTGTCGACCGACCTGCCCAGCTTCGGTCGTGTCTACCCGATGGCGGAACGCCACGTGCACGCCGGGTTGGGCTTTACCGGCGTCGATCTGGCGTGGTTCCTCGGGCTGTGGCTGGGTGACGGTTACCTCAAGCACAACGGCGGCTATACCACCGTTCAGATCGCCGTCGATCAATCCGACGGGGAGCTGGTCGATGAGATCATCCGAGTGGCCCGCGCCCAGTTCGACCTCGAATTCGCGCTGGCCACCGATCGGCTGCGCCTGACGGCGCGCGGCACCGCTCGCCTGGCCGACTTCCTCGATGCCAACGGCATCGCCGGCAACTCGCACACCAAGAGGGTGCCCGAGTGGGTGTACGGCCTGCCGACCGAGCAGCGGCTGGCCTTCCTTGCCGGCTTCGTCGATGCCGATGGCACCGTGCGCGCCCACCGCTCGGCGAAGAACCCGGTGATCACGAGCAGCAACCCTGCGCTGCTCGATGACCTGCGCGATCTGGCACAACTGTGCGGCATTGGCGTCAGCTCTGTCAGCCGCTTCACCAGCGAGCACCCGCACGATGCGACGCGCGAGATCGTCGGCTACCGCTTGCACCTCTCCGGCCGCTTCGATCGCCTACCGCTGCGTTCGCCGAAGAAGGCGGCCCGCCTCGGTGCCCGCGTGTACGCGCACACCAATCGCACCGCGAAGGGCACCTGCTTCAGGACCCATACCAGCGAGATGCTGGGCTTCGTGCGCATCGAGTCCATCGAGTCGGTCGGCGCGGAGACCACCTACGACATCGAGGTGGAGGGCCACCACAACTTTGTCGCCGAGGGCTTCGTGGTGCACAACTCCGAAGTCGTCTTCCATCGCAACCGCGAAGACCTGGAGGCACGCGGGATCCTGTTCTGCGACATGGACACCGCATTGCGCGAGTACCCCGATTTGGTGAAGCAGTACTTCGGCACGGTGATCCCTCCCGGCGACAACAAGTTCGCTGCGCTGAACAGCGCCGTATGGTCGGGGGGGTCCTTTATCTACATACCCCCGGGGGTCGACTGCGAGATGCCACTGCAGGCCTACTTCCGCATCAACAGCGAGAACGCCGGTCAGTTCGAGCGCACGCTCATCATCGCCGACGAGGGCTCGCAAGTGCACTACATCGAGGGTTGCTCGGCACCGGTGTACACCAACGACTCACTGCACTCGGCGGTGGTGGAGATCGTCGTGAAGCCATCGGCGCGGGTGACATACACCACCATCCAGAACTGGTCGCCGAACGTGTACAACCTGGTCACCAAGCGCGCCCGCGTCGAGGCCGAGGGCCACATGGAGTGGATCGACGGCAACATCGGGTGTCTCGCGGAGGGATCCACGGTGACGACCCCCCACGGCGTCAAGCCGATCGAGCTGGTCGCGCCCGGTGAGCAGGTGTTGTCGTTCGACCACGAATCCGGCGAGCTCGTGTTCCGGACGGTGATTGCCAAACGCTTCTCCGGCGTGCAGCCGGTGCGTGAGGTGCGGTCCGGCGCGCGCTCGCTCACTGTCACAGACAACCACCCGTTCCTGTCGTACACGTACGACGCCAGCCGTCCGAAGAAGTCTGGGCGCTATGCGCTGGGCTACGTGCGTGCCGACCAGCTTCATACCGCGCTGGTACCACGGACCAGCATCGAATACGGCTCACCGTGGAAGCTCGAGCGACCCGACGCGATGTCGTCGTTTGCGACCTCCAATCAGTACGCCGCCGACCTGCAGGCGACCCGGCGCCGAAGCGAGCGGCTGGCAGTGCCGGAGCACACCACCGACGATCTGATGTGGTTGTTCGGTCTGTTCCTCGGCGACGGCTCGCTCGAGCCGGGCCGGCTGACGTTCTCTGTGCCGACAACCGATCGGGCCTACCCGCGTTTGATCGCGGTGATGGATGCGCTGCTGCCCGGCTGCGCGCCGGAGGTGCGTGCCGATGGCATCACCTCGCGGTGGAGCTCGGTCGCGTTGGTGGAGCTGTTCGAGCGCAACGGGCTGCGCACGGGGGCGACCGACAAGCGCATTCCCTCGTGGGTGCTCAGCACTCCCGAGTCGCAGCGGATCGAGTTCCTCGCCGGACTGATCGACAGCGACGGGTGCGCCACGCGAGGCCGTCGAGGATTGTCGTTCAAGTCGGTGAACCGTGCGCTGGCCAGTGATGTCGCTGCCCTCCTCGACACACTGGGTCTGTTTGGGCATCTCTCGTCCGAAGCTGCCGGTCCGCGCCGCATTCGCGGCTATTTGTCGCAGACGCGCGGTTCGCACCGGCTCGACTTCCCGGCCGATCCTCGCGTAGTGGCACGCCTCTCGCTGCCGCTGCAGCAGGCCGTCGCCGCGCAAGTGCCGACCAAGCTCACCCACCACCGCACGATCGGCCGCTCCTCGATCGAGTGCCCCGATTCATTGGATGTGCGCAAGATTGTTGTGAGCGAGCACTTGGGTGAAGTGCGCACGTGGGACATCGAAGTGGAGGGCACCGGCAACTTCGTGTCGCAGGGCTTCGTGGTGCACAACAGCAAGCTCACGATGAAGTACCCGAGCGTGTACCTCGTGGGGCCGAAGGCCACCGGTGAGGTGTTGTCGGTGGCCTACGCCGGCCCCGGCCAGCACCAGGACGCCGGCGCGAAGATGGTGCACGCCGCGCCCGAGACCACATCCAAGATCGTGTCGAAGAGCATCTCCAAGGACGGCGGTATCACCACCTACCGCGGCCTGGTGCGAGTCGACGAAGGCGCGCACGGCTGCAAGAGCCATGTGCAGTGCGACGCGTTGATCCTCGACGAGCAGAGCGAGAGCCGCACCTTGCCGTACATGGAGGTGGGCGAGCGCGACGCACAGATCGGCCACGAGGCCACCGTGTCGAAGATTGCCGACGAGCAGCTGTTCTACCTGATGTCGCGCGGCCTGTCGCAGGAGCAGGCGATGAGCATGGTGGTGAACGGCTTCATCGAGCCGATCACCCGCACGCTGCCGATGGAGTATGCGGTCGAGTGGAGCCGCCTGATCGAGCTCCAGATGGAAGGTGGCGTCGGCTGACGTCAGGGCGGGCCGAGGCGATCCTCCGCCCGCCCCAATCCTTCCGCACGGGCGCGATTCATCCCGGCGTGTGGGAGGATCCGCGCCCGTTCAGCCGGCCGCGGTCAGGAGCGGGACGAATCGCGCCCAACACGGGACGACGGGGATGAGTGGTGGACTGGCCTGGCGCCGTCGCCGTCGTGGCCGGCTCGCGGGTCAGCACTCGACGATGCTGACGGGAACACCGAGGGGGGTGCCGTCGGTGCCGCGGAAGGTCACCGCCAGGCCACCGCGGGCGGTCTCTTTGTACTTCTCGTGCATGTCGCGGCCCGTGTCACGCATGGTGGCGATGGCCTGATCGAGCGACACCAGGTGGGTGCCGTCACCGTGCAGCGCCAACCGTGCCGCGTTGATCGCCTTCATCGCCGCCATCGCATTGCGCTCGATGCACGGCACCTGCACCAGCCCACCGATCGGGTCGCAGGTGAGGCCTAGGTTGTGTTCGAGCGCGATCTCGGCCGCGTTCTCGACCTGTTCGGGAGTGCCGCCGAGCACCTCCGCCAACCCTCCGGCGGCCATCGCGCACGCTGATCCGACCTCACCCTGGCAGCCCACCTCCGCTCCGGAGATGGATGCGTTCATCTTGAACAGGCCGCCGATCGCTGCCGCGGTGAGCAGGAACCGATGCGCGCCATCGACCCCGGCGCCGGGCACGAAACGCTCGTAGTACAGCAACACCGCAGGCACGATGCCGGCGGCACCGTTGGTGGGTGCAGTCACCACCCGGCCGCCGGCGGCGTTCTCCTCGTTCACCGCCAATGCGAACACGTTCACCCAGTCGAGCGCGGCCAGCGGAT
>CAUJEE010000249.1 GCA_963169215.1 Actinomycetota bacterium
CCTACCTCGCGCTGCACGACGCCCTGGCGCGGCTGGTGCAGGCCAAGGAGATCAAGCAGCATCCGCTGCACTCGTACTGCGCCGCGATCAGCGTGGGCATCGTCGGCGGCGTGCCGCTGGTCGACCTGCCCTACGCCGAGGATTCGACCGCCGAGGTCGACATGAACGTGGTGGTGCTCGGCCGCCCCGGCGAGGCGCCCAAGTTCGTCGAGGTGCAGGGCACCGCCGAGGGGCAGGCCTTCAGTCGCGACGAACTCGACCGCCTGCTCGAGCTGGCCACCGGCGGGCTGGAGCGCATCATCGACCTGCAGGCGCAACTGGTGGCCACCCCACCGGCGCCGCGCGCCGCGCGCTGAGGTCGGTGGTGGGCCGCCTGCCCCAACTGGTGTGCGCCTCGGCCAACCCGCACAAGGTGGCCGAGATCGCATCGATCCTCGACGGTGTGGTCGAACTGTTGCCGCGGCCGGCGCATGTGCCCGAGGTGGTGGAAGATGCGGGCACGCTGGAGGGCAATGCCCGCTTGAAGGCTGCCGCTGTCGGTGCCGCCACCGGCATGGCCGCGGTGAGCGACGACACCGGGCTGTTCATCGACGCGCTCGACGGCGCGCCCGGGGTGGAGACCGCCTACTTCGCCGGCCCTCATGCCACCTACGCAGAGAACCGGGCGAAGACCTTGGCCGCCCTTGCCGGAGTGACCGCGCGCGGCGCCGAGTTCCGCACGGTGGTGATGGTGGTGTGGCCCGACGGCAGCGAGTTGTGCGTGCAGGGGGTGTGCCGTGGCTCGATCGCCACCGAGGAGCGGGGCGAGCGTGGCTTCGGCTACGACCCGCTGTTCGTGCCCGAGGTGGATGCGTCGGGCACGCCGAACGAGCGCACCTTCTCCGAGATGAGCGAGGGGGAGAAGAACGCAATCAGCCACCGCGGCCGCGCCTTCGCCGCGCTGGTGGATGCGCTGCGCACACGGTGAGGTCGATGCGAGCCAGCCGCGTCGGCTCACCAGCCGCGCAGGTCGACCGCCCACTGCTCGAGCACCTCGTCGCCGCGCACCACCCAGGCCACCTCGTGTTTGGCCATCGTCGGGTCGATGTGCGCAGGAACGATGCGAATCCGCTCGCCGACGATGGGGAACGCCGCGCGCGGGGCGAAGGTGACGTGTTCGTCGCTGAAGAACCACACGTCGCCGCCGCCGCCGCCACTGCCACCGCCTGTGCCGGCGTCGATCGTCGGGTTGCCGTGGTCCATCGCCAAGGCCTTCAACCCCACGTCGGCCACCGCCCACTGTCCGTTGGTCGACACGACGGTGCCGAGCACCCAACATGCTTGCTCGAAGGGCAGGCCGAGCCTGGCGTAGTCGCTGTCCATCAACGCGTAGCTACCGGCTTGCACCTCGCTCACCCGGTCATGGAACTGATACGTGCCCGTACCGCCGGCGCTCACCACCTCGCCGCCGACGTCGTGATAGGCCCGCAGCAGGCGATCGACGCACAGTTGCACTTCCGCGGCCTGGTGGGCGCGGTCTTCGTCCATCATCAGGTGGCCCTCGTAGCCCATCACCCCACGCACCTCCATGCCGCGGGCGCGGGCGAGGTCGGCGATGCGTCCCGCGTCTTCCACGCGGCAGCCGCAGCGCGGCAGGCCGACCTCGACGTCGACGAGCACCTCGCGCAGCCCGGCGCGCGCCGCAGCTTCCACCGTGGCCGGCGAGTCGACGGCGAGGGTGATGCGCGCCGTGTCCTGCGCTGCGGCGAGTGCACCGAGCAGGTCGGGGTGCACTACTTCGTTGGCCAACAGCAGGTCGTCGCCGAGTCCGGCGGTGGCCATGCCGAGCACCTCGCGCGTGGTCGCGCAGGTGAACGAACTGTGCCCGCCGCGCGCCTGCTCGGCGGCCAGCGCAGTGCACTTGTGTGCCTTCACGTGCGGACGCAGCGCCGCACCGGGTCGGGCGGCCGACATCACCCGCAGGTTGTGGTGCAACAGATCGCGATCGATCACCAGCGCGGGTGTGGGTAGGTCGTGCACGTTCATCGGGCGCGATCCTGGCACGTGTTGCTCGTCGGCCCATCCGCCCGCAGTCTCGCCCTCTGGCGGGACCGTGTCGACGGGTGCGAGTCAGCGGTCGAACGCATACAGGTGACTGATGATCAGCCGGTCGAGTCGCAGCTCCTCGGCCTTCTGTTGCGCGGCGGGATCGTCGTGTGCGGCCCAGCCGCTGCACTCGAACGGCCGCCCTTGGGCCGCCTCGCGCGCAGCGGCGAGGTATCGCTCCGCGTGCGGGCTCTTCAGCCGCACGTTCACCCCATCGGCATGGCGGCCGGCGATTGTGGCCAGTTCTACGCTGTTCACCCCGACGATGATCGGCACTGTGGGTGCGGTGGCGCGCACCACATCGATGTTGCCCACCACCTGCGCGTGGCGGTCGGCCAGAGCTGGTGCGATGTGGATGCCACGCTCGCGGTGTTCGCGACTCCAGCGCGTGTCGGGTGCGGCTCCCGCACCGAGCCCGAGCCGGAAGCGGCCCCCGCTGATGCGTTGCACAGTCTGCGCGCACTGGGCCAACAGCGCCGGATGGCGGTTGGCGACGTTGGCCACCAGGCAGCCGAGGCTGATGCGGGTGGTGGCCGCTGCCAGCGCGCCGAGCAGCGTGAAGCACTCCAGCACCGGGCGGTCGCCACCCACCATCGCCCCGTCGAAGTGGTCGAGTACCCAGGCCGTGTCGCACCCCTCGCCCTCGGCAGAGAGGATCGCGTCGCGGTAGGCAGCGAACTCGGTGTGCCCCGAGCTGTACTGCACGTCGATGCGCATGTGCCGACGGTGGGATTCGAACCCACACTGACGGCGCCCTAAACGCCGTGCCTCTGCCGTTGGGCTACGTCGGCGGCAGGCTCAAAGGCTAACCCCACCCCGGGCAGCAGCGTCCGCAGGTCTCCCGGCCCTGGTGAGAGGCGAGGTCGTGCGGTGGCATCGTTCGACCTGGGTGGCATGGGTCCCGGAGGCCGGGAACCATCGAGACCAGAATCGGAATTGGGAAGGAATCTGCCCAGAAGCAGCTACGCCACGGGCAGCCACACCAACGCGAGCTGGGTGACCTTGACGTCGGTCTTCTCCAGGGAGATCTGCTCGGTGTTGATCTGCTTGGCAACGTCCATCCAGCGGGCGTCGATCTCGGCCACCTCGCTCACCAGTTCCTGCTCGACGTCCTCGAGCTCCTGGTGGAGCGCCTGGATCTTGTCCTCGGCGGCGTCGAGTCGCTTGCCCGCGGCCGAACTGCGCCCGCGTCGCCCGGCGGCGGTGCCCGCCTTGCCCAGCACCGAGCCGATCACGCTGCCGCGCGACCTTCGCCCACCGAGCAAGCCGCCCAGTATCGACCCGGCGGTGGAAAGCAGCTCGTTGTTGCGGCGACCCTTGGCCTCGGCCTCGAGCACCTCGGCGCGCCCTTCGGCCGTGCGCAGTTCGTCGCGCAGGCGCTGCACCTTGGTCTGGTACTTGTCGCGCAGGCCGGCGGTCTCCTCGTCGCCCTTCGCGTCGGCCACTTCCTGGCAGCGCTGGGCGAACGCCTCGATCGTCTCGCCCGGACGCGAGTAGAGCTTCAGCGAGCGATTCACCTGCAACTGCAGCGAGCGGCTGCGCACCAAGTGGTCGACCAGATCGCGCTGCACTCCGCTCCAGAACGTCTTGTTCTTCAGCGGCGCCTCAGGCAGCACGTAGGCCGGCGACGCAGGAGCTTCGGCGCGCAGATCGCGCTCGTCGTAGTCGGCGGCTATCGCGCGCGAGGCATCGACTTGTTGCGCGAGCGGATGGATGACGGCTTCGTACTCCTCGTCGTGGATCAGGTCGGCCTTGTCTTCGTCGTAGCGCAGGGCCACGCGAGCGACGACCGCCGCCGACAGGCGCGTGCCCCGCGGGTCGCCACCCACCGCTGTCAGCCATGGCGCGGCGGCATCTGCCCAGCGCACGGGAACCCCCTCGGCCACCTGCGGGGCGACGGGACTGGTGTGCGCGTCGCCCGCGGTTGTGGGGGAGGCCGCCGCTGTCGCCGATGCCGCGCCGGCTGCCGCTGCCGATGGTGGTGGCGCTTTGGCGGTGCGCGGCGCGTCGGGCTGGGCAGCCTGCTGGGCAGCCTTCTGGTCGGCCATCAGGGTGGCGATCTGGTCGCGGGTGAGCGGGCCGCGCAGGTAGCTCATCGCCCAGCGGGTGGTGAACACCTCCGGCTTGTCCTTGCTCGCCCGGCGCAGGACGAACTCGCGCTTGCCGAGGCCGCTGATCGTGTCGCCCACCGCGGCGATGTCGACCCCACCGGCAGCGGCGCTCATCCCGTCGAGCAGGCGCTGCTTGTCGCGGTCGGTCTGCAAGCGGCCGATCATCCATGTGCCCGCGTTCGAGAGCGCCTTGTAGTCGATGTCGACCGGATTCTGCGTGCTCAGCACCACCCCCACACCGAAGGCGCGGGCCTGCTTCATCAG